>CAKROK010000029.1 GCA_934373295.1 uncultured Christensenellaceae bacterium | reverse complement strand
GGCTGGGGCGGGCACTTTCAAAAGCGAAAAGGCGGGAGCCTTTTCGCTTTTGAAAGCTGCGCCGCGCGCACATATAATGGAGCTTTGCGTTAGCAAAGCAACCTATGACTTCACTTTACGTGTATAATCGCTCTTTTTAACTCAAGCGCACAAACCTTTTTCTTAATTTGATAATCTACCCCACTTAACTCAACCGCACAAACCCCTCTCCCCTTACCCTTTTCCGCCATTTCTTTTTACATATTTCCTCTCTAAAAAAGCCCGAGCTTTGACTATGCGAAGCTCGGGCTTGTGGCTTTGATACCTATATTAAAACATCTGATTTCTGACTATGCACTGCTCTCTTTCCGGGCCGACGCCTATCATGGAGACAGGCACGCCCGTCTGCTCCTCGATAAAGCGGACGTACTTCTTCGCGGGCTCGGGCAGCTCATCAAAGCTCCTCATGGCGGAGAGGTCGTCGCTCCAGCCCTCAAACTCGGTGTATACGGGCTTCATCTTCGCGAGCTTGTTTAACGACGCGGGATAATAGTCAATTATCTGCCCGTCGCATTCATAGCCCGTGCAAATTTTGACCTTGTCAAAGCCGCCCAGCGTATCCATGCGCGAGAGCGCAAAGTCGGTTATTCCGGAGGAGCGTATCGCGTGCTTTAACACGACGAGATCCAGCCAGCCGCAGCGTCTCGCCCTACCCGTGCGCACGCCGTATTCATGTCCCTTTTCGCGAATAGCGCTGCCCATGTCGTCCAAAAGCTCTGTGACGAACGGCCCTTCGCCCACTCTCGTGGTGTATGCCTTGACTATCGCCAGCACTTTCGAGACACACTGCGGGCCTAAGCCTATACCTGCCGATATGCCAGCTGCAGAAGGGTGAGAGGACGTGACGTAAGGATATGTTCCAAGGTCAATATCCAAAAGCATTCCTTGGGCGCCCTCAAACATGAGCTTTTTGCCCTCTTTGAGCGCCTTATCCGCCATTACCGCGGTGTCCGTGACCATGGGCGCGAGTATCTTCGCATATTCCGTGTATTCATTTAAGATAGTATCATAATCGAGCGGCTCGCCGCCGTACAGCTTTACGATCTCTTCGTTCTTATCCGCAAGCAGCTTTTTAAGCTTCCCGGCAAACGTATCAGGCTCCATGAGGTCGCAGAAGCGGATGCCGCAGCGCGCCGCCTTGTCCGTATAGCACGGGCCGATGCCCTTGCAGGTCGTGCCTATCTTCGCGTCCCCGAGCTTAGCCTCCTTCAAGCGGTCAAGCTCGCGGTGATAGGGCATTATGACGTGCGCCCTGTCCGAAATGTATAGATTCTTTACGGTCAAGCCCTTATTTTTCAAGTATTCAAGCTCGTCGATGAGATCGGCAGGGTCCACGACCACGCCGTTTCCGATAAGGCATATCTTGTTTGAGATAACGCCGGAGGGAATCGTGCGCAGCTTATACTCCACGCCGTTCGCGTATACCGTATGCCCCGCGTTGTTTCCGCCCTGATAGCGAATCACGTAGTCCGCCTGTTCCGCGAGCAGATCCACGAACCTTCCCTTGCCTTCATCGCCCCACTGTGAACCGAATACCGCTAATCCTGCCATATAAAAAGCTCCTTTGCTTTGGTTTTCCTTTTTCTTTGCCTTAAATAGAATATCAGCAAAACGCAAAATAGTCAATATTTCAGAGCCAATAATTCGGAAAATAGCGAATTATATCGCTTATAAAAAATTCTTTGTTCGGTAAAGTTGCGTTTATATCTTCTCCCCCCTCAGTTTTCAAAAAAACATTTCTATTTTATGCTCATTTGCGTAAATATCCGTGTTGGCATATCTGATTGAAGTTTGATTTTGATATGGGATTTTATTCGGGTAGAATTGTTTATGCGCTTTATTTTGATAGTGCGAATATCCTCGCAAATTGAAGTCATAGGTTGCTTTGCTAACGCAAAGCTTCATTATAAATTTAAGTCGTTATGCCGTCCCGCTCAAGAAAAAAAGCTTCATCTCATACGTCCACGCGCGGCGCAGCTTTCACGCATGAAACGGCTCCCGCCGTTTCATGCGTGAAAGTCGCCCGCCCGCCGGAGGCGGGCGGGCTTAGTTTTTGCGCGCCTACGGCGCGCAAAAACCTGCGCCGCGCCTCATCGTCAAGCTCGCTTTTTAATCGGAGGGACTGACGTATGACTTGCGTATGATTCACCGTGTCCGCCGGGTGCGCCTACTCTTCTTCCTTTATAAACAGCCTGCCCGTGATGATGTCCGTGTATGAAAAACAGCGCTTTTTCGGTCCGTCGGCCGTGGCCTGCGTTACGGTAAAAAGCGAAGGGTATATTCCGTCCACGACGCCCGTCAACATGGTCACCCTGTTCCTGTCCCCGATTGCCTTGAGCTTCACCCTTCGCCCCATAAAGACACTTATCCTGTTTTTTGCAAGAATCGTCGCGTTTGCCTTCATTTGCACTCTCCTTTTGCCGATGAATATTGTGTATTCATAGCATTTGCAAATGAGCCGCGGCTTATTCACATTTTTTACCTTTTTTCCCTATCCCTCCTCCCTTTTTTCTCATCTCTTCCCGTCCCCTTGGGCATTTGCCGCATTCTTCTAAAAATCCGCTCACATCGCTTTATGCATTTTTGACAGCGTATATACACACCAATAATACAGCATTTGCATACGCCGGATGTATATGCAAAGCGGAAAAATTTACCCCGAGTTATCCACAATATCCACAAAATTGCCTTACGCCGTCATTTTTTTAGTGGATAACTCGACCGCTTTATCCACATTATCCACAACTCATGTGATTATATACCGTATATTCACATTTTTTGAAATGAATACCGTCAATTACGCGCTTTTTTCCAAAATGAGCTTGTCAGCTATGAGCGCGATGAATTCTCCGTTTGTCGGCTTGTCATTTTTGGAGTATATGTTGTATCCGAATATGGCGTTTATGTTGTCTATCCTGCCCCGCGTCCAAGCGACCTCTATCGCGTGGCGAATGGCGCGCTCCACCTTTGAGGGCGTGGTGGAAAAATGCTCCGCTATGCCGGGATACAGCACCTTGGTTATGCAGCTTATCCTGTCCGGATCCTCTATCACCATCTTTATCCCCTCGCGCAGATACTGATATCCCTTTATATGCGCGGGTATGCCTATCGAAAGGAATATGCTCGACAGCTTTTCGTCGTCGCTGCGCTTTACGTCCTCGGGGAAGGCGATGAGCTTGCTGTCGTCCTTCACCGCGCTCAAATCGACTATCCTCCTGTAAAGCGCCTCTTTATCCACGGGCTTTACCATGAAGTAATATGCGCCCATGCGCACGGCGCGGTCGATTATCTCCTCACGGCTCAGAGCGGATACGACTATCACCACAGGTCGATATCCCAGCGCGCCCTCGCGTATGCGCTCTAAAAGCGTAAAGCCGTCGCATATCGGCATGATGAGATCCGTCACCACGACGTCCGGACGCTTTTCCCTTATAAGTTCAAACGCGTCCTGTCCGTTTCCGGCAGTGCCTACGACGTCAATGCCCTCCTTGCCGCCGAGGTATTGCGTAAGATCCTGCAAAGTGCTGCTGTTGTCATCCGCGTAAACGAGCTTAATTCTTTCCGACATTGTGTCTCTCCTTGTATTTTGTTTCATATTCTTTAAATTAAGATTAACACTGCACAAAAAAATCCGCAAGTATCTCCATGAATACCTGCGGATAAAAGCCGAATAAATCGTTTAGCAGCTGATTTTTGCCACATATGGATTTTCTAACGTTTTTTAAGTCGTATTTTTAATCTTTTTCTCTTCGCGAGTCTATACACCCCCACGCCCATCAACGCGCCCGCGGGGATGACCGTTAACAATATGACCCATATCACGCGCATGAAGTCGCTTTTAAGCGAGAATGTCTTGTTCAGCGCCTTGGGCGGCGTCTGCGCGGCGGGCTCGCCCGCCTGTGAAAAGCTCATGGCGTCTATTAGCACGGCGCTGTTTGCGGAAATGCCGAACTCCGCGTTTCTCACGAATGATGATGTCGAAAACAGCACAAGTCTCCCCTCGCCTTTTTCGCTCATCGCGCCCACGACGAAGCTGCCCTTTTCCTCCGCGCCCAGCTCGCGCAGATCTAAGTATTTTATGCCTATTGATTTTTTATAGCAGCTCTCGTGCGTCGTTAAGAGTATGTGTCGGGAGACCTCTTCATCCTCGTCGTCAAAGTCTATCGCGCCGCATTCCGAAAAAACCGCCGTCCCTCCGGACTCCGCCACCTTTTCCATATACGCCTCATCCGCCTCCAGCGGGAGCGTCGTCGAGCGAAAACCCGTCTGCGAGGCGTCTGAGCAGGCGATTATCGTCCGCCTTATCGCCATATCGTAATCGTGGAGCAGGCTCACAAAATTATCCTGTTTTCTGAGCACGCGCTCTATCCTGCCCGTCGATGTGTCGTAATAGGCATTGTCCATCATAACTATAAACGTTCCGCCGGCCTCCAAAAACTCGGATATCCCCGCGTATTCCTCCGCCGTCAGGTCGGTCTTTGGGGATACCGCTATGAGTATATCCGTCTTTGGATCCAGCTTTTCAGATGAGCGCAGGTAGTCGTATCGGCTAACGTTATAATTTAATGAATCGAGATAGCTGCGCATCTCCGTCAGCTCGCTGTCCGCCGTCTCCTGATGACCGTATAAAAGGCGCACGTTTATCGTGTTCCCCGTGGCGACGTAATCTATCGCCGTGATGAGCTTGCCCTCCGCACGAAGCGCCGTCCCCTCGTCATCCGTCACATACAGCGAGCCCGAGCTAAGCACGGTATATCTCGAGCCGTCCTCCAGCGCGACGACTATCGAGCCCACCGCAAGGCCGGACGCATTTTCCGCAAAGCTGATCGCCTCGCGCGAGCCGGACGGATCGACATTCGATACCGTAAGCATGGTTGAATTTGCGGCGAATTTCTTCAAAAGTGCCGTTATAATACGGTTTTCGTTTCCCGGGGAATACAGCGTGTATATGTCAATGTTCTCGTCGAGAGCATCTAACATATCGCGCGTTTCGTCCGAAAGAGTATAGACTCCGTTATCGGTCAGGTCCATCCCGCCGCCCTGAGCGCTTTCCACGCCTGAGAGCACCGCCGCCGCAAGCAGCAGCACGGCTACTATGAGAATGCTGACTGCGTTTTTTAAGTTTTCCGGCTTAAATCTGTTTAAGAATCGAGTTACAGGCTTCATATTCCCTTTACCCTCCCGTATTCAACACAGCGCACCGTGAGCATCAGGCATACCGCCGTATACACCATCAAAAACAGCACTGAAGATATCGAAAAAACGCCCCTGCAAAAGCGGCTGAAAAATATATACGGCGAAAGCACGCCCAAAAGATTGCTCAATATCCCGCTGTCCGCCGCTATCACGGACGAACCCGCAAGGCCGGTCAGAAACAGCGAGAATATCGTGATTGCCGCGGCCGTCAATCTCCTTCGGCAGATCGCGCTTATGAGCTCGCCCACCGCGATATACACGCTCCCCAGCAGAAACAGCCCTATCTGACAGCATATCAGCTCGCCCACATACACCTGCGTATAGAGCGAAAGCACGAGCGCGTCTATCCACGTCGACAGGACGCAGACCGCCATTAGCGCCGCCGCTGCAAAGAACTTGCCCAGCACTATCGCGGACATGCTCATGTTAGACGACGCAAGCAGCGTCCACGTGTTCTGCCTGCGCTCCATTGTGAACATCTGTACCGTGAGCAGAGGCGTCATTAAAATGAGTATCGAGCTTACCGATAAAAACACGTCGGGCAGTACGTTCTTTCCCGCAAATAGGCAGTCCTTTAAAAATATTATGCAAAAGGACAGCACAAACGCCGATATGAAAAGATATCCCGTCAGGTCGTTAAAATAGCTCTTTATCTCTTTTTTTAAAATAGCCGTCAATTCCCTTTTTTACCTTTCTCCGCTTATTTGCAGATATATATCCTCAAGCGAAATGTTTAGTTGCTTCATCTCCAATATGGGTATGTTCGCCGTGCGCGAATGCTCCCAGAGCGTGCGCCTAAGGTCGAGCTGCGCGGGATACGTTACTATAAGCTCCACCGCGCCCCTCTCCTTTGCGGGGACGAGCTCCGCATCCGTTATCTCATGTATTCCGGATATGAGGCTCCTCGCCGCCGCGCGGGAGGCGACCACCTTTATCTTTAAGCGCGTGCATTCCGATATCTCCGCCGAGAGGGACGCAAGCGAGCTGTTCACCGCCACCCTTCCGCGGTTTAGCATGAGTACGCTGTCGCAAAGCTCCGTGCATTCCGCAAGGCTGCGCGACGCATACACGACCGTCCTGCCCGCCGTCGCCTCGCGTATTATTGAAAGTATCTCATCCGATTGATCCGCGGGCAGCTCCCCTGTGGGCTCGTCCAGCAGCAGTATGCGCGGCTCGCCCGCCAGCGCCTGGCTGAGCGAGAGCTTTCTCCTGCAAAGCGGGTCGAGATCTGCCGTGAGCAGGGTCTCTTGCGCGTCAAAGGCGCACAGCGCGAACAGCCTTTCGCGCTCCGCCGCCCTGTGATGCGGGTCGATGCGCTTTAGCGTGAAGCAGAAGTCGATGTATTCACTCACCGTCATATCCGCATAAAGCGGGTCTCTTTGAGGAAGATACCCGACGAGCGCGCCCGATTTTCCCCGCCGGACAGGGGAGCCGTCCATCAAAACGCTGCCCGACGTGGGGCTGACGCACCCCGCCAAAATGTTCATAAGAGTAGACTTTCCCGAACCGGCCTGTCCGAGTATGCCCAGTGCGCCGCCCCGCTTTAAGTTAAACGATATGCCGTAGAGCGCGGTCAGCTTGTCATATTGCTTAGTGAGATTATTTACTTCTATCAAGGCGATCTTTCCTTTCATATATAAGGATACAATTTAATTTTATCATAAAGCGGGCGGATTAGTGTAAAAAAAGTATGAATTTGAAAAATTTGCATATTATTTCTTGAGGAGGATAGGAGATGGAGCATGTAAAAAAGACGGTCATCTTAAAGGGCGCGGCGGAGGGATCATTCGTAATGCAAAAGAGCGCCGCGACACGCTATGCGCTCATATGGAACGCAGACCCCGTCGAGGGCGACATATTCGTGTTTGACGATGCGGGCGCATACCGCCTTACCGGCCGCGGGGGCACCTTGCCCATAGATATATCGGCCGTGCGCGCGATAGCCATAGGCGAGGACTTTTGCGTAAAGGGTCAGCTAAAGCCCTTTAACTGGGCGCGCGCGAGGATGCTCATATCGCGCGAGCAGGGCGAACCCGAGCAATCAAACGATGATACGCCGAAGGACACCCGCGCTCTTGTAGATGTCAATGATTCGCTGAAGCTCGAGCTGCCCGCACAGCTAAAAGACGACCCGCGCATAAACAGCGCCATAAAGCTTATAAAGGATAAGCTTAAGGAAAATACCGCGCAGGCGGATGAACGAGTTAAGCAGAATGATCGGGAAGAACGGACAGAGCAGGAAGAAGCACAGCGCGAACCGCAGGATGAACAGAGTGAAAATGAACAGGATGAACAGATAGAACAAGAAAAACAGGAAAAACAAGACGAGCCGCCCAAGCCGCAAGATCCGCGCATTATTGAGGACGACGAGGGCGCATACGCCTGCCCCGTGGGCAGATTTGAGCTGGATAGCAGCCCGTTCGGCGCGATATATCCGCATTCAAAATGGTATAGGCACGAATACCCCTCGGCGCGCGGCCGCTGGCACTATCTCACGGGCGAGCTGAGCGACGAGCGCGGACGGGTATACGCCACGGTCATCGCGCTGCCCGGTACGCCGAACATGCGCCCGTCCGGCGGCGGCTACTCTGCCTTTCGGCGCTCATCGGACGGGACGGGGTATTGGATGAAGATAAACAGATCATAGGAGGAAATTATTATGGAAACGACCGAATTTTTATCCGGAGTGATATCGCCCCTTTCAAAGACGACCTGCATCGAGGGCAGCCTGACGTTGCCGCAGACTCTGCCCGATATAGGCAGCGTACTCACCGTTCTCGGCACGGCAAAGACGGACGAGGCGGCATGCTCCCCGCGCGGCGTCGCGGTAACGGGGCGCGCATTTTTTCAAATACTCTATCTGGACACGGAGGGCAGCGCGCGCAGCTTTGACGCGCAATGCGCATTTTCCGCCGAGCTTGAGGGAGAAATTGATGACATGACGCTATCGACAGCGGCCGCGCATATAGAGGACATCGCGTTTAAAGAAGATACGCGGCGGGTCGACCTGCGCGCAAATCTGGTGATAAACGCGGCGGGAGGATGCAACAAAACGCACAGCGCGGCGGCTTGCGGCGAGGATATCGAAAAGCGCACGTCAACTGTGGACGTGAGCGTATTAAAGGACATATCGCATTGTCCCTGCTCCGTCTCGGGCAGCATATTGATACCGCAATCCATGCCCGAGGTCAAAAGCGTGCTGCTTGCGACGGGCGCGGCGCAGATAAGCTCAACTCACCGCGACATAGAGCGCATAGCCGTGGAGGGGGAGATAAAGCTGGGGATAGTGTACCTGGGCAGTGACAAAAACGCGCCCATACAGTACATGAGCGAGAGCGTGCCCTTTTCACAGATCGTCCCGCTAAAGGGTGAGGGGAGCGCCATAGCGGACTGCACCCCCGCGCGCATATCCGTACAGATAGGAAACGAGCCGGACACGCTCGAGTACATCTGTGACATGGACATCAGCGCGATAATGACGCAAAAGGAGGAGGTCACGCTGCTCGAGGACGCGTATTCGACACAATGCTGCATCCAGCCGGTGACGAGCAGGCTCACGCTATGCGAGGCGGTGGGGATAGACCCCCAGCGCAGGGTCATACGCACGGGCGCGACCATTCCGGAAAGCTGCCCGGAGGCGTCGAGGGTGCTTTTGACGACGGTCACGCCCTGCATAGAGGACGCACAGGCCGCCCGCGGCGCGGTGATGATAAGCGGAACGCTGTTTGCGACGGTGTGCTATACGACGGCGGAGGCGGGCATTCGTTCTGCAAAGCTGGCCTTGCCCTTTGAGACGGAAATCGCCGCGCCCGTGAGCGAGGGTATGCGCGTATCGATAAACGCGCAATGCGAATACGCCGCGGCGGAGGGAAGCGGACGGGAGCTTGAGCTGCGCGCCTGCCTCTGCTTTAACGGCATAGCATACAGCTGCGGCGAAATCGACATGATATCCGCTCTAAACACCTCGGACGCGCCCGAGCGCGACGGCGGCATCCTCCTCTACTTCGCGGACACGGGCGAGACGGATTGGGATATCTTAAAAAAATTCAGACTCCGCGAGAACCAGATGAAGGATATGGGCGAGGGGAGACGGATGCTTATGATTTAGGGGGGAAAGTGCGCCCGAGGGCGCAAGTAATATGTAAGAAGTAATAGTGAAGAACGGAGAAAAGGGGAGTGAGGTTTGTGCGCTTGATTTTAAAAAGCGGACATCATTCGCAAATTAATGCCGACATGCCGCCCCGCTCAATCCAAAAAGATTCACCTCAAACGCAGGTATGCGGCGCAGGTTTTTGCGTGGTCTCCGCAGGAGGCCGCGCAAAAACTAAGCTCGCGTACGCGAGCTACTTTCAATCGCGAAACGGCGGGGCCGTTTCGCGATTGAAAGCTGCGCCGCACGTCATCGGCATGGCTCGTTTTTTAATCGTAGGGCTAACTGAAATATGATCGCTCATATCGTAAACGCCCTGCACCAACCAAAGACTTCAAAACATATTATGGTTAATATGTCCATTATTCTTGACGGGAATAAAAAAATCGCCCTTCACCAAAGTGACGAGCGATATTCGGTGTCGCCATTGCGACTGGAGCAGATGAAGGGAGTCGAACCCTCGTATTCAGCTTGGGAAGCTGACATTTTACCGTTAAATCACACCTGCGGGTCATATTCTTTTACCAGTATACCCCATGCGCCGCCTTTTTTCAATAGCTTCGGCGTACTTTTTTTGTCATAAATCGTCGAACACGGCCGTTCCCGCACATATGCATGACAATATTGCTCGCTGCGACAAAGGCGGAAAGGCAAGTCTTTTCAAAAAACTGTTCAATTTTCTTGCCTGACTTTGGCTAAGTTCCCTTAATAATCCTTTTCCATTAGCAAATCAAACGCATAAGCCCCTCAGGAAAAACTTGATTTTTCGTCATTTTTCAAGCGAGGCGAATGAGGCGTACATAGAAGTACGTCGATTGAGCCGAGTCGCATTAAGGCTCCCAAAAAAGTGGTAGCGTAAGCGAGCTTTTTTGGGATAGAGGAGCAGCAGCGTTATTAGTCGTTGCGGTCGTGCCTGCACGGCTGCATGACAATATCGCTCACTGCGACGCAGGCGAAAAGGCGGGTCTTTTTGAGCAGTGTCACCTCAAAAGCCTGTCGCGTATCTCCCTAATCTCCTCCGGTATGCTCTCATCGGGCAGGTCGTCATGCACGCGCATCGTCCCCGCCTGTTTCGCCGTCTCGTAATACCAGCACTTGTAGCGCACCGTGTCGTAGGTGTCGTTTAGCTGTTTAAGCTGCTCCTCCACGGCGGCCTTCTGCTTTTCAAAGAGCGCGAGCCGCTCGGATATCGTCTCATCCCCCTGCATCACGAGCGCGATGTACTTCTTTATATCCGTTAGCTGCATCCCCGTCTTTTTTAAACAGCCGATTATCCTCAAAAGGTCGATGTCCGTCTGCGTAAATATGCGCACGCCGCCCGCGCTCCTGCGGATATAGGGAAGCAGTCCCTCTTTATCGTAATATCTCAGCGTGGATGGCGCGACGTTTAAAAGCGCGGCGGCCTCCCCCGTGGAATAATTCATATAACCTCCTCAAAAAGCACTTGACTTAAAGCTGGCTTTAACTTTTATAATATCTATATAGATAATATACACGATAAACCGCGTTGTCAACATATAAAATGTATAGGAGGAACAAAATGAGCAATATTTTGGTGGCATATTTTTCCGCAAACGGAGCCACAAAGGCGCTGGCCGAGAGACTGGCGGGGGCGATCGGGGCGGACGCGCTCGAGATAAAGCCCAAGACGCCCTATACACAGGCGGACCTCGACTGGACTAACTCCAAAAGCCGCAGCAGCGTGGAGATGAAGAACAAGAGCATCCGTCCGGAGATGGCGCCCATCGACGTCGATTTATCTTCATATGACGCCGTTTTCGTGGGATTTCCCATCTGGTGGTACGTCGCGCCCACCATCATAAACACATTCCTCGAGAGCGCGGATTTTTCCGGAAAGCTCATCATCCCCTTCGCGACCTCCGGCGGGAGCGGCATGGGAAACACCGAAAAGGAGCTTGCGCCTTCCTGCCCGGGCGCGCGCGTATTAAAGGGCAAGAGGTTCAGCGCGGGCGCAGGCGCGGACGAGTTAAAGCGCTGGGCGCAGGATTGTCTTAAAAAATAATATAAGGGAGAAACGACATGATATATAACACATATGCAGGCGAAAAGATATCCGCCCTCGGTCTGGGGATGATGCGCCTGCCCGTATTACAGGGCGACGATTCCAAGGTAGACGAACAGGCTACCGCCGAAATGATAGACTACGCGATAAAAAACGGCGTGAACTACTTCGACACGGCGTGGGGCTATCACGGTGAAAATTCAGAAATAACCGCGGGCAATATTTTAAAAAATTACGCTCGGGACAGCTTTTATTTAGCGTCAAAATTCCCCGGCTACGACCCGTCCAACATGGATAAGGTCAAGGAGATCTTCGCGCGCCAGCTTGAAAAATGCCGCACGGACTACTTCGACTTCTACATGTTCCACAACGTCTATGAGGGCAACGTGGGCGATTATACCGACCCGCGATGGAGCATCTTTTAAACATGAAAAAAGAGGGCAAGATTCGTCACCTCGGCTTCTCCGCACACGGCGGCATGGACGTGTTAAAGCGCTTTTTGGACACTTACGGCGAGCATATGGAGTTCTGTCAATTGCAGGTCAACTACATGGACTGGCATTTTCAGGATGCACAGGCAAAGGTCGAGCTTATGGCGAAAAACGGCATACCCGTCACGGTTATGGAGCCGCTTCGCGGAGGAAAGCTCGCGTCCTTCTCCCCCGAAATGGGAAAAAAGCTGAATGCGCTTCGAGCGAACACCGGCGCGGTCGAGTGGGCGTTCAGGTTTTTACAGAGCGTGCCCGACCTCGTCACGATACTCTCCGGCATGTCAAACATGGAGCAGCTCAAGCAGAATATTGAGATATTTAAAGCGGAAGCTGTGAGCAGGTATGTCCTCAGCAGATAGGCATCTCGGGCATAATGCAGGAACTTGTTAAAATTATGTAAACGGTGAAATTTTTAACGAGCGGAGCTTATCCGCTCTTTTTTATAGTATTTTTCCGTTTATATCGGTATTTTTCAAAAAATGGGTATTCTTTTACTTCTCCATATGCTATAATGAAATTGTATAGACTATAAAAAAGGAGGAACCAAATGAAACAACTGCGAAAAATTTTGGGGATAGTGCTTCCCCTGGTTATCATTTTGTCCCTTCTGCCTGCTCCCGTCTTTGCGGAAACTCTGACCAAAGGGGGCTATACCCTCACAGCGACGGAGTATCACTGCAAAAAGGGCCACACAGGCAAGGTGACAAGGCTGTACAGAAACGGAAACGACATCATCGCGGACTACGGCACATCCGTCGTGATGCACCTCGCCGTCGATGTAAAATGCTATACCTGCGACAGCGGCGCGACTTATGTTTCCACGATCGACACCACATTCGTGAACGACGCGGGATGTCATCAGCCCTTCCATGCGACGGCGACTGTTCATAATTGGAATACTTACCTCCAGGGAGATGATTACATCACCTTCACGCTGACCAAGGACACCGTTCCGGAGACGACCCATTACGCCGAGGACCCCGCCACATGCACCGAGAGCGGCGTCAAGGAATATTGGGAGTGCAACAAGTGCCACAAGCTCTTTTCGGACGCGCTCTGCAAGAACGAGATCTCCGAGCCCCAGACCATCGCTCCCTTGAACCATAGCCTCGATTATCACATGCAGGTAAACCCCGACTGTGTAAACACGGGTACGCAGCAGTATTGGCAGTGCAGCCGCACGGGATGCAAAAAGCTGTTCTCCGACGGCAGGGCGCAAAACGAGATATCCGCGCCTCCGGTCATAAATGCGCTGGGTCATGACTTCACCCATCACGATCAAGTCGACCCCGACTGCACGAATACGGGAATAAAGGAATACTGGGAATGTAACCGCACGGGATGTAAAAGGCTGTATGCGGATGAAACGGCTCAAAGGCAGATAAATGCCCCTGAGGTTTTAGACGCGCTCGACCACGACCTCACTCATCACAAACAGGTCGACCCCGACTGTACGCACACGGGCACTAAGGAATATTGGGAATGTACCCGCGCGAACTGCGGCGCATTGTTCTCGGATGAGCTTGCGCAAAACGCGATAAACGCGCCCGAGGTCATAGACGCAAAGGGACATAGGCTCACTGCGCATCCCAAAGAGACGTTCTGCGAAAACGCGGGTCACGAGGACTTCTGGAGCTGTGAGGACTGCGGCGCGCTGTTCTCCGACGAGCTCGCGCAAAACGAGATATCCAACCCCATAGAGATCGCCCCGACCGGTCATGACCTCGAGTACATGATGGGAACGGTCGACTGCACGTACGACGGCTATGAGGACTACTACGTATGTCACGACTGTGGCAAGCTGTTCGATTACTATGAGAACGAGATAGAAGCTCCCGTTCCCGCCAAGGCGTGGGGACATTCCTTCGGTAACTGGGCGGCGGAGGACGAAGGCCACTACAGGCAGTGCACCGTCTGCGACTATCTCACCAAGATGGAGGACCACACCTTCAAGACGATAATCGATAAGCAGCCCACCGCCACGCAAAACGGCGCAAAGCACGATGAATGCACCGTCTGCGGCTATGAGACGGATTCCGAGATCATCGCCAAGACGGGCGAAAAGACAGGCGATAAAACGGGCGTCAAGACAGGCGACGAGAATAGCATATTCCTTTACGCCGCGCTCATGACCCTCGCGCTCGCCGCCGCTGTCATCATCTTTATAAGGATGAAAAAGACGGCGAAGTAAAAAAGCATAGTATAATAAGAAGGCTCCCGTTCATGTGAATGGGAGCTTTTTCGTGTGTTCACCCGCGCAAAAATACTGTTGGCATCGCGGTTTTACCCTGATATAATAGGTATAATAATTAAAAAAGGAGCTTACGCAATGCCCGATTATCGAATGCCCGACGAGGTCAGGGAGTATTTTAAAAACGGTCGGCGGGAAATACGCTCGGTCGTCGCCAACGACGATTATACACTGACGCTCACCTTTGATAACGGCGAGATCCGCCTTTACGACATGAGCGAGACGGTCCACAAGGGCGTGTTCCGCGTGCTTGAGGATATAAACAAGTTTAAAGAGGTCTATCTCGACGAATCCCGCGTCGTATCGTGGGATATAGACAGCTCGATCGACAGCAGAGTAGTTTGGAGCAATAAATTGGACATCTGTCCGGATTCCTGCTATATCTACGGCAAGCCGATCAAAGAGGCAGATGTAATGCACGTCATACGCGCGGTTTTGCCCATGGAGGATCACAAGCTGCTCCTGACCTTTGACGACGCAGAAAAGCGCGTCTATGACATGAAGCCGCTCATCGAAACACCCGCCTACAGCAAGCTCAAAAGCATCCCCTTTTTCAACACGGCGCACATCGTCCTCGATTATACCGTCGGCTGGGACGACGATATCGACATATGCCCGGACAGCGCATATCAGGATAGCACGCCGTTTGATGAAGCAAAATAAATATATTGGGTTACGAACCCCTCCCGCGAAATAGAGGGGTTTTATCATTCCAGCGATTTGAGATAGACCTCCAGCAGCATGAATGCGGTTTTTCGTTCCTTTGCGGAGCGCGCGTTCAGGCTTTCAAGCAGCCCGTTTTCATGGGCGATATCCATTTGGCGCTCGGTCAAGATATCGTCCGGCGTTATGTGAAACGTGCGGCATATCTTTAAAAGCGTCTCCACGCGCATATTCACCGTCCCTCGCTCGATGTCCGCATAGGTGCGGTCGGATATCCCCGCCTTTTCCGCGGCCTCGCTCTGCGTCAAGCCCACGTTCTTCCTTATGGCGAGCAGCCTTGCGCCGATTTCATACGTGTCATATATAAGCATTATTCTTCCTCCAAAATGCGTCTTTATATGAATTTTAGTTCCTATTTCCATTGACATACAGGAGGTTTAATGGCATAATTAAAGGAAGATTAGTTCCTGTTTGCGGGACTTGAGAGATTAATATTTATTAGGAGGATCAATTATGGAAAATGTAGCTGAATTGATGTTTGAAAAAGGGACGAGTTTTTACAACAAAGGAAAAACTCTTCTCAAAATCTTGGGAATCAGCTTTGCCGTATTTGTACTGATTTTACTTATTGCGGCAATCGGATGGGGTGGATTTACGAGCAGTCTTTATTGCTTAGCAATTGCTACAGGATATGGATTTGTGGATTTCTTAATTGTTGTTGCATATCTTGGGATTCTTATCGGGCTTGTGGGCGTTCCGCTCTACTTCCTCGGTCTGCATTATCTCGGATTAGGTCAGATTGCAAAAAACACAGAGAATTTTAACTCTGAAAGAACTGTTTCCGAAGAACTCCCTGAATTATAAGAAGGATTTTTAAACATGAACGAAAGATATACAAAACTGTTTGCTCTGTCTGAAAATCTTTATACAGAAGGTGCTCCTGTCGTGATTACGGCGAGAGCTCTTTTGAAAGACAATCAGACAGGCAAAATACTGGCGCAACTCAAATTAAAAAATACATCGGAAGAAACAATAAAATCAGTTAAAGTATCCATACGAGCTTTCGGAAAATCCGGGACTGAAATAAAAGAAGTTCATTATGAATATGTAAATCTTTCCGCAAAAAGCGGTGATGAATTTGGAAGTAAAACCCCGATTGAACTGGATAACAATAAGATTCTCTATTATACTGTTGTTATTTTAGAGGTGCTATTTGAGAATGGCGCAGCCTGGGAAACCAATATTAACCCGATTCAAGCAAAAAAAGCTTCATCTGAACAGATTCAGCAAATTTTAATGAATAAGAGCAGAACGTACCCGAAAAAATTCGTTTTTATTCCGCTTATTTTGGCTGTTGCGGGAATACTGTTTTCTGTAATTCGTATAATAAGTATGATAATAAGTGGGAACTTGTCTGTTTCATCATTACAGATAGACATGTTTCTCATTCCACTCATATTCCCGCTTATATCCGTTTTTGTGCTGCTAAAGACTAACATAATCAAAGCATCAAAGGTGATGATGCGTATTGGCTTTATATTGCTTGGAGTTCAAGTGCTCGCAGCTATTTTGTATTTAATTACTCTGTTAAACGGTATATCCGCTTGGGCTATTCATTTGCTGTCTTTTATTCCCGGTTCTACGCTTTTCGTTAACTTGTTATCTCTCTCCAAAGGAGGATTTAATTTTCGTACCTTGTTGTCGATGATAAGCTCCTTGTGTTTCTTCGGAAAGACAATTGCCAGCATAATGCTATTTAAAAAAGCACAAATGTAAAATGACAAATCTTGCCTCCCCTCGCGGGAGGCTTTTCACTCAACACTTACATTTTCACCCTTGCTTAAAAATCCTTTGGATTTTTAAAGACCTCCCACTCTTATCGAATGGGAGGTTTTTCATACCTTTTTACTCTATTTCGATGTTTTTTATGCCGTATTGAAGAATGATGTTTATAAGCTCGTTGCGCGAGCAGTTAATCTCCTTGGCTATGCGGTCAATTTCTGACAAGGTGTCCTCCTTTATCCTGACGGTTATCACCTTGTTGCCGTCCTCTCCCCTCTTTTTTATCTTCAGCGGCTCGTTCTTAAAATCACTCATTATTGTAAAATCTCCTTGTCTTTTACTGTTATTTTAGATTGACAAGAGATATATCTATATACTACAATGTGATATGTAAATAGATATCATTAATGATATCAGAAAGAGGGAGTGATTAATAATGGGAGATATTGACGCGGACAGGAATATCAGTTCCTTTATGGGAACAAAAGAGGCTTCAAGTTTATGGAATATTCCCCAGAGCACTATTGCAAGATGGTGCAGAGAGGGAAAAATAAAGGGAGCGGAACAGGATGCCGCAGGCAGTCCTTGGAGAATACCGAAAAACATAATTTCGCCTAAAATATCTAAAATAAAGGAGTAGAAAAAATGAAAAAAGCATTGATTGGGATTTTGGCTTTTATAATGATTTTGGGGATTGTGGGGTGTTCTTCTTCAACACCTTCAGAAGAAACTAACACAGCAGAATTGACAGAAAATACACCTCAACCCACAGAGGAAATTAAAGCTGCTGAAAAAACATATTCTCTTGGAGAAACAGTAGAAACGGATGTTATTAAATTTACATTAGACAGAGCAGAACTTGCCATAGCGTTACATGATGGAACAGCTGGAGACTGGGATTATATTTGTATGCCGAAAGAATTTGAACAGAATGATGATAATAGTTGCTTTGTAGCATCAATTGGTCATACACTCTGTTCTCTTCAATTTACATTGTGCAATAAAAACAGAGTAGATATGTCAATAGATGAAAAGACAATTTTTTCAGTAGAATATAATGGGACTGTTTATTCCGATTGTGAATGCAAAACAGGGTTCTATCCCAGCACCGATGCACATGATTGGAGTGGAGTTACAAGTCTAACTATTGATGCGGGATCAACGCTAATGTATAGATGTGGAGTAGATTTTCCGACAGATGCATCTGATCTTACAGATTCTTTTAATCTAATTGTTAATCTGCCTACATCTGAAAACAATACGGAGTCGTATATATATTCTGTTACAGAAGAAGATTTAAAAGCATTGTCTGCCAAAGAATTATCCATTGAGGAAGCCATTCAGTATTTTGGATATGATGATGGGTATGATTATTTTGCAAAGCATATGGATGATTATCATGATTTAACTAACGAGGAGCTTCAAAATTCACTGGTAGGCGAAACTTTTAAATGTTATTTTATTGGTAAAATGTCCCATATGGATAAAACTGGAACCTTTAGGGATGATGGACAGTGGGTTTATGAATATAAAGGCAATCCTTATACAATACCGTATGTCATTAACGAAAACATTCTAACGATTGATGCTCAATCAGACCCGTTCAGCGGTTCGGTAAGACAAATCAACAAATCTGCGTATCTGATGGTCAATAACGGAAAACCGAGCGGTATAATTTATAAATAACAGTTTATGTTCGTGAAGTTAAAATAAAAAAATTTGATGCAAGAAATATTGCGCCTCCCCTCGCGGGAGGCTTTTCACTCAACACTTACATTTTCACCCTTGCTTAAAAATCCTTTGGATTTTTAAAACCTCCCACTCTTATCGAATGGGAGGTCTTTTAGTATTATTTATCATCTGTTTGGCTGCAACATGCCCGCCGTCTCCAGCTTGCATGGGAAAAGTCCGATTTGCTTATTTGCTCATCGCCTGCTCGCCCGCAACCGCGACTGCAATATCCCGTCATCTCCCGCGAAAGCGGGAGAGACTTGTTTTGCTTATTTACTCATCGCCTGCTCGCCCGCAACCGCGACTGCAATAATCCGTCATCTCCCGCGAAAGCGGGAGAGACTTGTTTTGCTTATTTACTCATCGCCTGCTCCACCGCGACGGCTACTGCAACGGATGCGCCGACCATGGGGTTGTTGCCCATGCCGATGAGGCCCATCATCTCTACGTGCGCGGGAACGGAGGAGGAGCCGGCGAACTGCGCGTCGGAGTGCATCCTGCCCATGGTGTCCGTCATGCCGTAGGAAGCGGGGCCCGCCGCCATGTTATCGGGATGGAGCGTTCTGCCCGTGCCGCCGCCCGATGCGACGGAGAAGTACTTCTTGCCGTTCTCCACGCACCACTTCTTATACGTGCCCGCGACGGGATGCTGGAAGCGCGTGGGGTTGGTGGAGTTGCCCGTGATGGAGACGTCCACGCCCTCGTGACGCATTATCGCGACGCCCTCGGAGACGTCGTCTGCGCCATAGCACTTTACCTTCGCCTTATCGCCGTTGGAATAGGGCTTTTCAAAGACGACCTTTAACTCGCCCGTCGCATAGTCATACTCCGTCTCGACGTGCGTAAAGCCGTTTATTCTCGATATGATCTGCGCAGCGTCCTTACCGAGACCGTTTAATATTACGCGCAGGGGCTGCTTTCTGACCTGATTAGCCGTGCGCGCGATGCCGATAGCGCCCTCCGCCGCCGCGAAGGATTCATGACCCGCGAGGAAGCAGAAGCACTGCGTCTCCTCACGCAGCAGCATTGCAGCGAGGTTTCCGTGACCCTGACCGACGTTTCTCTGATCCGCGACGGAGCCGGGGATGCAGAATGCCTGTAAGCCGATGCCGATAGCCTCGGCGGCGTCCGCCGCCTTGACGCAGCCCTTCTTCATCGCGATAGCCGCGCCCAGTGTATATGCCCAGCAGGCGTTCTCAAACGCGATGGGCTGTATGCCCCTTACGATGCTCTCCGCATCCACGCCCTTTTCAAGCGTATATGCCTTGACCTCGTCAAGATCCTTAAAGCCATACTGCGCGATAACGCCGTTTATCTTATCAATTCTTCTCTCATAGCCTTCAAAATATGCCATTTGCCTTGCCCTCCTTGTCACTGCTTTCTCGGGTCGATGTAGCTTGCGGCCTCGTCAAAGCGGCCGTATGTTCCTACGTTCTTCTCATAGGCCTCATTGGGCTCCATGCCCTTTCTGATGGCCTCCATCATCTTTCCGAGATGGACGAACTGATAGCCGATGACCTCGCCTTCTTCATCAAGAGCGAGCTTTGTGACATAGCCCTCTGCCATTTCGAGATAGCGCACGCCCTTAGCCTGCGTGCCGTACATCGTACCGACCTGAGAGCGCAAGCCCTTGCCCAGGTCCTCAAGACCCGCGCCGACGGGAAGTCCGTTTTCGGAGAACGCGGTCTGCGTCCTGCCGTATACTATCTGCAAGAACAGCTCGCGCATAGCCGTGTTTATAGCGTCACATACGAGGTCTGTGTTGAGCGCCTCAAGGATGGTCTTGCCCGTCAGGACCTCCGCCGCCATAGCCGCGGAATGAGTCATGCCCGAGCAGCCGATCGTCTCGACGAGCGCCTCTTCGATAACGCCGTTTTTGACGTTTAAGGTGAGCTTACATGCACCCTGCTGAGGTGCGCACCAGCCGATGCCGTGCGTAAGGCCGGAAATATCGGTAATCTCCTTCGCCTTGACCCACTTGCCTTCTTCAGGGATGGGGGCGGGGCCGTGCTTGGGGCCTCTTTTGACGCACACCATCTCTTCCACTTCTCTGGAATACTGCATAAAAATGTCCTCCTGTATGATCAATTTTTATTGTACACATAAATTCTCGTATAAGTATAACATTTTTTTTGGCATAGCGGTAGTCATTTTATGAATAATTATGGTGAAAAAGCGCGATACATGGGTTATAATGTAGATAAATACGCCCGCACACAAACCTCAGGCGCGGGACAGACAAGCATATAATACGGAGGAAAACCATGATTTGCAAAAAATGTGCCAACGAAATACCCGATGAAAGCAAATTCTGCCCATATTGCGGACAGAAGGCGGAGGAAGAAGCGCCCGCCCAAAAGAGCTGCGCGATATGCGGACAAAGCTACCCCGCGGAAAGCAAGTTCTGCCCGTACTGCGGCGCAAAGGCGGACGCACAGCCCATTAAGGAACGCACCGCGCCCGCGACCGTCAAAGAGCCCGTCAGCGAGCCCGCCCCTGACGCACAGCCGGCATCTCCCGCACCTCAGCCTGCATATGACGCGCAGCCCGCTCCCGCGCCCGCTAAGCCGAGCTTTTTTGACAGCGTAAAGGCGTTTATAGCGGGAAACAAGATAGTATCCATAATAATCGCCGCGCTTTTCACCACGGCGCTCATATTGATGATAGTCTGCATATGCCTGGGCGTTAAAAACGGCAAGCTCAAGGAAGAGAGCGACTTATACCTCAGCTCAATATCCGATATGCAAAGCTCACTTTCCGAAAAAGATGCGCAGATATCGGACATTCAGTCACAATATGACGAACTCAGCGCAGTTATAGAACAGTACAAGGACCGCATAACCGAGCTTGAACAGCAGGCGACCAGCTCAAGCGCCGCCAACAGAGAGCTTGAGGGACTTAAAGAAAACTACGAGCAGCTTCTCAAATACTTAGAGGACGGAAGATTCGGCTTCAGCGGTTCGCCCGAGCTTTATACATCCGTAAGCACGCTCGTCATGGAAAAGGGCGAAAAAAAGACGTTTGAGCTCTTCACACTCTCTAACGAGGGCGTCACCATAACAAGGCACACCAGCGGCAGCGCGGCGACTTTCGCATTCGCGCAGAGCACATGGGAGCAGAACGTCGAGATACAGGTCAGCGCGACCAGCTCCGGAGTAAGCGTGGTCACATATGAGGCGGACAACGGCGAGACGGTGAGCGTGCTCGTGGTGGTGAAGTGAGGTGATAAGATATCTTTGCACAAAAAGAAAAGTCAATAAACAAGCTTAACGCAGCTATGTTAACATATCAATCATAGCGTAGAAGCTGCAAACACAAGCATTCAATCAACAAAAGAAGGAGAAACAATATGTTGATAGACATTACTGTAGAAATGACGACAGAACGCGCAAAGGAAGCGGGAAAGAACAACAGCCACCTGCGGCCGGGGCATTACGGAACGCATTTTGACGTGATGAACAAGAGCTTTCCTATTGAATACGCCAAGCGCCGTGGCATATTCTTTGACGTTAGCAGTGTTAAGGATAGAGATATCGATATTACGGATATTGATGCAAGTGCGATAGCGGCGGATATGTTCGTGGGCTTTTATACCGGATTTATCGAGGAGAAGGGTTACGGGACGCCCGAGTATTTTGGCATTCACCCACAGCTTTCAAAGGAGTTGATCGAGCTGCTCTGCGAAAAAGGAATATCCATTATAGGCATTGACTTTTCCGGCGCAAGAAACGGCTCGGAGCACATGCCCACGGATCAATACTGCGCGGATCGCAACGTGTTCATATTGGAAAATATATGCAACCTTAAACCGGTCGCGGATAAGGGAGTATGTGTGGTGGATACGTTCCCGATAAAGTATTCTGATCTTACAGGACTTCCCTGTAGGGTCATGGTGGAGATTTGATGTAATATACGATCGTGCAAACGAAATACAAAAACCCGCACCTCAATTTAAAGATTGAAGTGATAAAATAATGGTAGACACGAAAGTGCCTACCATTATTTTATCACTTCACATTAAAGATGCGGGTAAATTTATATCTCTTATCTCTTATAGCTTATTTAAACACGCTCATTATAAGCACGGCGATTATTATAATGGGAAGAACATAGGTCATATATATGCGCAGACCCTTGGGGAACTTGAGTCCCTCGCCCGTGTTCGCCTCTGTGATGAAGCCCTTCCAGCCCCAGCCGAAGCGCGCCGTACAGAACACTACATAGAGCAGGCTGCCTATGGGGAGAATGAGGTTGGATACAGCATAGTCCTCTAAATCCATAAAGCCCTTGCCGAATATCGTGATATCAGACCAGATGTTTAAGCTGAATATGCAGGGCAGTGAGAGCACGAGCATGAGGCCGATGTTTATAAGGGATATCTTGCGGCGGCTGAGCGTCGTCTTTTCTATCCAGAAGCTCATTATATTCTCAAATACCGCGATGACTGTGGAGAACGCCGCGAATATCATGAACAGGAAGAACAGCGTGCCTATGATGCGTCCGCCGGGCATGGAGTTGAAAATGCTGGAAAGCGTGGTGAACAGGAAGCTCGCGCCCACCGTGCCTGCGTCCGCAGTAACGCCGCCGTTATACGTAAAGCATGCGGGGAAGATTATAAGGCCCGAGCAAATCGCGACCAGGGTATCGAGGCCGACTATCGTTAAAGACTCGCCGAGCAGGCTGCGGTTCTTGTCGATATAGCTGCCGAAGATGGCTATCGAGCCCATGCCTATGCTCAACGTGAAGAACGCCTGACCCATCGCGGAGGATATTACCGTCCAAATGCCGGACGCCTCAAACTTTTCGATAGAGGGAACGAGATAGAACTTTAAGCCCTCGCCCGCGCCGGAAAGAGTGCAGCAGTATACCGCAAGGCCAATCATGAGCACGAACAGCGCCAGCATCATCACCTTTGTGACCTTTTCAACGCCGTTTTGCAGACCGAACGAGCATATGCCGAAGCAGATCAGAATGACAGCAAACGTCGCGCCTATCATGAGCCACGTGTTGGAGACCATTCCGCCGAACACCTCGCCCAAAACCTCGTTTCCAACAAGGCCCTCCATGGAGCCGGTCAGGTATTTAAAGAAGTATACGAGCATCCAGCCGGATATCGTCGTATAGAACATCATAAGCAGGTAGTTTCCGCCAATGCCCAGATATTTCATGAGATGCCATTTCTGACCGGGCTTTTCAAGCGTCTCAAAGGACGTCGCGATGCTCTTCTGGCTCGCCCTGCCTACCGTAAGCTCCGCCGTCATTACGGGGATACCGAGCAGTATCAAAAAGACGATATATAACAGCACGAATATCGCGCCGCCGTAGCTGCCTGTTGTAATGGGGAAACGGTACACGTTTCCGAGACCTATCGCACAACCCGCCGAAATGAGTATGAACCCGAGGCGGGAAGCAAATTTTTCACGTTGTTGCATTTGTAGCTCCCTTTCATTTCTTAAAAAAATCTCACGCCGCCGCCCCAATAAATGCACTCTACATGGATAAAAACGGCATGTATAACGTAATTATACCAGCATATTCCCCTCCAATCAAGAAATAAATGCAATAATGCATACCAAAACACAACATTTTTCGCGAATTCTTTTTAAAAAGTGCAATAAAGGTATTTCGTTCGCCTGCTTAAGCTGTAAACGCCCTCGCGACGGCTCACCGTCGCTACCACCTTTTCGGGAGCCCGATTGTTGAATTCAATTTTTAGGAATCAAACGAACAATCTATAAAGTTAAAGCGAGCTTACCGACGAGGCGCGGCGCAGGTTTTTGCGGCTTCGCCGCAAAAACTAAGCCCGCCCGTTCTGCCCCCTGCCTGCGGCAGGGGGCAGAAC
>CAKROK010000028.1 GCA_934373295.1 uncultured Christensenellaceae bacterium | reverse complement strand
AACTGATAGGAAGAATTGAGAACATACTTTTCGCGGCGGGAGACGCGGTAGAGATATCCAAGCTGGCGGAATATTTCGGCATGGACGAAGAACAGCTCGGCGCGATAATCGACGAGGAATGCGAGCGCAGGATGTATGAATATGCGCTCATTATAAAGCGCGTGGGGGGCAAAATCCAGCTATGCACCCGCCCGCAGAGCGCGGAGGACATATACACGCTGCTGGGGAAGAGCTCAAAGGACGAGCTGACGCGCGCGATGCTGGAGACATTGGCGATAGTCGCGTATAAGCAGCCCGTGACGCGCGTGGAGGTAGAGGAGATACGCGGCGTGAACTCGAGCTATATTATGAACAACCTGTTGGAAAAGAAGCTGATAAAGGAGGCGGGGAGGAAGCAGGTTCTCGGCCGCCCGATATTATACGTCACGGACGACGAATTTCTGCGGCACTTCGGGCTTTCCGACATAAGCGAGCTGCCCGAGCTCCCCGAGAAGCAGAGTGAAAAGGAGATCGATACTTAAAGGTGGGGAAATAAGTGTGCAGGTTGAGGGGCTTGTGCGCTTAATTTTATAGAGAGGGGATACCCACGTAAATTGAAGCCATAGGTTGCTTTGCTTCGCAAAGCTCCATTATATGTATGCGCCGCACGTCGTCGGCAAGCTCGCTTTTTGATCGGAGGGTAAGGCGGATGACTTGCGTATAAATCATCCCGACCGAAAGGCTTGCCGGTCGGGATACCTTACTATAAATTCGATTTTCGCAGTACGATCGCATTTTTCTGTTGAAACACGGCGAAAGGTGTTGTATCATATAAGTGGTATTGATGTTTTTCATCTTTACTGGACGTTGCCAATAACACGGTAGGCGGTCGCCCCCTCTTCATTGTTCCTCCTAAAATTAAGGATGATGAAAGGGGGCATGGAATATGAGCTTTAGCGATATTATCGAATTACTCATGTTTCTTGTTGCTTTTGCCGCTCTTATTAAAGAGTGGGATAAAGATAACAAAAAATAACCGCCACACTGCAATCTCGACGGTTATTTAAATAACTCATAGGGGTTGACCGTCTATAGGCAACGTTCCTTTTTCTTTATTATATTATGCAAAACTCATAAAGTCAACAAGTGAAAAACATGAAAATTTGCATTATAGAGGAATTTGTTGTACGATTGTCTATTTTAATCTTATCTCTACAAACCCACCCCAAAAACGAATAAAAAGGAAAAAACTGTAAAGCATATCACCGGAAAGGTGATTTTTTATGCTATGGCTTTTGTTGATAGCGGCGCTCTCGCTGGCGTTGCCCTTTTGCCCGACGCGGGCGAAAATTTGCACAATAGATAGAAAAAGGTCGTTTTATGCTGTTAAAATCAGTTTGTTCGGCATAAAGCTATATAGCGCGGCGCTGTTTTTAAGGCTCAAACGAAAAGTCTCGCCCGAGCTTTGCATGGTCACGCGCGGTGGGTACAAAGTGATAACGAACGCCAAAATTTCACGGACAAAAAAGCTCAAAAGGAAGTTATCGGGAAAAAAGCCGCCGAATACCGCCGGTGCGGTGAGGACGATATATGTGAAGAAAGGATGCGTCGATATTTTGATAGGTGCGGAAAACGCCGCCGCGACTGCGTATGTCTGCGCCGTTTTGCAAAACGCCGTGCGCGCGCTGTTGTTTAACTATGGCTTAGGCAAAATTCGCGTACGCACTCAGCCGGATTTTTCCAAAAAAACTGCGCGGGTAGGAATAAACTGCATATTTTACTTCATCCCTGTGCAGATTATATTCAGATATTTCTTGAAGAAAGGCGGAAGCTGACATGCATCCTATAGAAAACATACTAAAGACCACTATGACCGAGCTTAAAGAGATGGTGGACGTGAACACCATCGTGGGCGCGCCCTTTATCGCCCCGGACGGCGCGACGATAATCCCCATTTCAAGGGTGAGCTTCGGGTTCGTCTCGGGCGGCGGCGAATATGGACAGAACGAAAAAAAGACGGGAGGGGAGGGCGCTTTTCCCTTTGCGGGCGGGACGGCCACGGGAATTTCAATCAACCCCGTCGCGTTCATGGTAGGCAGTAAGGAGGAGATAAGGTTGCTTACGGTTTCAAAGAGAGATGCACTGGATAAGGTAATTGAAAACATACCCGGGATAATGAATGAGATAAAGGACATTTTCGCTTCCCAAGTATGTGAAAAGGAGGACGCAGACGAGCTTGAGGCGCAGGCTTAACGCGGCTATACTCGTCTTTGCGCTCATTTTGACGCTTGTGCCGTTTTCGGGAAGCGCGGCAGGAGCTAAAAATGCGGTGAATACCTCCGCGCGGGCGCATGTGCTTTTAGAGGCGACCTCGGGCAGGGTGATGAGCGAGCATAACTCGTCGGAAAAGCTGCCTATGGCGAGCACAACGAAAATAATGACATGCCTTCTCGCCTGCGAGCGGGGAAACATGGATGATGTCGTTACCGTCGGGGCAGAAAGCGTTGGCCTCGACGGTACTTCTATTTATTTAAGACAGGGTGAGACGATAACCCTGCGCGAGCTTTGCTATGGGCTCATGCTCTGCTCGGGAAACGACGCCGCTATGGCGATAGCTGTGCATTTGGGCGGCTCGCAGGAGGGCTTTGCGAAGCTCATGAACGAGCGCGCGCGGCAGATTGGCGCGTATAACACAAATTTTGTCACGCCCAACGGACTGCCTGCCGAGGGGCATTATACCACGGCGATGGACCTCGCGCTGATAGCGGCGCAGGCGATGCAAAACGAGCTTTTTAAGGAGATAGTCGGTACGTCCTCCATGACGCTGGAGGCGGATGAGGACAGCCCCGTGAGATATCTTAAAAGCAAGAACAAGATTCTGTATAATTATGAGGGCGGAAACGGCGTAAAGACGGGATACACCAAGGCCGCGGGAAAGTGCCTCGTCGCGGGGGCGAGCCGCGATGGGATGCAGCTCATAGCCGTGGTATTAAACGACTACAGCATGTTCCCCGACTGCATGAGCCTGTTGGATTACGGCTTTGAAAATTACAAATGGACGGACGTCACGGGGCAGACGCTTTTACACGATGCGCTCACGGTAGAAAATGGGTTAAAATACGCCACAGATGCCGTGATTATGGACGAAATCTACTTGCCATTAAATGAAAATGATAGTAAAATAAAGATTAATTATAGGCTTCAAAATGGAGTTAATGCACCCATTTCACGGGGGGATGTCGTGGGAAGTGCGCAATACAGCCTGAATGGCGAGGTCTTGCGCGAGGTCCCGATATATGCCGCCGAGGACGTGGGGGAAAATACGTATCGCTATTGGCTGGAGCGCGTTTTGACGGACTGGCTGGGAGCGGGAAGAAAGGCATGGGAATAGATTTTTGAGAATAGCGAAGTTTTTGGCGGAGGCGGGAGTAGCCTCGCGCAGAAAGAGTGAGGAGCTGATAATAGAGGGCGCGGTCAGCGTGAACGGCAAGGTCGTGGAGGAGCTGGGGATGCAGGTCGACCCGGAAAACGACGATATCCGCGTGCGTCGGCGCAAGATATACGCACCCGAAAAAAAGGTATATATAATGTTCAATAAGCCGGTGGGCTGCGTGAGCACCTGTGAGGATGACCGCGGACGGCGCACCGTGCTCGACTATATGACGGACGTCAAGGAGAGGATTTATCCCGTCGGGCGGCTGGATTTCACCACCGAGGGTATGCTTCTTTTGACGAACGACGGCGACCTTGCATATCGCCTTACGCACCCCAAGCACGAGGTGAACAAGAGATATGTCGCGATAGTGGACAGCGAGGTCACGGCGGACGACGTTAAAAAGCTGGAAAAGGGCGTGTTTATAGAGGGCGGAAAGACCGCCCCCGCCAAGGTCAAGCTCATAAGCGTCTCGCCCGAGCGCACGGAGCTTACAATAATAATACACGAGGGACGAAACAGGCAGGTCCGCCGCATGTTTGAGGCGATCGATAAAAACGTGGTATTTCTGAAGAGAATAAGCATAGGCAACATGAACCTGGGCGACCTCAAAAAGGGCGAGCACCGCTATCTCACGGATGAGGAGATCGCGTATTTGAAGCAGCTTTAATGAGTTGGATAAAGGTATTCTTTATATAATTTTATAAATGCCGACGGCGTTTAAAAGGAGGTTTTACGAATGAACAAGGACAAATTGACGGCGCGTGAATTTATCGCGCAGCTCGTCGATGACGGGAGCTTTGTCGAGGCAGGCAGATTCGTGCGTCGCTCAAATGCGGTTTACGGATACTCCGACGTCTCCGCCGAGGGCGAGGGCGTCGTGTCCGGCTGGGGCAGAGTGGACGGTATGCCCGTGTGCGTCTTTGCGCAGGACGGCGACGTTCTGGGCGGCTCACTGGGCGAGGCTCACGCGGCGAAGATCGTAAAGGCGATCGAGCTCGCGAAAAAGAGCGGTTATCCCATCGTCACGAGATGGGGCTCGAGAGGTGCGAGAGTCCAGGAGGGCGCGGCCGCGGTGGACGCATATGCGAAGATCGCCCGTGCGCTTTCCGATGTATCCGGCCTCGTGCCCACGATATCCGTCGCGGCGGGCGAGATGTTCGGCATAGAGGCGGCGTTTGCCGCGATGACCGATTTCACCGTTGCGATAAAGGGCGTGAGCGCCTGCGGCATACATGCGCCCATGGTGGTCGCCTCCAAGGAGGAGACGGAGCCGGACGCGCAGAAACTCATGGGCAGCGCGGTCATGACCGAGCAGAACGGCGTGGCTCAGCTTTGCTGTGAAAATGAGGCGGACGCGGTAGAAAGCGTCAAAAAGCTGCTTTCATATCTTCCTTCAAACAACCTCGAAAGCGCGGATATCGAGCCTATGGGCGATGACGCGAACAGGACCGTGACGGCGGATGCGGCGGATACGCGCGCGCTCATCGCTGATGCGGCGGATGTAAACAGCTTTTTTGAAACGGGCGCGGCATATGCCCCTGAGATGATAACGGGCTTTATACGTCTTGACGGAATATCCGTGGGCGTTATAGCAAACGCCGCGGGTGAGCGGCTCACCGTGAGGGGATATAAGAAGGCGGCGCGCTTTTTAAGCATACTTAACGCATACGACCTCCCCGCGATAACCTTTATTAATAATGAAGGCTCGGGCATATCGCTTCATGCGGCGCAGTGCTGTCAGATTCCCGCCTATGCCAAGCTCTTATCGACATACGCCCTTGCGGGCAACGCCAAGATCGCGCTCATAACGGGAAGAGCCGTGGGCGAGGGCTGGGCGGCCATGGGCGCGGCGGCCTGCCACGACATCGTATATGCATATGACGACGCGAAGATAGGCTGTATGGACGAGATTGCGGGCAGCATCGTCGTGTTCGGTAAGCCCGGTCATGAGGATGAATACGCCGGTGACTTCCTCGGCGCAAAGACGGCGTGTGCGCAGGGCGTTGCGGACGACGTCATTTCAAAAGGGGATACGCGCCGCGCGCTCGTGAACGCCGTGAGCATAGCTCTCGCAAAGCGCGAGGAAAAGCCGCTTAAAAAGCACGTGATAATGCCGCTTTAATGAGAGGGACCGCATATGGATAAACTCGTTTTAGGTTTAGAGGTCACTCTTATAGGGCTGGTCATAGTATTCGTGATGCTCATGCTGATAATAGGCGTGGTCAAGCTGATAGCGCTTGCGGGAGGAGCTGTGGATAAGCAGTCCGAAAAGAGCGCGGCGAAAAAGGCGCAAAAGCAGCAGGCAAAGCAGCAAAAACAGCAAGAACAGCAAAAACAGGAGCAAAAGCAGGATGAGGAGCAGGCTGCGGATACGCCGGCAGCCAACAGCGCGGACGATACCGAGCTTGTCGCCGTGATAGCCGCCGCGTGCGCCGCGATGATGGGCACATCCCCCGAGAACGTAGCCGTAAGGAGCGTTCGCCGTGTGAGAAGGACGGCATGGGGTGAAGCGGGCAGACGCAGCCAAATGTCCTAAAACTCCCGAACGCCAAAATGCACCGCCCTATCGCTCGTTTTCTGCGACTTGGTTCAATCGACGTACTAAAAAGTACGCCTCATTCACCTCGCTTGAAAACGAACAATAAATCGGCACATTTTGACGCCCGGGGAAGAAAGACAGCAAAATGCAAGAAACTGCTTTATCGCTCTGTTTCGACTCCCCTTGTCGGCGTACTAATGGTACAGCCGACTGCGGGTCGCTCGAAAAGAAACGACAAATCGGCAATTTTTGCTAGTTTTAAGCTGATTGCAGTCATGTTCGAAAATGCTGATTAAAGGCACATTTTGACGCCCGGGAAAGATAGCCGTCAGAGTGAATCGCGGTTTGGACAAGGCTTGTCGGCGCATAAATGGTGCGGTCGACGGCGGGTCGCTCGAAAAGGCGCAATGAATCGGCACATTTTGACGCCCGGGAAAGATAGCCGTCAGAGTGAATTGCGGCTTGGACAAGGCTTGTCGGCGTACTAATGGTACAGCCGACTGCGGGTCGCTCAAAAAGGGACAATAAATCGGCACATTTTGACGCTCGGTTAAAAAAGCCGACTGCGGGTCGTTTGAAAAAACGCGGCAAAAGGCGGGCGTTGACGGACGGCGCAGAGCAAAAGGGCGTTGATAAAAAAGCGGCTGAAAGCGCGTTGTCGGAAGATGCCGATAAAAAGCGTTGCTCGAGAGAACGGCGAATGTGAAGTCGTGTTGCTTGATAGAACGGCATGTGCGAAAGCGCGTTGTCGGAAGATGATGCGAGGGCGTATTGCCCGGAAATGGCGGATGAACGCGCGAATGTGCATCGAGCGGGAAATGCGGCAGGCTTTGAAAATAGGCTGTGTGACATGAAAAAGCCCTCTGTTAAGGCTGAAAAGATATTATAAGAAAACATACAGGAGAAAAATAATATGAGAAAGTTTTTGATAAACGTAAACGGAAACTCTTATGAGGTAGAGGTCGAGGAGATAGGCGCGGGCGCGTCTGCTGCACCTGCGGCGCCTGTGGCGGCGGCTCCTGCTGCGGCGCCCAAGGCGGCTGCACCTGCCCCCAAGGCGACGGCGGCGGGCACGAAGGTCAGCGCACCCATGCCCGGAAACATCCTTGAAGTAAAGGCAAACGTAGGCGCACAGGTAGCCGAGGGCGACATCCTCTGCGTGCTTGAGGCGATGAAGATGGAAAATGAGATACTCGCGCCCTGTGCGGGAAAGGTAGTCGAATGCACCGTTCAGAAGGGAACGGCTGTAGAGACGGGAAGCGTGCTTTACGTAATAGCGTAAGCGCGAAAATGAGGTAGCTTTTATGGATTTAGGACAGGCTTTTACCAACTTCATAAACGATGCGGGTATTATGCAGATGTCGTGGCAGCAGGGGGTTATGATACTCGTGTCCTGCGTGCTTTTATACCTCGCCATCGGAAAAAAGTTTGAGCCGCTGCTGCTGCTGCCGATAGCATTCGGTATGCTGCTCGCGAACCTTCCGGGCGCGGACTTGGGAGTGCATTACAACACGATAGAGGGCTTCACCGAGGTGGTGAAGAACCATCAGGCGAGCCTTATGGACTATCTGTATCTGGGCGTAAAGTGCGGAATATATCCCCCGCTCATATTCTTAGGCGTGGGTGCGATGACGGATTTCGGCCCGTTGATAGCGAACCCCAAGAGCTTGCTTTTAGGCGCGGCGGCGCAGCTCGGCATATTCGTGGCGTTCATACTCGCGCTGCTGCTCGGGTTTGACCCGAACGTGGCGAGTTCGATAGGCATAATAGGCGGCGCGGACGGCCCGACGGCGATATACGTCACGTCGATATTAGCGCCCGAATACTTAGGCCCGATAGCAATCGCGGCGTATTCATACATGGCGCTCGTGCCCATAATACAGCCCCCGATAATGCGCGCCTGCACGAGAGAGCAGGACAGAAAGATAGTCATGACGCAGCTGCGCGTGGTCACGAAGAAGGAGAAGATAATCTTCCCCATAGCCGTGACGATATTCGTCGCGCTCGTGCTGCCCTCTGCGGCGGTATTGGTGGGTATGCTCATGCTGGGCAACCTTATGCGTGAATGCGGCGTGGTGGACAGGCTTTCAAAGACCGCTCAGAACGAGCTGATGAACATAATAGTTATATTCTTAGGCTTGAGCGTGGGCGCGACGGCGAGCGGAGACACCTTCTTAAAGCCGCAGACGCTCATGATAATAGGTCTCGGTCTGCTGGCGTTCGCCTTTGGCACGTTTGGCGGAGTTATGCTCGGAAATCTTATGTGCAGGCTGACAAAGGGCAAGGTCAACCCCTTGATAGGCTCGGCGGGCGTTTCCGCAGTACCTATGGCAGCGAGAGTCTCGCAGAAGGAGGGCCAGAGGGCGAATCCGCAGAACTTCCTGCTCATGCATGCGATGGGGCCGAACGTAGCGGGCGTAATAGGCTCGGCTGTTGCGGCGGGCGTGCTGCTCGCGCTGTTTGGCTGATAAACGAAAGGATGTGAAACATATGCCAAAGGTAGGTATTACAGATACGATTTTAAGAGACGCTCATCAGTCGCAGGCGGCGACGAGGATGAAGCTGTCGGAGATGCTGCCCATGTGCCCCGTTTTGGACAGCGCGGGCTATTGGTCGATAGAATGCTGGGGCGGAGCGACGTTTGACGCTTGTCTGCGCTTTTTGCATGAGGACCCGTGGGAGAGGTTGAAAAAGCTGAAGGCGGCACTCCCCAACACCAAGCTGCAAATGCTCCTGCGCGGACAGAATCTTTTGGGATATAAGCACTATGCGGACGACGTGGTCGATCTGTTCGTGAAAAAGGCGATAGAGAACGGCATGGACGTCATAAGGATATTCGACGCGCTAAACGACCCGAGAAACCTCGAGACGGCGATGAAGGCGACGAAGAAATACGGCGGATGGGCGGAGGCGACTATATGCTACACTACCAGCCCCGTGCATGACCTCAAGTACTTTGCCGATCTTGCGAAGCAGCTCGAGGATATGGGCGCGGATTCCATATGCATAAAGGACATGGCGAACCTGCTTTTGCCCTATGACGCATATGAACTCGTAAAGAGCATAAAGCAGAAGGTCAAGGTTCCCATACACGTCCACACGCATAACACGTCCGGCGTGGGCGACATGACGTATTTAAAGGCGATAGAGGCGGGCGCGGATATCGTGGATACGGCGTTGTCTCCCCTCGCAAACGGCACGTCTCAGCCCTGTACGGAATCGCTCGTCGCGACGCTGGCGGGGACGGAATACGACACGGGCATCGATCTCAAAAAGCTCACGACGGCGGCAAAGCACTTCACAAAGGTCGCAGACAGGCTGAAGGCGGACGGCTTCTTAGATCCCAAGGTCTTGAAGGTCGATATAAACACGCTGTTATATCAGGTTCCGGGCGGAATGCTCTCAAACCTCATAAACCAGCTCAAAAACGCGAATGCGTCCGATAAGCTAATGGAGTGCCTCGCGGAGGTTCCTGAGGTCAGAAAGGATTTCGGTTATCCGCCGCTCGTCACGCCCACGTCCCAGATAGTGGGCACGCAGGCCGTGTTAAACGTGCTTTCCGGCGAGAGATATAAGATGGTCACCAAGGAATCAAAGGCGCTGTTAAGGGGCGAATACGGCAGGCTGCCGGGCGAGGTGAATGAAAAGGTGCGCAAAAAGTGCATCGGCGACGACAAGGTCATCACACACCGCCCCGCGGACGACATCGCGCCCGAGCTGCCCAAGCTGCGCGAGCTTTTAAAGGACGAGGTCACGAGCGACGAGGACATACTTAGTTACGCGATGTTTCCGCAGGTCGCGCCCAAGTTCTTTGAATACAGGCGCGCGGCGCAGGTGAGAGTGGACGCGGACATGCTGGATAAGGAGAATCGGGTACATCCCGTTTAAGCGTATGCGCATACTTTTAGTAAACGACGACGGCATAGACGCACAGGGTATACACGCGCTTATCGCGGCGCTTTACGGCAGGCATGAGCTTGTCGTGATGGCGCCGGACGGTCAGAGGAGCGGTTTTTCGCAGTCCATAAACTACATGCGCGCGATACCTGTGGAAAAGCGCGTTATTTCGGGATATGAGGATATTGCCGCATACGCCGTGGGCGGGAGCCCTGCGGACTGCGTAAAGCTGGCGCTATTGCGGTTCTTTCCGGATGTGGACATGGTCGTATCCGGCATAAACGACGGCGAAAACTTCGGTCGGGATATATGCTATTCAGGGACGTTCGGCGCGGCGCTAGAGGGCGCGGTATACGGCAAAAAGTCCGTGGCGATATCCTGCATGAATGAGCGCGGACGTGCGCAGTTTGATTTCGCCGCAGACTTCTTAGCGGGATTTTTGAATGAAAACGACATTTCGGATATGCCGGAAAACCCGGTCGTAAACATTAACATACCGGACGTCATAAAAAACGGCGCGGTCAAGGGCGTGAAGCTCACTCGGCAGGCAGGAAGATGCTACGAGGAGGGCTACGACGTCACGCAGGAGGACGGCAAGATGCTCTGTCAGCTCATGAGCACGCGGGACATCCCTCAGGAGGAGGGAACGGACGTTCGCGCGGTGATGGACGGATACGTCTCGATTTCCGTTTTGAAATACGACCGCACGGACGAGCGGGGAAATAAGGTGCTCGAAGGGATAATGAGCAAGTGATGAATAATTCATTAAAGAGGCTGCAAAATGCCTCTTTTTTGATACAGTAAAATATGCGGTGGGTAAGAGAAAAAAGGTATCTCTTTTGACGCGGCAAATCGTCAAAGGCGATTTTTTATACGCAAGTCTTTCCTCTTGCCCTCCGATTAAAAAACGAGCTTGCTGACGAGGCGCGGCGCAGGTTTTTGCGGCGAAGCCGCAAAAACTAAGCCCGCCCATAGCCCGCCCCCGCGGGGGCGGGCTATGGGCGGGCGACTTTCAAAAACGAAAAGGCGGATGCCTTTTCGTTTTTGAAAGCTGCGCCGCGCGCGAACGGGTGAGATGAATTATTTTGGCGTCAGCGGGGCGGCATAACGACACGAATATATAATGGAGCTTTGCGCAAGCAAAGCAACCTGATTATTCATCTGATGAGGATGAACGAAACATGGGTGCTTTGGCGAAATAAGCCGAAAACAGCGGGCATACATCGCATACACACAAAAATTCTGCAAGAAAAATTTGAAATAATTCATAATTCGAATTGCATTTTGCGGTTAAGGATAGTATAATAGGTACGAAATTGATAAATAAACTGAATTGCGGAGTATAAAATGAATTTTTCCGATCTAACAAACATCAAAAACCAGGAGCTCAGGAGCTTGAGCAAGTGCCAGCGCATGATCGCGGGCTTCATACTTGAAAATTACGACAAGGCGGCGTTCATGACGGCGAGTACGCTGGGAAAGACGGTCGGCGTGAGCGAGTCGACGGTGGTGCGCTTTGCGTGCGCACTCGGATATGAGGGCTATCCCGAGCTGCAAAAAAACCTGCAGGAGATAATAAAAAACAAGCTGACGAGCGTCCAGCGCCTAAACCTCATGGAGGGCATGGACCCGGATAAGATAATAGACACGGTGCTCAAGCAGGAGATAACCAACTTAAAGGAGACGAGGGAGAATCTCGATACCGAGGCGTTTATGAACGTAGTCGACCGTCTCTGCAAGGCGAGGAGGATATTCGTCATAGGCTTCAGGAGCAGCTCCCAGCTCGCGCAGTTTCTCGTATATTACTTGAGCTACATCATGGAAAGCCCGGAGCTCATCACCGTGGGCACGGCGGATCTCTATGCGCAGCTCATGCACGCAACAAAGGAGGATGTCGTCATAGGAATAGGCTTCCCGAGATACTCCAACCAGACGGTGGAGGGCTTAAAGTTTGCTAAGAGCGTAGGCGCGAACATCGTCACGATAACGGATAACAAGATGTCGCCGCTCTACGAGGTCGCGGACACGTGCATACTCACAAAGAGCGACATGAACTCGTTTGTGGATTCTCTCGTCGCGCCGCTCAGCATCATAAACGCGCTTATAATAATGCTCGGGCTTAGAAATAAGGAGACGCTTATCGAAAACTTCAGCATGATGGAGAACATCTGGCGCGAAAAGAAGATATACGCGCGTCAGGAGTTTGAAAAGCCGGATGGGGAGACTGACGAGGCGTGAAAATAGGCATAATAGGCTGCGGCGCGGCGGGGCTAATGGCGGCGTATTCGGCGGCGGAAAACGGCGCGGATGTGACCGTGTTTGACGGCAACGAAAAGGCGGGCAAAAAGCTGTATATAACGGGCAAGGGAAGATGCAACATCACGAATTCCTGTGATATTGAGGACTTTTTTTCGAATATCCCCACGCACCCGAAGTTCCTGTATTCGGCGTTATATACATTTACAAACGACGCGCTCATTGACCTTTTAAACAAAAACGGGCTGAGGACGAAGGTCGAGCGCGGCGGGAGGATATTTCCCGAATCTGATAAATCGAGCGACGTCATAAACACGCTCGTGAAAATGGCGCGTAGCGCGGGGGCCAAGCTGCGCTTTAACGATAAAGTCAACAGTATTATAATCGAAAACGGCGCGGTAAAGGGGCTTGTGAGCGAGAGCGGACGGCATCTTTTTGACCGAGTGATAATATGCACGGGCGGGCTGTCCTATCCGCTCACGGGCAGCACGGGAGACGGATATACGTTCGCAAAGTCGGCGGGGCATACCGTGACGGAGCTTGAGCCCTCGCTCGTCGCGCTGGCGGTAAAGGAGCGGGAGCTGATCGCGCCCGCGCAGGGACTTTCCTTAAAAAACGTCAAGCTGACGCTTTTATCAAACGGCAAAAAGCTATATGAGGAGCAGGGGGAGATGCTGCTCACGCATTTTGGCGTCTCCGGTCCGCTCGTGCTGTCTGCATCCGCACATCTGAGTGCGAAAAACGCATTCGGAGCACAAATAGAGATAGATTTCAAGCCCGCGCTCACTAAGGAAAAGCTCGATAAACGCATATTGCGTGATTTTTCCGAGACGAGCAACAAGCAGCTCAAAAACGTGCTGGGCGCGCTCGTGCCCAAGAGCTTTATTCCCGTTTTGCTGGATTATTGTGCGCTTGAGCCGGAGCTGTTCATACACGACGTCACGCGTGAGCAGCGCGAAATGCTCGTAAACGCGCTCAAGTGCTTTAAGCTGACCGTTCATTCAAAGCGAAGCATCAAAGAGGCGATCATTACGCGCGGCGGGGTGAACGTCAAAGAGGTCGACCCGACCACCATGCGCAGTAAGCTCATAGACGGGCTGTACTTTGCGGGGGAGGTGCTTGACCTCGACGCATACACGGGCGGGTTCAACCTGCAAATAGCCTTTTCGACGGGGTATTTGGCGGGCATGTGCGCGGCGGAGCAGGCAGACGGGTAAGGGCGTCTTGCGTAAAAAACTCGAGAACATGTGGATTTTCAATAATGTATCACTTTCGGCGCGGCTTTTCGCCGAAAGTGATTTTTTATACGCAAGTCTTTTGCCTTGTTCTCCGATTAAAAAGCGAGCGTGCCGACGACGTGCGGCGCAGGTTTTTGCGCGCCGTTGGCGCGCAAAAACTAAGCCCGCCCGCCCCCGCCAAAGGCGGGGCGGGGGCGGGGCTGGGCGGGCACTTTCAAAAGCAAAACGGCGGGAGCCGTTTTGCTTTTGAAAGCTGCGCCGCGTACATATAATGGAGCTTTGCGCAGCAAAGCAACCTCAGGCTTCCAAAATGCACCACCTTGTCGCCCCTTTTCTGCGACTCGGTTCAATCGACGTACTAAAGTACGCCTCATTCACCTCGCTTGAAAAGTGACGACAAATCGGCACATTTTGATTGCCTGTTTTTAGCTGTGTATTTGTTCTTTTAAAATTAAGCGCAATACCATCCTCCTCGAAACATTTCCACTTTTACATCGATTTGACAAAAGCCCGCTTTTTCTTTTTACATCTCCGATTTATCATAAAAGCATGGAAAAGATGATAACCAAATCAAAAGATTTTAAAGGAGATAAAAAGATGAAAAAGATAATTTGCATGATCGTTTCCGTATTGCTCGTATTAACGGCGCTTGTCGCCTGCTCGGGCGGCAATACCGCTGAACCCTCCGCTCCCACGGATGCCACTCAACCCGCGGCGGACCCCACCAAGGCTGCTGACGATAAGGTTTCCGGCACGGTAGCGACCGACGGCTCCACCTCCATGGAGAAGGTCATCGGCGCTCTGGGCGAGGCGTTCATGGAAGCAAACGACGGAGTTAACTTCACTTATAACCCCACCGGCTCAGGCTCCGGCATAACGGCGGTCTCTGAGGGCCGCTGTGACATCGGTCTTTCCAGCCGCGCATTAAAGGATGAGGAGAAGTCGCAGGGTCTCGTTGAGACGACTCTCGCACTTGACGGCATCGCGATAATCGTAAATAACGAGAACGCGGTTGAAGACCTCACCATTGAACAGATTGCGGATATCTTCACGGGTAAAATCACCAACTGGAAGGAAGTCGGCGGAGCTGATGCTGAGATCGTCCTCATCGGAAGAGAGGCAGGATCGGGCACAAGAGATGGCTTTGAATCCATCACCAAGACTGAGGAAGCCTGCAAGTATCGCCAGGAGCTCACATCCACAGGCGACGTAATCACCACGGTAGCGGGCAACCCCAACGCGATAGGATATGCGTCCCTCGCAGCAGTAGGCGACACCGTCAAGTCCTTAAAGGTCGGCGGAGTAGCCCCCACTGAGGACACAGTAAAAGACGGCAGCTACGTGGTGCAGCGTCCCTTCGTCCTCGTAACCAAGGAAGGCACGGAGCTTTCCCCCGCCGCTCAGAAGTTCTTCGACTTCGCGACATCCGCCGATGCAAGCGAGATGATCGCAGCAGCAGGAGCTGTTCCGCTCAAGTAAGATAAATAAAAAAAGACCTGATAAACAAAAGGCGGTGTCCTAAAAAGGGCATCGCCCAAAACTATCATCTGAAACACTTTTAGGGAAACATCAACAATAATGCGGATTGTAAAAATTTGATGCAGTCTGCGGCATTTTCATCGAAAGGATAAAGCGCATGAAACGCAAAAGAAAGATACTTGAGGATATTATCCACGGCGTATTTCTCGTATTGGGGCTTATAACCGTGGGCTGCGTTCTGCTCATAACGGCGTACCTCGTGATATCCGGCATACCCGCGATAACCAAGATAGGTCTGGGTAACTTCCTCTTCGGCGAGGAGTGGGCGTCAACTGCGTCCGAGCCTAAATTCGGCATACTGCCTTTCATATTGACGAGCGTCTACGGCACAGCGGGCGCGATATTGATAGGCGTACCCATAGGCTTTATGACCGCGGTCTATTTGGCAAAGCTCGCCCCGCCCAAGCTCAAGGCGGTCATAAGCAGCGCGGTCAGCCTGCTTTCCGGAATACCCTCAGTGGTCTACGGCCTCGTGGGCATGATGGTGCTCGTCCCGGGCGTGCGCGAGATATTCGGCCTGTCGGACGGCGCGGGATTATTCAGCGCGATAATAGTGCTTTCAATAATGATACTGCCCTCTATCATAAAGGTTTCGCTCACGGCGCTCGAGGCAGTGCCGAGGGAGTATGAGGACGCGTCGCTGGCGCTGGGCGCGACGCCCATCGAGACGTACTTCAAGGTGTCCGTCCCCGCGGCAAAGAGCGGAATAGCCGCTGCCGTCGTGCTGGGCGTGGGCAGGGCTATCGGCGAGGCGATGGCGGTGATGATGGTCGCGGGAAACGCGCCCAACATGCCCTCGCTTTTCGAAAGCGTGCGCTTCTTGACGACCGCCGTGGCGAGTGAGATGTCCTATTCATCCGGACTTCAAAGAGAGGCGCTGTTTTCCATCGCGCTCGTGCTGTTCCTGTTCATAATGCTCATAAACGCCGCGCTCAACTTCTTTTTAAAGCGCAAGAAGGAGAAATGATATGAATAAAAAGCTGTCTGTAAAGAGAAAGGTCTATGGCGGGACGATGCGCGTATTAATGGGCATATCCGTCACGCTGACCTGCGCGCTCGCGCTGTTTTTGATAGGCTATGTGATGTATAAGGGCATCCCCGGCATAAGCTGGGAGCTTTTATCTACCAAGCCGAGCTATTTAAAGGGGTCGATAGGCATATTGCCCGATATATTAAACACGCTGTATATCGTCATAGCGACGCTAATATTCGTGCTTCCGCTGGGCGTGGGCGCGGCAATATATTTGAGCGAATATGCCAAGAGCAAGCGCCTTGTCTCCGTGATAGAATACGCCGCGGAGACGCTTTCCGGCATCCCCTCCATAATATACGGCCTTGTGGGAATGCTGTTCTTCTGTCAGTTTTTAAACATGCAGACCTCGCTTTTAGCGGGCGCGCTCACGCTCGTAATAATGAACCTGCCCACGGTAATGAGGACGACTCAGGAGAGCCTCAAAACCGTTCCGCAGAGCTTGAGAGAGGGCGCGTTCGGTCTGGGCGCGGGAAAATGGCGCGTCATAAGGACGGTCGTTCTGCCCGGATGTGTGGACGGCGTTATAACAGGCTGCATACTCTGCGTGGGAAGAATTTTGGGAGAATCGGCGGCGCTGCTGTTTACGGCGGGCGTTGCGCATACGTTAAACGGCTTCTTCGCGGGGCTCACGAGCTCGGGGGCGACGCTCACCGTCGCGCTGTACTTCTACGCTAAGGAGCAGGGCGAATTTGAAGTCGCGTTCGCGATAGCCGCAATATTGATGATACTCACCGTGCTTATAAACCTCGCGGTGAGCCTTGTGGGAAGATATTTCAAAAAGAGGAGGAGCCTATGAGCAATATAATAACCGTTAAGGACCTTAACCTTTGGTACGGAGCCAATCAGGCGCTTAAAAACATAAACATAGACATCGAGGAAAAGAGCATAACCGCGCTCATCGGCCCGTCCGGATGCGGTAAATCCACATTTTTAAAGACGCTTGATCGCATGAACGATCTCGTCCCCAATATAAAGATAACGGGCGAGATAAAGTATAAGGGGGACGACATCTACGCCCCGCAGACGGACGTGAACCTTTTGCGTAAGGAGATAGGCATGGTCTTTCAAAAGCCAAATCCCTTCCCCATGAGCATTTACGACAACATCGCCTACGGCCCGCGCACACACGGCGTCCGCGGCAAAGCCAAGCTGGATGACATCGTGGAGCGCTCGCTCAAGGGCGCGGCGATTTGGGATGAGGTCAAGGACCGCCTAAAGACCTCCGCACTCGGGCTTTCCGGCGGACAGCAGCAGAGACTGTGCATAGCGCGTGCGCTCGCAGTCGAGCCGGACGTTCTGCTCATGGATGAGCCCACGAGCGCGCTTGACCCGATATCCACGGCAAAGATAGAAGAGCTTGCAGTTCAGCTGAAAAATAAGTATACTATAATCATAGTGACTCATAACATGCAGCAGGCTGTGAGAATATCGGACAGTACGGCGTTCTTCCTGTTAGGCGAGCTCATAGAATACGGTCATACCGAAAAGATGTTTGAGATGCCCAAGGACAAGCGCACTGAAGATTACATCACGGGGAGGTTTGGATGATGAGAAGCAGATTTGATGAACAGCTTTCGACGCTTAACAGACAGCTTATAGAGATGGGCGCGGCCTGTGAGGAGGCCATCACGCTCGCCATGGACGCCTTAAAGGAGGGCGATAAGCAGTTAGCGGAGCAGGTCGCTCCGTTAGATGCGCAGATCGACCGCATGGAGAGGGATATTGAATCGCTCTGCCTGAGATTATTGCTGCAGCAGCAGCCCGTCGCCCGTGACCTTCGCCTGATATCCTCCGCATTGAAGATGATAACGGATATGGAGAGAGTGGGCGATCAGGCGGCGGATATCGCGGAGATAATCGGCCACATAAAGGGCAGCGGTCAGGAGAACATCGAGGACATCACGCGCATGGCGTCCGTCGCGACGGGCATGGTCACGCGCAGCGTCGATGCCTTTGTAAAGAGGGATTTATCCCTCGCAAAGCAGGCTATTGACGCGGATGACGTCGTGGACGATCTCTTTTTACAGGTCAGAGACGAGCTCATCAAGCTGATCTCCGATAACCCGAACGAGGGCGGATATGCCCTTGATCTGCTCATGATAGCCAAGTATTTCGAACGCATAGGCGACCACGCGGTCAACATCGCCCAGTGGGTGGCGTTCTCCGTGACGGGCGTGCATGACGAGAAATACGGCGGCGTGTATGACGCTAAATTTACCCCTGAAAGAGGAGATAAACTATGATATGGTGCGTTGAGGACGACGCGAGCATACGAGACATTGAGGTTTACGCATTGAAGTCCACCGGCTTTGAGGCGCGCGGCTTTGAGGACGCGGAGAGCTTTTTCGAGGCGTTAAAGGACGAGACTCCCGAGCTTATCGTATTAGACGTGATGCTCCCCGGCATAAGCGGGGTAGAGATACTGCGCAGACTTAGAAATTCGCCCGACGCGAGCGGCATACCCATAATAATGGCGACGGCAAAGGGGATGGAATACGACAAGGTCGAAAGCCTGGATTTAGGCGCGGACGACTACCTCGTAAAGCCGTTCGGCATGATGGAGATGGTCTCCAGAGTCAAGGCCGTATTGCGCCGCTGCCGCCCCGCGCAGGTATCGCGCATTTTGCGGGCGGACGGGCTCGAGCTGAATTTAGACGCGCATACCGTCACGGCGGATGGGCAGAGGGTGGACCTCACCTTTAAGGAATTTGAGATACTAAAGCTGTTCATGACGCACCCGAACATGGTGTTTACGCGCGAGCAGCTGTTTAACGACGTTTGGGGATCGGACTATATCGGCGAGACGCGCACCGTCGATATGCATATTCGTACCCTGCGCCAAAAGCTGGGCGATTACGGTCAGCTCATTTCAACCGTGCGCGGAGTAGGCTACAGAATGGAGGCCCACAAGGCATGACGAGAAAGATATTCAGATCGATAATACTTGTCGCGACGGCGGTGATGCTGGCTTGCTTTGCGCTCATAATGGGCGCGCTTTACGAGCATTTTTCCGATATACAGCGCGAGGAGCTTAAAACGGAGCTTACGCTCGCGGCGGCGGGCGTTGAAAAGGACGGGGAGAACTACTTAAAAAATCTTGACGAGACAGACTGCCGCTTAACGCTCGTGGCAGCGGACGGCAAGGTGCTTTACGACTCGCAGACAGATGCATCAAAGATGGAAAATCACGCGGAACGCGACGAGATAGCGCAGGCATATAAGAGCGGCTTCGGCCAGAGCAGCAGATATTCCGCGACGCTCACCGAGCAGACGACGTATTATGCAAAAAAGCTATCGGACGGCAGCGTTTTGAGAGTATCGATGAGCCGCGCGACGGCGCTTTTGCTCATATTGGGTATGCTTCAGCCGCTCGTGTTTATATTCATACTCGTGCTCGTGCTTTCCGGAATACTCGCGAACCGCATATCTAAAAAGATAGTCGAGCCGCTGAACTCGCTCGACTTGGATAAGCCGCTCGAAAACAAGACGTATGACGAGATATCCCCGCTGTTAACGCATATCGAGCGCCAGCAGCAGATGATAAGCTCACAGAAGAAGGAGCTTGAAAGCCGAAAGAGCGAGTTCTATGCCGTCATAAAGAACATGACGGAGGGACTTGTGCTGCTTGGGCATGACGAAAAGATAATAAGCATAAACCCCGCTGCGGAGAGGTTTTTCGGCGTGAGAAGCTGTGTAGGCAGGGAGTTTATAGAGATAGAGCGCTCGCGCAGCTTCAGGGCGCTTTTGGAGGACGCCGCGAAAAACGGCCAGAGCGAGCTTGAGCTGGAGAAGAATGCGCGCGAATACCGCATCAACGCGAACCGCATAGACGAGGACAACAAGCCCTCCGGCATGGTTGTGCTCATATTCGATGTGACGGAAAAGCTCTTTGCGGAGCGCGCAAGACGGGAATTCACTGCGAACGTGTCGCATGAGCTAAAGACGCCCCTGCACTCGATAATGGGCAGCGCCGAGCTAATTGAAAACGGCATGGTCGAGCAGAGCGACATGCCCCGCTTCGTCGGGCACATCCGTCAGGAGGCCGCGCGCCTGGTCACGCTCATAGATGACATCATCCGCCTGTCCCAGTTAGACGAAAACGCCGAGCTGACCGCGGAGGACGTCGACCTTCTTGAGGCGGCCCAAGAGGAAATCGAAAGGACGAGCGGCGTCGCGGCGGATAAGAAGGTCACGGTCAGCCTTTCGGGCGAAAAGACGGTCATAAAGGGCGTGCGTCGGCTCGTAGGCGAGATCGCGCACAACCTCATAGAGAACGCGATAAAGTATAACGTGGACGGCGGCCGCGTGGATGTTAGCGTATCAAAGGACCAAAACGGCGCAAAGCTCATCGTGGCGGATACGGGAATAGGCATTCCGCTCGAGCATCAGGACCGCGTATTCGAGAGGTTCTACCGCGTGGATAAGAGCCGCTCCAAGCAGACGGGCGGAACGGGCCTCGGCCTTTCCATAGTCAAGCACGCGGCGCAGTACATGGGCGCGACGATCGACCTCGAAAGCGAGCCCGATAAGGGCACGACGATAACGGTGCATTTTAAATAATATGTGTGATTTTAAGAGCAGGCGAAGAGTCTGCTCTTTTTTTGGAATCCTATTCGCCGAAAAGTATGATTTATACGCAAGTCTTTCGCCTAACTCTCCGAAGATAAAGCGAGCTTGCCGAATAGGCGCGGCGCAGCTTTCAAGCGTGAAACGGCGGGAGCCGTTTCACGCTTGAAAGTGGCCCGCCCGCCGGAGGCGGGCGGGCTTGGTTTTTGCGGCCGGAGGCCGCAAAAACCTGCGCCGCGCGTGGACGAGTGAGATGAAGCTTTTTGTCGTTAGCGGGGCGGCATGTCGACACGAATATATAATGGAGCTTTGCGTAAGCAAAGCAACCTATGACTTCAATTTACGAGCGTATTCGCACTTTTAAACTCAAGCGCACAAACATTCCTCCTCATTCCCGTTTTTTACTATTCCACCTTACATATCAACTGCGCCGTCAGGCGCACATCCCTCCAATCGACAAAAAGTGAATAAAAATCGCGCGGGTACTTTCACTGTGTGCATTTTCTGATATAATATAATATGAAGAAAGATTAAAAGGAGCTCGCCTATGACCTTTGTCGAGGGAACTGTTGTGGATATAATCTACCGCAACGATGACAACGCCTATACCGTGCTTGAGCTGGATCAGGATGGAAAGCTGCTCGTTTGCGTGGGCAATATTCCGTTCATTCAGCCGGGAGAATACGTGCGCTTTTACGGCGGATACACTACGCATAAGAGCTACGGGGAACAGTTCAAGGTCGCGAGCATGGAGAGCAGGATGCCGGAGGGGGACGAAAGCATACGCCTTTTCCTTGCGGGCGGCCTGTTAAAGGGCGTGGGGGACGTCCTCGCGGCGAGGATCGTCGAGCAATTCCACGAGACTACGTTTGACATAATCGAAAATCACCCCGAAAAGCTCGCCAAGGTAAAGGGGATATCCATGACAGCGGCGCTGCGTATACAGGCGGACATGAAAGAACTGACGGGCGTGCGCTCGGCGGTCGTCGCGCTTCAGTCGCTGGGGCTCACCATGAAACAGGCATTTAGCGCATATGACAGATACGGCGCGGCCGCGGCGGATATAATCGAGCAGAACCCCTATAGGCTGATAGACGATGTATACGGCATTGGCTTTGAAAAGGCGGACAAGATAGCGGAAAATATAGGAATTGAAAAATATTCGGATTTCCGCATATATTACGGCATAAGGCACATTCTGCGCAGATATATGGAAACGGCGGGGCATACATGCTATCCCAAGGACAGGCTTATCCGCGAGAGCTGTGCGCTTTTGGATGCACAGGAGGACGTCGTGACTGCGACGTATAATAAACTCGTTTTGGAGGGCGTCATCGCGGAGAACCTCTATCGCGGAACGGCGGCGACGGCGCTTTCGGGTGCGTATAACGCGGAGAGCTACTGTGCATATCGCCTGATAGAGCTGGCCAAGGCACAGCCCAAGACAGCGCCCATATCGGGAGTCGTGCGCGAGGTGCTGGAAAACGCGGGGCTTTCAGAGCTTCAGGAGCGCGCGATACACGCCGCGCTCACGAACAATTTATGCATAATCACGGGCGGCCCGGGCACGGGAAAGACCACCATATTAAACGAGCTGATAACCATTTTGGAGCGTAGCGGCATAAAGACGTCCCTCGCCGCGCCCACGGGCAGAGCCGCCAAGCGCATGGAGAGGTCGACCTCGCGCACGGCGCAGACAATTCACCGTCTGCTCGAATACGGCTCAAATCCGGACGATGAGGACTTCATGGGCTGCCGCTTTTCGCGCGACCACGATAACCCGATAGAGGCGGAGGCTGTCATAATCGACGAGTCCTCAATGATAGATATATTCCTTCTGCGCGCGCTTTTGGACGCGATAGAGCCGGGAACGCGCGTGATATTCACGGGGGATGCGGATCAGCTGCCCTCGGTGGGCGCGGGAAACGTGCTTTCGGACATGATAACGAGCGGGTATATCCCCGTCGCGCGGCTGACGGAGGTATTTCGTCAAAAGGGCAACATCGCGCACAGCGCACATCTCATCAACGAGGGGACGGTGCCAGATCTGTATTCCGCGGGTGATTTCGTGTTCATTGGCGCGGATAATCCCGAGGACGCGATGGATAAGGTCAAAAAGCTGTTTAAGGAGGAGCTTGAAAACAGCGGCGGGCTGGACGAGGTTCAGATAATCTGTCCTGTAAAGCGGGGCAGAATAGGCGTATACGATATAAATAAGGAGATACGCGAGATGGTCAACCCGCGCATTTTCGGCAAAAAAGAGTTGACCTATGGCGAGACCATCTTCCGCGAGGGCGATAAGGTCATGCAGACGCAGAACAACTACTCAAAGGAGTGGTTCATCGAGGGGCAAAACAGGCTCACAAGCCGCGGAACGGGCGTGTTCAACGGCGATATGGGCGTGATAGGTGCGATAGACGACCGCGAGGGCACTATAGAGATAATCTTTGACGGAGATAAGGTCACGGAGTACGAAAAGAGCGAGCTTGAGCAGCTTGAGCACGCCTATGCAGTGACCGTGCATAAGAGCCAGGGCAGTGAGTTTAACTGCGTCATACTGCCCCTTTGCTACGGCGCGAACCCGTTTTTGTCGAGAAATCTGCTGTATACCGCAGTCACGCGCGCGAAGAAAAAGCTGTATATCGTGGGATATAAGAGGTGCGTCGAGGGGATGGTCGCGAATAACCGCGTATCGCACAGATTCACCGCGTTAAACTACGAAATGCAAAAAACCGCGCAGTTCTTTTCTTCCGTCACGGGTGAATAGGACTGAAAAAGCATGAAAAAGCATGAAAAATCGCATATAATGAACAAAAGCCGGAGTATTGGATCGCTCCGGCTATTGCTTTTAATATGAAATAGTGGTATGATTAGCGCAAATAATACACGCCACAAGATATTAAAAATTATATTTTTGTTCTTAGAGATAAGAACAATGATATTATATATTATTTATTATTTTTTATTCAAGTGAGGTATTTTTATGAAAATGAGGATTGTTGCTGATTCATCGGCGGATATCTTTGCTCTGGACGGGGTGGATTTTGCGTCGGTTCCGCTGACGATTTCTACGGACGAACGGGAATTTGTGGACGACGAGAGCCTGAATGTCGACGAAATGGTGGATTACATGCTCAGCTATAAGGGCCGCTCATATACGTCCTGCCCGAATGTAGATACGTGGACAAAGAGCTATGAGGGTGCGGACGAGATTTTTGTCGTGACGCTTTCCGGCGCGCTTTCCGGCTCATATAACGCGGCGGCGAGCGCGGCGCAGCACTTTATCGAAAAGCATCCGGATGCGAAAATTCACGTATTTGACTCAAAGAGCGCGGGGTCGGAGGTCCGCATGATAGTCGAAAAGATAGCGGAGCTCGTGCGCGGGGGGCTTGCGTTTGAGGAGATCGTCACGCGCATAAACGACTACATGCGCCACACGCGCATATTTTTCGCGCTGGAGTCCTTTCACAACTTTGCGCAGAACGGGCGCGTCAACAAGCTTGTCGCCAAGATGGGCGGGCTTTTGGGCATACGCATAATGGCCACGGGCAGCGAGAAGGGTGAAATTGAGATCGTCGGGAAGCACCGCGGAGAGCAAAAGACGTTGAAGGGCTTCATCGAAAACATGCTCGCGGCGGGCTATAAGGGCGGAAGGGTGTTCATAACCCAGTGCAGAAATTCCGCCTTTGCGGAGACGATAAGCGCGGCGATAAAGCAGCTTTACGCGGGCGCGCAGGTCATAATATACGATACGCGCGGGCTTTGCAGCTATTATGCCGAAAAGGGCGGCGTGCTGGTCGCGTGCGAGTGCGAAACGGCGAGGGGATAAATTGAAAAAATAAAGTAAAAGCGGCGAAAAATCGTCGCTTTTTCTATATGTTGGTTTTTATGGGTAACGTTTGATATAAAGCATGGCGATTTATCGACAAAAAACGGAGGAAAATCGAATGAATAATAAGGTATCTCTTTTGGCGCGGCAAATCGCCAAAAGAGATGAATTATACGCAAGTCTTTCGTCTTGCCCTCCGATTAAAAAGCGAGCTTTTAGGCGAGGCGCGGCGCAGGTTTTTGCGGCCAAAGGCCGCAAAATCTAAGCCCGCCCGCCTCCGGCGGGCGGGCACTTTCCTGCACGTAACGGCGGGAGCCGTTTCGTGC
>CAKROK010000027.1 GCA_934373295.1 uncultured Christensenellaceae bacterium | reverse complement strand
CCTTCCCTTTTTCGCCTTATCCGTCATTAGTCCTGCCTTTGTTTTTCAGGCCGTTTGCCTGAATTAAATTGTTTTATCCAATACTCTAATCTCTATTTTTGTAAAATCATTATACCCTCCATTACATTCATTGTCAATATCATTTTTCAGTAATTATCAACTTTTTATAATTTTTTGGGGAATTGCTTGATTAATGCCATATTTAGTAGTATTATAAAGAAAAGCTTTTACCTCGTATAAATCAAACTAATATAATATCTTGATTTGAATATGCCTATTTAATCGCTCATAAATCGTTTAAACACATTTTATTATAGATATGAAAGGAAGAACCATTATGAAATCAGTTATCTATAAGGAACCCGGCAAATGGGCTTTTGAAGACAGGCCTAAGCCGGCAATAAAAAACCCTGATGATGTTTTGCTTCGCGTATTAGGTGTAGGTATATGCGGAACTGACCTGCATATTCTTCAGATACCGCAGATGCACCCCGCTCGCCCTGACATTATATTCGGTCACGAATATTCCGCTGTTGTAGAGGAAATAGGCTCCGATGTAAAAAATCTTGCGCCGGGCGACATGGTTGTAGTTGACCCTCATCCGCCCTGCGGAAGCTGCATAAACTGCCGCAGCGATCGTCCGGACAGCTGCACAACTCTTTTCTGTCAACAAGGAACGCCTTTTGAGCAGCATGGCTACATACGCGGTCTGTTCCGTGATGGTGCACTTTGTGATTATACCTGCGTTCCCGAATCATCAATATATAAAATTGATAAAAACACTCCATTTGAGCTTGCTGCGCTTGCCGAACCGCTCTCCTGCGTCGGTTATGCGATTGAAAAGCTTAAAATCCAGGTCGGCGACACTGTATGTGTGCTGGGCGCAGGCCCCATTGGCTTATTATTTTGCTCACTTGCAAAAGCCAACGGCGCAAGAAAGATAATCGTATCCGAGCCGCATGAATTCAGACGCAACAAAGCTTTAAAATGCGGTGCAACGACTGTCGTAGATCCCAGCAAGGAAAATGTTCACGAAATCGTGCTCCGAGAAACAGATGGTTTAGGCGTAGATCACTGCATAGAGGCAGTTGGACAGATGCTCATGACCGCAATCGAACTCATTCGTCCAAATGGCAAGATCATGATGTTTGGTCATGACGAGACTGCCGCTCCGCCTATTCGCCTGGCCGAAATCGTTCGAAAAGAAGCGCAGATATTCGGCGGTTTCTTAGGTAAATATTACTTTGAAAAAACCGCACACATAATCGAAAGCAACCTCTTACCCCTCAACGAGATCGTCACGCATGTCTTACCCATCTCAAAATATCAGGAAGGACTGGATATCCTAAGACGCGGCGAAGGTTTAAAAGTAGTAATTTGTCCTGAAGGAAACGACAGAATTAAGTTTTAAACGGAGGATATAAAATGATAAAGACAAGTGCATCAATAACAGTTCAATACGACAATCCATTTGCACCTTTCTCTGGCGCGGATTGGAAAAACGCTGTTGACTGGGTAAAAAGCTCGGGCTTTGACGCTGCTGAGCTCATAATATCCGATCCTAATTTACTTGATGCAGAAGAGATTGGACGTTACATCGATGAAAAGAAACTGTGCATCTCAACTATATCTACTGGTCAATGTGCAGGACTGGAAGGCCTTTCTATGACTTCCCCTTCACAATACATAAGGGAGCTTACATTTAAACGTATTTGCGATGATATCGACTTCTCCGCCCGTTTAAATAAACCCAACGTCACTATAGGACTGATAAGAGGCAAAGGCGGCGCACTTCCTTATGATTTGGAATACCACATGTTGAAAATTGAGCTTTCCCGCGCATGTGATTACGCCACAAAAAAAGGGGTTATTTTAAACTTTGAGCCCATAAACATGTTCGAAACCAAGCTCGTCAACAGTACACTTGAAGGAGTTAAGCTTTTAAATGATATCGGCAACCCCGAATGCTGCGGGCTATTGTATGACACCTTCCACTCAAACATAGAAGATCATGATATTTTAGGTGTTCTCGAAGAATGTTTTGATAAAATAAGCCATATCCACTATTCAGACAGCAACAGACGTCTGCCCGGCGAAGGGAATTATGACTACGCTTCACTTGCAAAGCTTTTGAAAAGACGCGGCTATGACAGTTATGTATCTCTTGAAGTATTCAACAAACCTTCTGCACAGCACATAATCGATTTTGCCGCAAAGAGGCTTGCAGATGCATTAAAGTAAGGATTTAATACAAAACCCGGAGGAGCTTTTTGTCCATCCGGGTTTTTCTTTAACTTTTATCTGCCAAGCAAAGATAGATGTTTATCGAAATGCGCCTTTAACATATCGGAGTACACCTGCGCATTATCCTCAAGTGTCTTATACAATTCATCGCGGAAAATATATCGTCCATCTTTCTTATCACAAAGTATGTATCCATATGCAATATGCATGGTTTGGCGAACATCATCTCTGTCAAGAAGAGATGGAAGATCATCGTCCTCAATCTTATCTATATCGGGAAGAGTATCCACACCGGATGTTATTACATAAAACTGCTTTGCTTTATCATTAACTTCGATTGCATACTTGTAAATTTCTCTCATTAGCATCGGATTAGCCTTTGCTATTGCCCTCACCGCCTCAAGCCAGCTTGTTCCCGCCGTTTTTAAGTGAAATTTATCAGCAAGCTCACCTATTACCGGAAATACCGAGAATTTATCACTGCCCGAGTGAACGGATATTTTATATCCCAGCTTTTTACAAATCGCCTCGTGTATTTTAAATTCGCGCGAAAATTGTTCTATATTCCCCACATAGTCTATCCCTTTTTCAAAATGGCCGCAAAATCTCGGAGCCATTGAGGTAAGACCGATGCCTTCACTTATCAGCTCGCTTCCCAATATATAGTGAGAAAGCGGATCTGTGGAGATATCCGTTTCATCAATTGAAATTTCAAAATCAACGTTGGCAGCTTTAATATATTTGCTCCAGACTCTGCGAATAAATATGATAGTTTCTCCATACACAAGGCAGAATCGCATTATGGCCTTTTTATCTATTAAAAAACTCTCCCCCGCTAATTCAATCGATTTATTTAAATATTTTTTCATGATGTAGGCGTATTCTGCCGTGTGTCTCTCATAAGCATTTTCAACCTCCGAATCGTCCCACGAAAGTACAGAGCCATGAATATGTTCTGAACAATCCAGCGTTATCATGGAGTAGCCGCACGCTAAAGCATATTCGATATCCTTCAGTTCTTTCAAATGATCTCCATCTGCACCATAGCCGCCTTTATATCCGCTCTTTATTACAGCCCATGTCGCTGCATCAAGAACATCTTCATATTTCCTATTAGTAAGTTTTAGTTCTCTCATGGACTGCTGTGCGAGTACCGGAAATACATTTCTTTCTTCTATTGCGCGTAATTGACCCGCTCCCGCTATGCCCAATCTATCACCAAGTCCGATAGAAACATCATATTTCGTATTCCTTACAGGTGCTGCGTAGGGAAAAAACTGCCTTATCAGCATCGCGTTATTATGCGAAAAGGCACATATTTTTACACCATCTTTTTCAACTCCCTCCAATTTATCATAGAGGCTGCCTCTTCCCGAGGCACGAAAAGCGTCTTTACCTGCCGAAAAATCGAGCGATGTACTCCCCGCACTACAAATACTTTCTACCATTTTCTTCCTCCTTTAATTTTTAATAATTATACGACTTAATCAGATATGATCAAATCGATATTGTTTTCTTCAAAAAAATCAAGGTATTTGTCCTCTGGTTTGGCAGATGTGATAATATAGTTAAAGTCACCCGCATCTGCATATTTGAACATTTGTGTACGATCAAATTTACTTTTGTCTATGAGCAAATACTTATCTGCTTCCTTCGAAAGAACCGCCTTCTTAATCTGATATTCCCACGGAGCAGATGTCGTTACTCCGCCATTTATGCTGTAACCCGATGCTGACATAAACGCCTTGTTGATATTAAAGCTCATGAGATGCTTTGAAATCCCAATCTCTTGAAACGAATTCGTTTCGCGGTTTAAGCGCCCGGGCATAGAATAAATGTCTATATTTCTACGTTCAAATCCCTTCACAAGCACATCGAAACTCGCCGTTATCACAGTTAAACGCATATCCCCGACATGTTCTAAGACCATCGGAACGGTCGTGCCCGAATCAAAAAAAACGATATCCCCATCCTCAAGCAGTTTCGCCGCTTCTTTAGCTATCATCGTCTTATCAGAAATATTAGAAATATGCCTTTCGTTATATGAGACAAGGCCTGTGTTTTTATTAACCGCAGCGCCGCCATAGGTCTTTACAATACTACCCTCTGCCGCAAGCGTGTCAATATCCCGTCTCGCAGTGTTTATTGAAATACCAAACTTTTGGCACATTTCTTCATAAGAAACCGCGCTCTTCTCCATTATGTATTTATTCATCTCGTTAAGCCTTGTCTGTCTCATCATAAAACCTCTCTTTTCTTTACTAACATTTATTATATACCTTCATCTTGGTTTTTTCAATACATAATAAAAAACTTATATGATTCTATTGTTGCATATTGACTTCCTGCGCCAAATATGGTATTTTTATATTGTAAAATCTATAACTTAACTAAAACTTACTAATTATTTAACCATTCCATTTACAAGGAGGGATTTATTTTAGCATGATTAAATTCGATCAAAGCAAAAAGTACGATATGATCCTTCTCGGAAGAGTCTGTATCGACCTTAATCCAACTGCTGACGGATACTATAAATCCACAGCAGAGGTTGACACCTTTAACCGATACCTAGGCGGCTCCCCGGCTAATATAGCAGTGGGCATGGCCAGATTAGGCAAAAAAGTCGGATTTATAGGAAAAGTTTCAAACGATCAGTTTGGCGATTTCGTCACAAACTACTTTAAAAACGAGGGCATAGACACCTCACATGTCACGCGCACAACAGGAGAAGAAAACCTTGGCCTTGCAATAACTGAAATATTAAGCGAAACAGAGAGCAGCATAATGATGTACAGAAACGGCGTCGCCGATCTCATGCTTGATCCAAAAGACGTTGACGAAGAGTATCTTTCCCAAACAAAGGCGCTGCTTATCAGCGGTACAGCGCTGTCCGCTTCCCCCTCCAGGGAGGCCGCATTTAAGGCAGCAGCTATCGCAAAGCGGCTGGGTACCCCAATCATCTTCGATATCGATTATCGTCCTCAAAACTGGAAAAGCAAAGACGAAATAGCCGTCTATTATTCCTTGCTTGCTGCACAGAGCGACATCATACTCTGCTCGCGCGAGGAAATGACGCTTACGGAAAGCCTTTGCATTCCCCAAAACGAAGACGATGAGATCAGTGCAAAATACTGGATGGCAAGAAGCGCAAAGGTCATTGTCATAAAGCATGGCAAAAACGGCTCAAATGCGTTTATAATCGATGGCAGCAAATACCTGGTAAAGCCTTTCCCCGTGAAGCTTTTAAAATCTTTCGGCGGCGGAGACGGCTATGCTGCAGCTTTTTTGACCAGCATTATCGATGGCAAAAGCTATACCGAAGCGCTATCTTTAGCAAGCGCATGTGCAGCAATGCTTGTAGCGAGCAAGAGCTGCTCCGCAGATATGCCTAACATGCAAACATTAATTGATTTCGAGCAATCCGCAGTAGCCGCTCATGGTCAAATGGTCAGTGAGTTTTAAGGTGGCCTGATATGCTTGTAAATTTAAATCAGATTTTCAGCGAATATCCGCAAAAATGCGTTGCAGGATTTAACGTATTCGGCTTTGAAGATGCCCAAGCCGTCATCGATGCCGCAGAGGAGCTCAAAGACCCAGTGATACTTATGGCAAACAAAGTCGCTATAGACCATACGCCTATTCCGATCATTGCGCCACTGCTTTTAGCAATGGCAAAAAGAGCGAACGTCCCCGTGTGTGTACATCTCGATCATTCCACATCAATTGGCGACATTTCGCTTGCAATAGAATGTGGGTTTACCTCTGTGATGTTTGATGGCTCGCAGCTCCCATATGCAGAAAATGTTAGATTGACACGTGCTGCGTGTGCTCTCGCTCATTCACAAGGGGTTTCCGTTGAAGCAGAGATAGGTTCTGTGGGTTATTCAGATCCCGCAGTTTTCGCAAAGACTGTATATACCGAGCCGGATGAAGCGCTTAAATTCTATAATGACACGTTAGTCGATGCAATGGCGGTATCTGTAGGAACTTTGCACAGGCAGGTCGTTCAAGATGCTCATCTTCAATTTGATCGTCTGGACAAAATCCACGCAGCCGTAAATGTACCGCTTGTAATTCACGGCTCGACCAGTGTTAAAAACGATGAACTCACAATGCTTGCCAAACATGGTGTAAAGAAAATAAACCTCGGCACATGCCTGCGTCTTAAATTCGGCAATACTTTAAGGCAGATATTGGCAGAGGACGACAAGATTTTCGACAGAGTTGAGATGTTCAAAAAATGTATGCCCGCAGTATATGAGGAAGCTCTGCTCAAGATGCGTTTGTTAGATGCAAAATAGAAAATAAAGCATAAAAAATAAAGCGACGATACACAATCGCCGCTTTATTTTTACTTAAAACTTCGAGCTGTCTGCCCAAAGACCGAGCGCCGGGTTAGAAATATAATATATTTCTTCTCCATCCACAATGTTGTACCCATCTTTCAGCTTTTCATAATCATATTTTTCTTTAATTTCATCGTATTCGACCCAGTTGACATTCGATGCTTTGCGCAAGCTGTAGTCAAGTTCCTTGAACGCATAAGTGATTTTAAAACGTCCGTCAGAAACCCCGTGTATTATGTGCGCTGCGACGCTGCGGTTATTCCTCAGATCTGCGCCCTCCGCACGCGACATAGTTTCAAGTGTCTCCTCCGTGCTGTGGTAGCCATACTTTTTAAGCAATCCATTAATAGTCTCATCTTCTCCCAGCGTTCTTACGCCGGGTGCGAGTATTATAAGTTCTCCGCCGTCCGCTATCGCCATACGTGTACGGTATACCGCCTTATTCCCCACCCACGTGCTGCGGAATTCCTCCGGTTCAAGATAAACCACAACCTTTTTAAAGGGCTTGTCTACAAGCGTCAAATTATATTTTTGAGACATTTTCGCCGCCTGCGTAAATACATCGCGTTCGCTCCCGAAGAAAATCCCGTTTACCTCGTTTTTTTCGCCGAAACGCGATACTATTGTAAGCAGATAGTTTATCGTAACTCCTGATTCTCTAAGAACATTTTCTGCATAGTCGAACACCTGCCTTACCGGTGTCTTGTCTCTGCCCATTATGCGTTCCATACCATATATCGCGCTTAAATAATGAGTCGCGTCTATCATGGATGCACCTCCCAGACCGACAAAAATATTCTTTGAATAGTTCGCCATGCCTACTACTTCATGCGGTACGACCTGACCGAGCGAGAGTATATAGTCGTAACCTCCGTCAAGCAATAGGTGATTTAAGTATATATTGATATCCTCGCATAGCTTTCCTTCAGATACGTCACTCACTAGCTGCGCGGGTACTTTTCCTATGCTCACAACATCCGTCCGCCAATCATGATGCAGAATCCGTTCAGGCGGAATTACTCTTCCAAACAGCTTTTCGTGCTCCTCATCCGACATTCTTAAATGACTGCCCAGCGCGGGAATTATATCCACCTGCGCCTTATCTTTAAAGTGTTCGTATATATATCCCGCTATCAGCCCCGCCTTTGAATAAAATCTAGTTATATCGGGCGGAATGAGCAATATCTTTTTTTTGCCGTTAAGCTCAGGGAAAACCGCCTTCTTTACAATATCGAATATTTGGTCGTTATCAAAAAACGACTCGGAAATAAAGCTTTGCGTCTGTTTCATGTTAAACCTCGCTGTTATATGTATTCAGATATCTTTCGTATCTTCTATCATAGTGCGTACACATTGCAGAATCCGGCTCTATACTTTCCTTTACCGGCGCAGTATATTCTTCAAAAGACGATATTGCCCCAAGCGCTTTCATTGCGAGTACGACAGCACCCATCGTAGAAGCGTGCTCTTCTCCACTCACCAGCAATGGCTTTTTAAAGATATCCGCCGCCATTTTGAGCCATACAGAGGAATGTGTTATCCCTCCGGATATTACTATATGCTCCGGTTCACCCACCCGAGCAATAAGTTTTTCATAGCATTGGTACACATTAAACAGCACTCCCTCTAAAACGGAGTAATACATTTCACCTACGCCATGAGTACCGTCAAGTTCATAGAAGCCACCCCTTCTTTGATCGTCCCAGCCCGGACAACGCTCTCCGAATAAAAACGGAAGGAACACAGGCGCATCTGATTTATCTGCATTCAAAAGTGCATTTTCGAGTTCATCGAAGCTTAATTTGCCCATAAACAGCTTGTCTTTAAACCAGTTTATGCAGCTGCATGCGCCACTTGTCGCCGCGCCTGCAAGGCGTATACCATCTGTAAGATAATAACACCACAAGCTCTCATCATCTGTGTATGCACTTGGACATGACATGCGTATTGCCGCGCTCGTACCTACAGAGAACGTCATAGCACCCCTCTGGACCGCACCTGAGCCAAGCTGATTTAGCGCTCCGTCTCCTCCACCCGGTATTACAGGCAGGCCCGCCTTCAGCCCGAGTCGAGCAGCAGCACTCTCACACAGCGGTAAAATCTCATCCGCCTCACAAAGGCGCGGAAGCATATCTGCTGTTATCCCCGCAAGCTCAAGAGATTCAAAATCCCACTTTAGAGTATGCATGTTTAAAAAGCCATTTGCGGATGCCATTGATGCGGTGCATATATTCTGTCCAGTCATCTCATAGGCTAAAAATCCGCCCTGGTTTGTCACTGTGCCTATCTTTTTTATCAGTTCGGGGCAAGTGCGTTTCAGATGCATATACTTCCAAATCCCGTATATACTGTGTACGGTGCATCCCGTCCTGGCATATACTTCCGCTGCAAGGTGTTTATATCTTTTAACTGTTGGCGCACAGCTCGTATCCGCCCAAGTTATTACGCGCGTGAGTGGCTGTCCGTTTTTGTCGAGCAATAACAAGCAGGGCCATATGGAAGAAAGCGAAATCGCATCAACATCCCTCCCCACAACGTCCAAAAGCTCGTTTGCCGCGCACATAAGGCAATCGAATATGCCGCGCGCATCCTGAGTATATACGTCACATATATCAGCATTGTATTGTTTGGTCACGACGGATAATACACGCCTTTGCGATGTGTCGTATAGCAGCGCCTTTGCAGATGAAGTGCTCTGCTCAAGTGCAAGTATTTTCATATTCTTTTATATTGAGTATACAAGGAAGCCGCCATCTATGGGTATCATGCTGCCTGTAATAAATGATGCCGCCTCACTTGCTAAAAATACCACCGCGCCTACCAGCTCATCAGCTGTGCCGTATCTTCCCATGGGAGTCTGGTTTAAAATATGCGCACCCCTGGGAGTGGATTCGCCTGTTTTTTCATCTATTAATAAGAATCTGTTCTGATTTCCTATTAAAAATCCCGGAGCTATCGCATTGACTCTTATGTTCTTTGATACGTTAAGGCTCATATACGTCGCAAGCCACTCCGTAAAGTTCAATACAGATGCCTTCGCAGCACTGTAGGCCACCGCATTTGTAAGAGGATGTACCGCAGACATGGACGCTATGTTTATTATGCAGCCACTATCTTGCTTTTCCATCTGCTTGCCAAAAACCTGTGAACATAGCACTGTTCCCGTAAAGTTCAGGCTCATCGTATCGTTTAGAGCGTCATCAGTGATATCAAAGAAGCTGCGTTCAGGTGTGCATGTAGCCGTCTTTTTCGCTCCGCCTGCACCATTTATGAGCACATCCACTCTTCCATAAGCAGCGACAACCTTTTCGCACGCCTCTTCAATGCTTTCTTTTTTGAGAACATTGCAAAATACCGTCATCGCCTCTCCGCCGTTTTTAGTTATATCGTCCTCAACGATCTTGCCGGCATCCGTATTCATGTCCAAAATAGCCACTTTTGCGCCGCACGCAGCTATTTCCCTAGCCATTTCACCGCACAATACTCCCGAGGCTCCCGTTATTGCAAAAATCTTTCCGCTAATGTCAAAATTAGGCTTTTTCATGTTATTAGACCTCCTTATTTGTTTATCCATTCCGTATGGAACACTCCGTCCATATCAATTCTTTTATAAGTGTGTGCTCCAAAGTAGTCCCTCTGCGCCTGGAGCAAATTCGCGCCCAGTCTCGCACACCGCAGACTGTCAAGATAACTTAGCGCAGATGAGAAGCAAGGTACGCTCACTCCCGTCTTTGCGCAAAGTGACACGATGTATCTTAAATCCTCCATATGTGCATTGATGCTCGTCAGGAAATAATCATCCTCTATTATGTTTTGAAGCTTTGGATTTCTCTTATATGCCTCGCTTATCCTATTTAAGAACTGTGCGCGGATTATGCAGCCGCCCCTCCATATAAGTGCGATCTTACCCAGATCAAGCCCCCAATCGTATTCACGCGATGCCGCCGTCAAAAGCTCAAACCCTTGTGCATAAGCGCATATTTTGCTCAAATAGAGTGCATTTTTAGCCGCTGAAAGTATCTTCTCCCTATCTATCGATTCATCAGTCTCTGGCGCATTTATAAGTTTTGAGAAGTAAAGTCTTTCGTCTCGCGCAGCTGATATTACCCGCGCATAGACGGACTCCGTTACTGTAGGAGCGCATACGCCTAAATTTAGTGCCGCGATAGACGTCCATATGCCCGTGCCTTTTTGTCCTGCAGTATCTAAAATCTTATCGACAAGATATCCCTCGCCCTTGTCATCTTTTTTTGTAAAGATGTTTTCCGTTATCTCTATAAGATAGGAATTCAGCTCGCCCTTATTCCAATCTGAAAATACATCATGAATGTCCTGTGCATTTAATCCCAAAAGATCGCGCATTATCATATACGCTTCGTTTATAAGCTGGATATCCGCATATTCTATGCCGTTATGCGTCATTTTTACAAAATGACCTGCGCCGCCCGGCCCGATATGCACCGTGCAAGGCTCACCCTCGGCTATCGCTGCCGCCGCAGTTAAAAACGGCTTTTCCATCTCCCACGCTTCTTCATCTCCGCCCGGCATTATGCTCGCACCTTTGAGCGCACCCTCTTCGCCACCGGATATTCCCGTACCGGAAAAATGTATTCCCAGTTCCTTAAGGCGCGCTTCTCGTCTGACGGTGTCCTCATAAAAGCTGTTTCCGCCGTCTATTATAAGGTCGCCCTTTTCGACCAGAGGAATAAGCTGCTCAATCACCGCATCGACCGGCGCTCCCGCTTGAACCATAAGCATTATCTTTCGGGGTTTTTCGAGAGAGTCAACAAACTCTGCAAGGCTGAAGCATGGCGTTATTTCAAATTTTTTTGCATCCCCGCGCATGAACTCCTCGGTTTTTTTCGCACTTCTGTTGTATACCGAAACGCTAAAACCATGAGAGGCGAAATTTAAAACGAGATTCTGTCCCATCACCGCAAGGCCTATGAGACCTAAATTACTCTTTTTCATAAAAACCTCCGATTACTTGTTTCTCGCTTTGGCGACAGCAGCAACCATCTGCTTTGCTATATCCGTGATCTGTGCATAATCGCCTGTTTTTGCGCCCGCTGTAAGGTCGCTTCCAGCTCCGACTGCACATGCGCCGGCGGCTATCCATTCTCCGCAGTTATCTTTGTTTACGCCGCCCGTCGGCATCATCTTGAGCTGAGGCATCGGACCCTTAAACGCTTTTATAATCTTCGGTCCAAAGAGATTTCCCGGGAAAATCTTAACGATATCGCTGCCTGCCTCAAGGCACTCCGCAGCCTCTTTTATCGTCATCGCGCCCGCCATTACAGCTATCTGATACCTGTTGCATAATTTGACCGTCTCTACATTAAGATACGGAGATACGACGAAATTCGCCCCTGCCAAAATCGCTGCGCGTGCAGTTTCCGAGTCTAAAACCGTTCCCGCGCCTATAATAACGTCAGTGCCATTGTATTTAGCTGCAAGCTGCTTTATAATATCCTGCGCTCCGGGAACAGTAAACGTCACCTCTATGCCCTTTACACCGCCGGCAACACACGCATCGATTATTTTTTCCGCTTGTTCCGCACTCTCGGCTCGTATTACCGCAACAACTCCGCAATTCTCCAGAGCCTTTAAAACATTGGCCTTTTCCATTTCATCCACCTCTTTAATCTTATAAAATGTATTTACAATCCTGTCCCGTGAGCACGGAGATCAGGTTATCCACGGCTGTCATTCCCATCTTTCTCACCGCATCTGCTGTGTGTGCGCCGGCGTGAGGAGTCGCTATTACTCGCCCTGTCTTAAATAGCGGCGACTCATGCGGAGGCTCGACCTCAAACGCATCTAAACAAGCGACGCTGATTTTTCCCGTCTCAAGCGCATGAAGGAGTGCATTTTCGTCGATTATTCCTCCCCTTGCCGTATTTACGATAACCGCGCCATTTGGCATGAGCGATATCGCTCTTTCGTCTATTATGTGATGCGTTTCCTTTGTATGCGGAAGATGTAATGAAAGAAAATCTGCATTTTTTAAAACATCATCCATAGCACATGCAGTTATGCCGTTTTCCTCGGCAAATTTTTCGTTCATATACGGATCATAAGCATATATCGTCATGTTAAACGCTTTCGCACGAAGCGCCAGATTTTTACCTATTGCTCCAAGTCCGAGTATGCCCAAACGTTTTCCGTTAAGCTCTGTGCCGTTTTTGCTCACCCATTTTCCGCTCATTACTTCATTATGCTGAAAAGGAATTTCTCTTGCTGCACATAACATCAACCCAAAGGCAAGCTCCGCCACAGAAATGGAATTTACTCCGGGCGTATTTGTTACAGTTATCCCCCGTTTTTTCGCCGCAGCTATATCTACTCTGTCGTAACCCGCACCATATCGCGAAATTACCTTTAACGTTGACGGCGCAGCCGCAATAACCTTTTCGTCAATCACATCCACTCCCGCTATATAGCCATCGATGCCATCGAGCATAGCTATGACCTCATCAGCACTCAACGGATGCCCTGTCGTGTTATATACAACTTCGTCCGCAAAGCTCTCCAGTTTCGCACGAGCTTGGTCATTATCCTTTTTTAAAAATGATGTAGGTGTCGCAAGTATTTTCAAATTAAACCTCCCTAAAGTGATACTAAGTGGTTAAAAATCATTAAAACCTTTTAATTTACCTTTGAACTACGCCACTAAAACTCCGCATATGTGCGTAATTTCAGCTATGCTTTCTTCTGATACAATTTGAGTATAGCACGCTCACTTGTAAAAATCAATATCTTTTATCAAAATCATTAAATCAAATTACTTACCTGCTTTTCCAAAAGTTTTTTGCATTTTTTGATAAAAAACTTATTGACTATTTGTGTTTTGAATGATATTCTAAATTTAAATAGGGCAAAAACTCTTGCTTTGAACATTTCAACAAACTAATTCAAGTTGTTTTTTGCCATATTGGGCGCTATATAATTAAATCGTTAAACTAGGCATTATACGCTGACAAAAAAGAATTTCAGGAGGTAGCTATTATGGAAAAGAAAAAATGGTTGACCACGGATAATCCCGCTATTGTTTTCGAGGACAACTCCGTCGGAAGAATGAAGAAGGAAGTCTGGGACATGACTGAGGAGCAGTTGGATGAGGTCTTAAGGGAATATGAAGTCCCCTCTCCAAGTGAACTGGGCGTCGCGGGTACGTATATCCAGAATACTCCCAGATATAACCAGATAGAAAAGAGAAGAAAGAACGACCTTGTTTTCGTTCCCATCGGATGTACCGAAAATCATGGCATACATGCAAACACGGGTCTTGATACCTTTATGTGTCAATCCATCGTCGAGGCCGTCAGAAGATATACTAAAAAGCAGGGCAGAGAATGCAACCTCGCATTCACTCCTTTAAACTACGGCGGACATCCCTATCACCATATCGGTATGCCCGGCACTGTAATCATGCCTGAAGAAGTTGTACGCGAGTCCGTCATATATATGATGCTCGGTCTTTGGAATGATGGCTATAGAAAGATAATCCTCGTCAATAACCACGGCCATCTTTGGATGCTCGAATCCGCGATCCAGGAATTCTGCAAGAGATATCAGCTCCCCGGCATTTTCAGAGTCGTCGATTGGCACAGAGCCGTAAGGGAATTTTGGTATCCCGCAGAAGACGGTTTAAGCCCCGAAACTAACTTTATTCACGCTGATGAAGCGGAAACCGCTGTTTCTCTGCTCATGTTTAAAGATATGATCAACATGGATGTCGTCGTGGATAGCGAAGGCGAAGCGCTCCTCCCCAATGAACATTTCGATATGTCCGTCGATCCCTATAGACGTCCGCACAAGTGGTCAGAAGGCGAAGGACATGCAGCTATCGAAAGAAAAGCGACCCCTGAGGGCGTAGTAGGCTTCCCCTCATATGCAACCGCAAGAAAAGCAAAGAGGCCGATCGTTGCAATATTAAAATATTTAACGCTTGTTCATGATCAGATTATGGACGCTTATCCCGCAGGACAGGTTCCCCCGGTTGAAAAGATCACCCTGAGAGACCCCGAGTCCTTGAAGCCCTTCTTACAGGAGCCTCTCTCCGAAGGCTGGAAATCTATAGATGAACTTCCCCGAGTAGGCATATTTGAGAAATAAGCAAATTTTAAAATTCAAACCAGCGGAAGGTGAACTTTCTGCCTTCCGCTAAATTTTATCCATTTATTAAATAAAGAAAGAGGAAAACATTATAATGATACCCAATTTTAAGCTAAACAACGGAATAGAAGTCCCCGCAATTGGTCTGGGTACCTTTTTGACAAAGAACGGCGACGAAGCCGCAAGAGTCGTACGTGAAGCCGTCGAGGTCGGTTACAGAAGCATCGACACCGCCATGATCTACTTAAACGAAGAGGGCGTCGGTCGAGGAATAAAGGAATGCGGCATCAATCGCAGCGAACTGTTCATAAACACCAAGCTCTGGAACGACAGCCACGGATATGAAGAGACCCTACGCGCATTTGACGCATCCTTAAAGCGCCTTGGCCTTGATTATGTTGACCAGTATCTCATACACTGGCCGGGAATGGACGGCTCATATATACCCACATGGAAGGCATTTGAACGCCTATATAAGGACGGCAAAATTCGGTCGATCGGCGTATGTAACTTCATAAAGCCTATTCTTTCAAACCTGCTCCAGTATTGTGAGATAAAACCCATGGTCAACCAGCTTGAGTGTCACCCCATGTTCCAGCCCAACGACCTCATCGCTTTCTGTCAGAAAAATGATATTCAGGTCGAGGCATGGCGTCCCATAGTTTGGGGCAAGCTTGACAAGCAGCCCATAACCGACGCCGCTAAGAAATATGGCAAGACGCCTGTTCAGATCACACTCAGATGGCATTATCAGCGCGGCGTAAGATCTTTGCCCAAAACTACTCACAAAGATAGAATGGCTGAAAATCTCGACATATTTGATTTTGAACTGACTGCTGACGAAATGGCCGCAATCAACTCTCTCAACACTTATAACAGAACAGGCGAGTCCCCCGACGAATTCTTTGAAACGGGAACTTTTGAATAATTTATACTAGAAAAGGAGCAAAGTTATGGATTTTACACAAAGAATCGACTGGATCCGGACAGAAAATCCGGACATGAAATTCGAAAACAACGAACTCGGAAGACTTAAGAAAAAAATTTGGGACATGAACGAGGAACAACTCGACCAGGTTCTTGCAGATTACGGTATTCCTGCACCTTCTGAGTTAGGCATGGCAGGCAGCTATATTCAGACTACGCCTAGAGGACAGCTCGCAGAAAGAAGAAAGAAAAACGACATTGTTTTCATTCCCATCGGCTCTACGGAGTGTCACGGAGACGCCCTTGCCTCCGGTCACGACGTATTCCAAATTACACAGTTTTTAGAGGGTGTGAGGAGATACACAAAGAAAAAGGGCTATGAGATCAACATCGCCTTCCCCATAACCTACGGCGGACATCCTTTCCATCATCTCGGTATGCCCGGTACGATCGTAATGCCTCATGAAGTGTTGATGGAGCAGATTATCGCGGTCATGCTCGGTCTGTGGAATGATGGATTCAGAAAGATCTTCTTAATAAGCAACCATGGCCATCAGTGGACAATTAATTCCGCACTTCAGGAGTTCTGCAAGCGTTATTCTTTGCCCGGTATATTCCAGTTCTTTGATTTCCCCACAGTATGTCGCGACTTTTTCCGTCCGTATATTAATAAGGAAAACGAATGGACGGAGACATTTGCTCATGCGGGAGAATCCGAAACGTCCCTCGGTCAGCTCATGTTCCCCGAAATGGTAGATGAAAGCCGCTTTATCGACGGCAACCCCAAGGGTATGATGTTTGGCGGCTGGTTCGATAATTCAATAGCCGATTACGGCCGTCCGCATCAGTGGTATGAGGGCGAAGGCCATAGTGCGATTGAGATTTCCGCTACCCCTGAAGGTGTTGTAGGAAAGCAGAGCATCGCAGATCCCAGAAAGGCCAAGAGACCCATTGCAGCTATCTGCCTCATCCTAACCTACATGGTTGAAATGGTACTAAAAGAGTGCCCTCCGGGAGAAGTTCCCCCGATAGAGGAAACCACCCTTAGAACCGCAGAGGAAATGGCCCCCTATTTAAAGGAGCCCTTCACGGAAGGTTGGAGAAGCGTATACGCTATCCCGCGCATAGGCGCATTCTAAAATTTCATTGTAATATTATTCCCCTCCGTTTCATACGAAGGGGAAATTTTTAATGCTTCCAATATTATAGCGAATCATTTATCGGAATATAATTTCAATTATTGAATTATACTTTAGGTTGTGCTATCCTATTATAGTATATTGAAAGGAGTACAACATTTTGGCTAATAACACAAACTCGCAGCCTGCGGAACGGCTGTTTATGGTAATAGAACTTCTTGCAGAGAATAGACTTCCAAGCAGACTCATAGACATTGCACAAAAATTGGGATTGCCTCAAAGCACAGTTTTAAGATACCTGCGCACACTATGCGGCTTAGGTTACGTCTATCATGACGAAGATCTCGGGCTTTATGCGTTGACATGGAAGATCTGCCGAATATCAGATTCCATAAAGGCGAATCTCGTCATACGCAATATGGCCTCTCCATTTTTGAGCAAGCTTTCAAACACTTTGGGAATGGGCAGTTGTCTCGTCATTCGCCGTGATTTAGGTACTGTATATCTCGACTTTTATGATAATCCGCGCGGCGAGGCTAATACCATGCTTAGAATCGGTCAAAACGCCCCCATTCACTCCACAAGCTCCGGCAAAGTACTATTAGCAGCACTTTCAGATAGGGAAATAACTAATATCGTAGAAAAAGTTGGTCTGCCTAAACTAACGCCCAATACTATAACCAATATCGACGTGCTAATGCACGAAATTGAAAATGTTAGAAAGCTTGGATACAGCATCGATCATGAAGAATGCGAAGAGGGACATAAGTGCCTCTCCGTTCCGCTTTATGATTATTCAGGCAATGTCGCCGCTGCAATAAGCGTATTTGACGATGCCCAAAACTTTCCGGATGAACGCATTGAGGAAATTTTGCCCATGCTTCAACAGGCCGCAAAAGAAATTTCATTCAGATTGGGCTATGATAAATAAATAACCTTGAGAGTTTGGCGCACATATATCTGCGCCATTTTTATTACACATTCAATTCTCTTGCAGAACAACAGAAATAATTAATTATTTTAGGACTGATAAACGACAGTCTATTTTTTTATCCAAAATTGCATTTTATTTTTCAAAATACGCATTGACATTTTGAAACTTAGAGCGTATTATAGATTTAACGAAACTACGTTTCATTTTTTGAAATTAAGAAAGGACATTTGCAATGGAAAGACTCAGACCTTATATCAACGGACAATTCGTAGAATCCAAGACAGACAAGTATATGCCCATTTACAACCCCAGCACGGGCGAAGTTATCGCGGAAACCCCCTGCTGCACAGTAGATGAAGTTAACGCCGCGATTGCCGCAGCAAAAGCCGCCTTCCCCGCATGGAGAGATACTCCCGTGCCCAAGAGGGTTGAAATTCTCTACAAGTTTAGAGACCTTCTCATAAGGGATATGGATGAACTCACGCTTTGCGTCTGCACGGAAAACGGCAAAAACTGGAATGAAGCAAAAGGTGACATTTTAAAGGTTAAAGAGCCTGTTGAGGTGGCGTGCGGCGCACCCACGATTATGATGGGCGAAGCGCTTATGAACGTCACAAACGGTTATGATACCACTCTTTACAGAGAACCCTTAGGTGTTTTCGCAGGCATCGCTCCCTTTAACTTCCCTGCTATGATCCCCATGGGATGGATGATGCCCATGTGTATCGCGACCGGCAACACGCTGGTTTTAAAGGCCGCAAGCATGACGCCTATGACTTCCATGAAGATGATGAAACTCCTGGAAGAAGCCGGTCTGCCCGCAGGTGTCGTTAATATCGTAACCTGCTCAAGACACGAATCAGAAATCTTCCTCTCTCACCCCGACGTAAAGGGTATAACGCTCGTTGGCTCGACCAGCGTTGGTTTGCATATCTACGGCGAGGCCGCTAAGCACGGCAAGAGAGTACAGTGTCTCTGCGAAGCAAAGAACCACGCACTTGTACTTGAGGATGCTCCCATCGAAAGAACCGCAGCAGGCATAATAAACTCCACGTTTGGCTGCGCAGGTGAGAGATGCATGGCACTTCCCACGATCGTTGTTCAGGAAAGCATTGCCGATGAACTTGTTGCTGAAATCGTAAAGCAGGTAAAGACCAAGAAGGTCGGCCCCGCTTATGATAAGAGCACCGATTTAGGCCCCGTCATTACTGCGGAGCACAAGAAGTCCGTATGCGACTGGATTCAGAAGGGCATCGACGAAGGAGCTAAGGTCGTATTAGACGGCAGAGACATCAAGGTTGAAGGATATGAAAACGGCTTCTATGTAGGCTATACAATTTTAGATCATGTTACCCCCGAGATGACCGTCGGTCAGAGAGAGATATTTGGTCCCGTGCTTTGCGTAAAGAGAGTAAAGGATTTCGAAGAAGGCATAAGCGTAATGAACGCAAACCCCTTTGCGAACGGTTCCGTGATATTCACTCAGAGCGGACACTATGCGCGTGAGTTTGCAAAGAGGACTGATGGCGGCATGGTCGGCATAAACGTCGGTATACCCGTGCCCATGGGCGCTTTCCCCTTCTGCGGACATAAGAACTCCTTCTTTGGCGACCTCCACTGCTTAGGCAAAGACGGCATGCGTTTCTACACCGAATCAAAGTGCGTCACAACTCGTTGGTTTGATGAAGAAGAGAAGAAGAGCACCAAGGTAAGCACCTGGGACGGCACAATCTAAAAAAGCATCAAACTTATGCTCCAAACACTTCCGCAACTTTTATCGCGGAAGTGCTTTTTTAATAGAACTAAATATTTGAAAGATGAATCCCCCATCACATTGAATTCACAAAATAGTTCTATACTATCAAAAAAGTTTAAGAGGTAAACAATGTGTTGGTGAAAATTTTGGTATGCCTGATCGCGGGCGCGGGGGCGGGCCTGGGGACGGGCTTTGCGGGGATGAGTGCGGCGGCGGTGATAACGCCGATGTTAGTCACTTTTTTGGGATTTGAGCCATATGAGGCGATTGGCATTGCGCTGGCAAGCGACGTGCTGGCAAGCGCAATCTCCGCATATACTTACGGAAAAAACAAGAATCTGGACATAAAAAACGGGCTGATAATGATGGCTGCGGTGCTCGTTTTCACGCTCGTGGGCAGCTATATCGCGAGTTTGGTCCCCTCCCAGACCATGGGCGGTTTTTCGACATTTATGACAATGCTGTTGGGCATAAAATTCATCGTAAAGCCCGTGATGACGACAAAAGAGAAGATGCTCTCCGTCTCCGCGGGCAAGCGGGTGGTCCAGTCCATACTCTGCGGCACGTTCATCGGCTTTATATGCGGCTTTGTGGGCGCGGGCGGCGGCATGATGATGCTGCTCATACTCACGAGCGTACTCGGCTATGAGCTAAAAACCGCCGTAGGCACGAGCGTATTTATAATGAGCTTTACCGCGCTCACGGGCAGCGTCAGCCACTTCGTGATAGGCGGCGCGCCGGACATATTCTGTCTGATATTGTGCGTGGCGTTCACACTCATATTCGCATTGATCGCCGCGAAAATAGCCAACAAGGCTCAGCCAAAGACGCTAAACCGCATAACGGGCATAATTCTTACCGTGCTGGGCGTTGTTATACTTTTAGTAAACTATGTATTTTAAAGATGAGAGATGCGCATGAAAAAGAGTAAAAAAATCGCGTTTTGCGGAGTTATGGGCGCCGTGATGCTCATACTCATGCTGTTGGGAAACGTCATCCCCGTGGCGACATATGCCGTGCCCTGCCTCGCCGGAATACTCATGATGGTCGTCGCAGAGGAGTGCGGCGAGGGGTACGCGTGGATATTGTATGTCGGGGTGAGCCTGCTCGGGCTGATAGTCATCGCAGATAAGGAGCTGATGCTGCTGTTCGTGCTGCTCATGGGTTATTATCCTATGCTAAAGCGGCATATCGACAAGCTGCGTCTGCGCCCCGTAAAATGGGTCATAAAGCTGGGGATATTTTGCGCGGCGATTTCGCTCATGTACTTTATACTGCTCGTGCTGTTCCCCGTAAAGGAGATCGCGGCGGATTTCGCTGGGATGGGCGATATAATGCTCATCATCCTCGCCGTTTTGGCAATATTTACATTTATATTGTTTGACATACTGCTCGACCGTTTAAAAATTATCTATATAAAGAAATTGCGTCCAAAGCTTGTCAAGGGCGCATCAAATTGAGTATAATATAGGTTAAAGGAATAAGGAGGTGACCCGCTATGGGCTTAAAGGACAACTTCAGGGAGCTTGGAAGAGATTTCAAGAAATTAGGCAAGGATATAGGCAAAACCGCCGTTAAAACCGTCAAAACCGGCGTGGGCAAGGCGGCCGACTGGGCAGAGGAAGAGGACAAGAACACTCCGACGAGCGAGCAGCCTAAGCAGCAATAAGAACATTAAAACCACCGAAATGCGTTGTTTCGGCGGTTTTTTTGTGAGAAGAACGGTTTGCGCGATCGGTTTTAAAAGTGTAAATTTCCATGTGAGTTGAATAATTAGGTTGCTTTGCTAACGCAAAGCTCCATCTTAATGTGCGCGGCGCAGGTTTTTGTGCACCATCCGCGGGATGGCGCACAAAAACTAAGCTCGCGTATGCGAGCTACTTTCAAACGCGAAACGGCTCTCGCCGTTTCGCGTTTGAAAGCTGCGCCGCTCGCGTACGTGTGAGTTGAAATTATTTAGCTTTAGTGCACAAACATACCAATTAAATACCCAAACTATTTCCGCAAACTAAGGCATACGGTCTGTAAAATTATCGCGAAACATAATTTTAAGACCGTCACAAGTTGCACAAAAGAAAAGCTAATAGCGGCTTATCATAGTTATGCCGACATTTCAACTATATCAAATGGCGGGGAAGATTGAGGGGGCGACTATCCCCCTTATGGGAAAGTTAAGAAAACCACGGTTTTCAGAGAAAAATTACAAAATTTAGGGTTCGATCTGAATAATGATTTTAAAAACCTACTATTGACTTGAATCCTAAGACGGAGCTTTGCGAAGCAAAGCAACCTTTGACTTCAATTTACAAGTATATCCTCACTTTTAAACTCAATCGCACAAACCATTCTCCCCTAATCCCCGTTTTTCACTATTACTTTTTACATATTACTTGTGCCCGGAGGGCATGCTCTCCCTCGTCTTTCATTCCCCATTCTTATGAGTACATTTGTAAATTGTATACAATTATGATTGACAAAGTTTAACGATTAATATATAATTTTATATACCACTGTGCATAGTTAAAATCATTCGATATGCACCTTACAAAAATTATAACAATGGAATTGGAGAAGGAAATTGAGTAGACTCAAATTCAACGTACAAACGCGCGCGCAGTCTGTTCTCGAGAGCATCTACGAGGATATCAACCGCAGACTCGTCGGCGGACCGACCGGTCTATGTCCCGTGGAGATGTCCGCGGCGATGGTCAGCTTTTGTCACGCGCAGACCTGCGGAAAGTGCGTCCCCTGCCGCATAGGTTTAGGTCAGCTTAATAAGCTCATGGACGACATTCTCGACGGAAGGGCAGACGCAAAGACGCTCGAGCTTTTGGAGCGCACGGCCAAGGCGATATCCGCATCAGCCGACTGCGCGATAGGCTTTGAGGCGGCGGACATGGTTTTAAAGGGCCTTGCGGGCTTCCGCTCTGACTTTATCAGCCACGCGACCACCGGAAAATGCGAGGCACAGGTCAAAAAGATACCCTGTATCGCGAAATGTCCCGCATCCGTGGATATCCCCGGCTACATCAGTCTAGTCGCCGCAGGCAGAAACGAGGACGCCATCCGCCTCATCAGAAAGGACAACCCGTTCCCCGTCGTTTGCGGACACATCTGCGAGCATCCGTGTGAGACGCACTGCCGCCGCTCTATAATCGACGCGCCCATGAACATCAGGGGCATCAAAAAATACGCGGCCGCAAACGTGGGCGTCGTTCCCCCGCCGGAGAACCTCCCCGCTACGGGCAAGACCGTCGGCATAATCGGCGGCGGCCCCGCGGGACTTACCGCGGCATACTTCCTGAGCCTTATGGGCCACAAATGCACCGTATACGAAAAGAGAAAGTATCTGGGCGGAATGCTGCGCTACGGCATACCCTCCTACAGACTCCCGAGAGAGGAGCTTCAGAGGGATATCGACTGCGTGCTTTCGACGGGCGTTGAGGTATTCACCGACGTCGACATATCAAAGGATATGACGCTTAACGACATGCGTGAAAAGTACGATGCAGTATATATCGCCATCGGCGCGCACACGGATAAAAAACTGGGCATAGAGGGCGAAGGCTCGCGCGGCGTAATGAGCGCGGTCCAGATGCTGCGCGGAATAGGCGACGGCGTTATGCCCGATTTCACCGGCAAGAACGTCGTAATAGTCGGCGGCGGCAACGTCGCCATGGACTGCACGCGCTCCGCAAAGAGACTGGGCGCTAAAAAGGTCACCTGCGTATACCGCAGAAGAAAAGAGGACATGACCGCCCTTCCCGAAGAGGTCGAGGGCGCTATAGCCGAGGGCTGCGTCGTCATGGAGCTCGCCGCGCCCGATCACATCGAGGCGGACAGCGAGGGCAACGCCGCTGCGCTTTGGGCACAGCCGCAGATGATCGGCCCCGTAAAGAGAGGCCGTCCCGCTCCCGTAAAGGCAGATGTTGACCCCGTCAGGATCCCCGCAGATATAATCGTCGTCGCTATCGGCCAGAACATCGAGACCGAGCACTTTGAGGCGAACAGCATACTCACAAAGTGGGGCTGCCTCATGGCGGAGGACGACGGCTCCTTTAAGGACTTCCCCGGCGTTTTCGCGGGCGGCGACTGCGTCTCCGGTCCTGCTACCGTCATAAAGGCGATCGACGCGGGCAAGGTCGCGGCGGCGAATATCGACCACTACCTCGGCTTTGCGCATGAGCTGACAGTCGATATAGACCTCCCCGAGCCCAACCTCTCGCCCACCCCCGCGGCAGGCAGAGTGAACATGATAGAGCGCGAGCCCGCGGACAGAGCGGACGACTTCGAGCCCATGGAAATGCCCATGAGCTGTCAGGAGGCTATGCAGGAGGCCAACAGGTGCCTGCGCTGTGACCGCTCCGGCTACGGATGCTTCAGAGGAGGGAGGACGAACAAATGGTAAATCTCATAATAGACGGCAAAAACGTCAGCGTTGCGGAGGGCACGACCATCCTTCAGGCGGCGGCCTCCGTCGGCATAACCATACCCACGCTTTGCTATTACAAGGGTCTTAACGAGATAGGCGCCTGCCGCGTATGCGTCGTCGAGGTCAAGGGCGAAAACAAGCTCTGCGCGGCATGTCAGAGCAAGGTGCGCGAGGGCATGGAGATATTCACGAACAGCCCCAAGGTACGCGATGCGCGCCGCATAAACGTCGAGCTGGTGCTCTCTGAGCACGACTGCCAGTGCGCAAGATGCCCGAGAAGCGGAAACTGCTCATTACAGGAGCTTGCGAACGACCTCGGCATAATCGACCTTCCCTTTGCGAACGTCGCGGAGGACAAGCCCTGGGACATGAGCTACCCGCTCATAAGAGACTCCAAAAAGTGCATAAAGTGCATGAGATGCATACAGGTCTGCGACAACATTCAGACCCTCGGAGTATGGGACGTAGTAGGCGCGGGAAAGAGGATATCCGTCGGCACGGACGAAAACTACATGAAGCACAACTGCGCGCTGTGCGGCCAGTGCATAACGCACTGCCCTGTGGGCGCGCTGCGTGAGCGTGACGACGTCATGAAGGCATATGACGCGCTATCCGACCCCGAAAAGATAACCGTCGTCCAGGTCGCCCCCGCTGTAAGATCCGCATGGGCGGAGTCTTTAGACCTCCCCGAGGACATGGCGACGGAAAAGAGAATGGCCGCGGCTATAAAGAAGCTGGGCTTTGACTACGTATTCGATACAAACTTCTCCGCCGATCTCACCATAATGGAGGAAGGCTCGGAGTTTATAGACAGAGTATTGAACGGCGGAAAGCTGCCCCTGTTTACGTCCTGCTGCCCCGGCTGGGTCAGGTTCGTAAAAAGCCAGTATCCCGAGCTCACCAAGAACCTCTCCACAGCGAAATCGCCCCAGCAGATGTTCGGCGCGGTCGCAAAGAGCTATTACGCTGAGCTTTTAGGCGTATCCCCCGATAAGATATGCTCCATATCGATAATGCCCTGCACAGCGAAAAAGCACGAGTGCGACATCCCCGTGATGAACGACGCAGGAAGCGGTCAGGACGTAGATTTCGTCCTCACGACGCGCGAGCTTGCGCGCATGATACGCGCGGATCACATCGACCCCTACGCGCTTGAGGAATGCGATTTTGACACGCCCCTCGGCATACACACGGGCGCAGGCGTGATATTCGGCGTGACGGGCGGCGTTATGGAGGCGGCTTTAAGGAGCGCGCACTATCTCATAACGGGTAAGAACCCCGACGCGGACGCATTCGCAGAGGTCCGCGGAATGGACGGCTGGAAGGAATCCACCTTCACCATAGGCGACCTCAAGGTGAGAACGGCCGTCGCGTCCGGTCTCGGAAACGCGAGAAAGCTCATCACTGCGTTAAAGGCGGGTGAGGTCAGCTATGATTTCATCGAGATAATGGCATGTCCGGGCGGCTGCGTTGGCGGCGGCGGACAGCCCATAACGGACGGCTACTCCCTCGCTCCCGAGCGCGGCGATAACCTCTACGCCCTCGATAAGAACAACTCACTGCGCTTCTCTCACGAGAACCCCGCAGTCAAGGAGCTCTATGACAACTTCATGGAAAAGCCCCTTTCCCACAAGGCGCACAAGCTCCTGCACACCGACCACGACGCGTGGGAGATATAATTTAACGATAGAAAAGACCTGCCGATCGGCGGGTCTTTTTGCATTGAGCGAAATTATAGCGAACCATATTTTATTGAGAGGTGACATATGCAGTTGATATCAAAATAAAAATAGGTATCGCGTCCGGCAAGCCTTTCGGACGCGATGATTTATACTCAAGTCTTTCGCCCTGCCCTACGGCGTCGCAGCAAGCGTCATAGTCATGCAGCCGCGTAAACGCGACTGCAACGACTAATAACGCTGCTGCTCCTTACATCCCAAAAAGGCACGCTTGGTTCGCCTGCTCGGTTGTAAACGCCCTCCCGACGGCTCACCGTCCCTACCACCTTTTTCGGAGTCCCGCAACGCCAGTACAAGAAAACTTATACCAATTACTAAATACAATACTTTTCCAAATAAATCAACAGCAAAATGCGATTGTTATGCGAAAAATGTGCGTCGATTTCTTTTTGGTAGTGTTGCGGCAGTTGAAATAAAATGTAGCGACAGCAGAAAACAACGATTTTTCAACAAAAATCAACTGAATAACGAGTTTTTAATAAGGTATCTCTTTTGGCGCGACAAACCGCCAAAAGAGATGGATCATACGTAACTCATTCGTCTTGCCCTACGAAAAAAAGCGAGCTTACCGACGAGGCGCGGCGCAGGTTTT
>CAKROK010000026.1 GCA_934373295.1 uncultured Christensenellaceae bacterium | reverse complement strand
GAGTCATATTGATGTCGAATTATAGAACAATTCGTTTAAATGTATACGTTAATCGTTTCATTTTGCTTGACCTTACTTGAAGATTATGCTAATATAATATTTATTAACTATTTAAATTTATAAGGAGAGTAATAATGGACAATAATCGAGGCACTTTCAGTGGCAATATCGGTTTCATATTTGCTGCAATAGGTTCCGCCGTAGGATTGGGAAACCTTTGGGGATTCCCGTATAAAATGGGAGCAAACGGAGGCTTTCCCTTCCTCGTAATCTACCTTGTATTTGTTGTTTTCTGTGGCGTCATCGTAATGGGAGTTGAAATGACGATTGGTAGAAAAACCGGAAAAAGCCCGGTATTTGCTTTGGCGCATATCGGCAAAAAGTATAAGTTCGTAGGCTGGTTCGGCGTACTTTCCGCGACGATAATCACGGGCTTTTACTCCGTACTCATCGGCTATGCGCTTCGCTACCTCTGGGGCTTCTTCATCCAGATATTTGGCGCGGTCGGCTTCAACAACATGAGCGGAGCGGAGTTCTTCGTTTCCTTTACGGGCGAATGGTGGATGACGCTGCTGTTCACGCTGCTCACATTTGTGATCAACTATGTTATCGTTGCGGGCGGAATACAAAACGGTATAGAGAAGTTCAACAAGATTGGAATACCCGCGCTGTTCTTCATCCTCATTGCGATAATCATTTACAATTTTACGCTCAAGGGCTCTGAGCAGGGTCTCGTATACATGTTCACCTCAAAGGGCATGGAGATGGCGGGAACGGAGTTCAACTTCTTTACTGCATGTAAATCCGCCGCGGGACAGATGCTGTTCTCATGCTCCTTGGGCATGGGCATTATGATAACCTACGGCTCATACTTAAAAAAGGATTCCAATATTTCCGTGAACGCATGGGTCATTCCCATGGCGGATACCATAGCGGCTATACTTGCTGGCATGGCGATATTCCCCGCAGTGTTTGCGCAGGGCGGCACGCCCAACGGCGGCCCCGGACTGCTCTACATCACGCTTCATGACACGTTCACGTCCATGGGCTATATCGGCAATTTCGTCGGCTTCCTGTTCTATCTGCTCGTAATATTCGCGGGAATTTCTTCTTCCATATCTCTTATGGAGGTCGTCTGCTCGCATGTCATCGACAGCAGAGAGGAAAAGGGAAAGACCATCAACCGCAAGACGGCGACTGCTATAGTATCCGGAATAATATTCGTGATTTCCGTATTCGTCTGCATAGACAGGCTGGGCGGCGCGGACGGCAACCCCTCCTTTATGGCGCCTTTATATCAGTTCTTAGCGGACGGTTCAAAGGATCTCTTAGACCTGCTTGACTTCATAACCGAGGGTCTCATGATGCCCATCGGCGCGATAATCATGTGCCTGCTCGTCGGCTGGAAGCTCAAGATGCCCTGGATGTCCGAGGAGATCGAGCTTGAGGGCAACAAGTTCCACTGCAAGAAGTTCTTCACCATCTGCGTGAAATACTTAACTCCTTTGCTTATGGTATTCGTGCTTGTGGCGCTGGCGTTGAGCTACTTGGGAGGTTAATATCAGGCTGTCAAAAATTTTCAAATATTTATATTGACATTTGAAAAAATAGGTAGTATCATTGTCTTAAAGTTTTATATGTTTTTAAAAGCGTTGATGAAGAGTAGTAACTGTTGTACGTTTCTCAGAAAGCTGTCGGGTGATGCGAGACAGTAAATAAAGCACGGTGAAGTCGCTTCGGAGCTGATTGCTGAAATTTGAGTAGGCAATAACGGATTCCCACCGTTACAGGGGAGCGGCATAAGAGCTTTTTCTGTGCCAGATGAGTGCATGTATTACATGAAATAGAGTGGTACCGCGAAATAGTATATTCGTCTCTATCAGAACCCTCGGGTTCTGGTAGAGTTTTTTTATCGAAAATACAGCGGCAAAAAAGTGAAGCATCAATGAATATTACGAAAGGACAGGTGTTTAAAACATGAGGATTTCAGGAGCTGATATCGTTATGGAGGTGCTTTTGGAGCAGGGCGTGGACACGGTCTTTGGCTATCCGGGAGGTCAGGTCATCGATCTGTTTGACTCGCTTTATAAGTACAGCGACAGGATAACCAACATACTCACGGCGCATGAGCAGGGAGCGGCGCACGCCGCAGACGGATATGCGAGGGCGAGCGGAAAGGTGGGCGTCGTGTTCGCGACATCAGGTCCCGGTGCGACTAACCTCGTCACAGGGATAGCCACGGCTCATCTCGATTCCATCCCGCTCGTCGCGATAACGGGAAACGTTCCCTGCGGCCTTATCGGCAGGGACAGCTTTCAGGAGGTCGACATCACGGGCGTGACGATGCCCATAACGAAGCACAACTTCATGGTCAAGGACATCGACGAGCTTGCGGATACGCTTCGCCTCGCGTTCAACATCGCCTGTTCGGGAAGGCCCGGCCCCGTGCTCGTGGATATCCCCAAGGACGTTCAGACATCCGTCACAGCGTTTGAGAATAAGCCGGTCGCCCCGCTCGATGCACCGCCCGCTCCCTCGGACGACGCTATAAAAAAGGCGGCGGACATGATAGCCCAGGCGAAAAGACCGTATATCTACTGTGGCGGCGGCGTGATAATAAGCGGCGCATCCGACGAGATTAAGCAGCTTGCGGATAAGATAGACGCGCCGATAGGGTGCAGCATGATGGGCATTTCCGCAATTCCCGACGACGATCCGCGCTTTTTGGGGATGCAGGGTATGCACGGCAGATATGCCTCATCCGTAGCTCATGACGAGGCGGATCTCGTGATAATAGCGGGCGGAAGATTATCCGACCGCGCCACGGGCAACAAGGCGCGCTTCGCAAAAAACACAAAGCTCATACACATCGACATAGACGCGGCGGAGCTTCAAAAGAACATCGACGTTCAGCTTGAGATTCAGGGGGACGTCAAGGATGTGGTCGCAAGGCTTGCGGAAATAGCGCCCAAAAAGGCCTGCCCAGACTGGTGGGAGCGCATAGATGAGCTTAAAAAGAAGGAGACAGGTGCGCAGAACGGCAGGCTCACGCCCTATGATATAGTAGACGTCATAGGCGAAAACGCGGATGAAGATACTATAATCGCCACGGACGTCGGACAGCACCAGATGTGGACGGCGCAGCGCTATCCCTTCAAAAAGCCGCGCACGTTTATCTCGAGCGGCGGCTTGGGCACGATGGGCTTCGGCATGGGCGCGGCGATGGGCGCATATATGAGCACGGGCAAGAGGGCGGTGCTCGTGACGGGCGACGGCAGCTTCGCGATGAATCTAAACGAGCTCGCGACAGCCGTGACCTATAAAATACCGCTCACCATCGTGATAATGAACAACGGAGTTTTGGGCATGGTTCGCCAGTGGCAGACGCTTTTCTTTGACAGGCATTACTCGAACACGACGCTGGAGCGCAAGACGGATTTCGTGAAACTGGCGGATGCATTCGGCGCAAAGGGTATGCGCGCATACGATAAGGACGAATTCGATGCGGCGTTCAAGGCGGCGTTTAAGGAGGACGGCCCGGTCGTGATAGAGTGCATTATCGACAAGGACGATTTCGTGCTGCCCATGCTGCCCCCCGGCGGTTCGATAGACGACATCATCACCGAAATAAAGGAGGAAAAGTGATGGAAAGATATGTTATAGCGGTGCTTGTTGCGAACAGGGCGAGCGTGCTCACGAGAGTATCGAGCATGTTCACGCGCAGGGGCTTCAACATAGACAGCCTCGCCGTGGGCGAGACGGAAAGTCCGGAGTTTTCGCGCATCACGATAGCCTTTACGGGAGATGAGGCGACGAAGGATCAGCTCATCAAGCAGTTAGCAAAGCTGCATGACGTCATAAAGGTAAAGGTCATGGCACGCTCGGAAAGCACCGCGCGCGAGCTTTTGCTCATAAAGGTGGCGAACAGTCCGGAGACGAGGGAGGAGATATTGGCGGCGGTCAACGTCTTTCGCTCAAAGGTCATCGACTATTCAAAGGACGCGCTTTGCTGCATAGTCACGGGAGAAAGCTCCAAGATAGACGCGTTCATAGACCTGCTTCGTCCGATAGGCATACTCGAGATGTGCCGCACGGGCGTGGTGGCGCTGGAGAGAGGAAAAAATTGCCTTAAAGACGAGTAAATCAGCAAACTAAAATCAGCCGCACACGGCAAAATAAATACAATAATAAAAATAAGAAAATAAAAGGAGTCGCGAATTATGGAAAACACAGCAAGAGTATTTTATCAGGAAGATTGTGATCTGTCTTTACTTTACGGCAAGACCATAGCGGTCATCGGCTACGGCAGCCAGGGTCATGCGCACGCTTTGAACGCAAAGGAGTCCTTAGGCGACAAGAGCAGGGTCATCATCGGTCTTTACGAGGGCTCGAAGTCATGGGAAAAGGCGGTCAGACAGGGCTTTGAGGTATACACCGCGGCGGAGGCTGCAAAGCAGGCGGATATCATAATGATATTGATAAACGACGAGAAGCAGGCGGCGATGTATAAAAAGGACATTGAGCCAAACCTCGAGGGGGGAAACATGCTCATGTTCGCGCACGGCTTTGCCATCCATTTCGGTCAGATAGTTCCTCCCGCGGACGTGGACGTCACCATGATAGCGCCCAAGGGCCCCGGCCATACCGTAAGAAGCGAGTATCAGGCGGGCAAGGGCGTTCCCTGTCTCGTCGCGGTCGAGCAGGACGCCACGGGCAAGGCGAAGGACATGGCTTTGGCATACGGTCTTGCCATAGGCGGCGCGAGAGCGGGCCTTTTGGAGACGACCTTCCGCACGGAGACGGAGACGGATCTGTTCGGCGAGCAGGCGGTTCTCTGCGGCGGCGTTTGCGCGCTCATGCAGGCGGGCTTTGAGACGCTGGTCGAGGCGGGCTATGACCCGAGAAATGCGTATTTCGAGTGCATCCACGAGATGAAGCTCATAGTCGACCTCATTTATCAGAGCGGCTTTAAGGGTATGCGCTATTCTATCTCCAATACGGCGGAATACGGCGACTACGTGACCGGCCCCAAGCTCATCACCGATGAGACCAAAAAGACCATGAAGCAGATTTTGAAGAACATCCAGGACGGCTCTTTCGCGAAGGAGTTCCTGCTCGACATGTCCGAGGCGGGCGGTCAGGCACACTTCCGCGCGATGAGAAAGCTGGCGGGCGAGCATCCCTCTGAAAAGGTGGGCGAGGAGATCCGCAAGCTGTATAGCTGGAACAACGAAGAAGATAAGTTCATCAACAACTGATTTTCAGCCTGCCAAAAAGACCCGCCCTTCCGCTCTTTTTCGTCGACTCGACTCGGCGGCGTACTATTGTGTACAGCCTTCTCGCCTCGCTCGAAAAATAGCGAAAAATCAAGCCTTTTTGACAGGCTTCCTTTAAAAATGTTATTGCTGAAACTACATTGTTGACAACATTTTTTCACCGCAAGCTGAAAGGAGAAATACACTCGTGACAAGGAATTATTTTTGTGACGGAACGGAAAAGGCGTCTCAGCGCTCGCTTTTCAACGCACTGGGCTTTACTAAGGAGGAGATGTCCCGTCCGCTCGTGGGCATCGTCTCATCATATAACGAGATCGTCCCAGGACATATGCATTTAGATAAGATAGTGGACGCGGTCAAGCTGGGCGTCGCTATGGCGGGGGGAACGCCCGTGATGTTCCCCGCGATAGCCGTATGCGACGGCATTGCGATGGGGCATGAGGGCATGAAGTATTCGCTTGTCACGAGGGAGCTCATTGCGGATTCGACGGAGTGCATGGCGCTCGCGCATCACTTTGACGCGCTGGTAATGGTGCCTAACTGTGATAAAAACGTCCCCGGCCTGCTCATGGCGGCGGCGAGGATAAACATCCCGACGATATTCGTGAGCGGCGGCCCTATGCTCGCGGGGCGCGTCGGCGGTAAAAAGACCAGCCTTTCCAGCATGTTTGAGGCGGTGGGCGCGTATCAATCGGGCAGGATCGGCGAGGAGGAGCTTGACGACTTTGAAAGGCACACATGTCCGACGTGCGGCTCGTGCTCGGGCATGTATACGGCGAATTCCATGAACTGCCTGACGGAGGTCTTGGGCATGGGTCTGCGCGGAAACGGCACAATCCCCGCGGTTTATTCCGACAGGATACGCCTCGCCAAGCAGGCGGGTATGCAGATAATGGAGCTCATCGAAAAGGACATCCGTCCGAGGGACATTATGACGGAGGATGCGTTTAAAAACGCGCTCACCGCGGACATGGCGATAGGCTGCTCGACCAACAGTATGCTGCATATTCCCGCGATAGCGAACGAATGCGGGATAAAGATAGACCTCGATATCGCAAACGCCATCAGCGCAAAAACGCCCAACATATGTCACCTCGCGCCTGCAGGGCACACGTATATGGAGGATTTTAACGAGGCGGGCGGCGTGTATGCCGTGTTAAACGAGCTTGACAAAAAGGGACTCATAAACAAGGACTGCATGACCTGCACGGGAAAAACGCTGGGCGAGAATATCGCGGGCGCAGTCAATAAAAATACTGAAATCATACGCCCCATCGACGAGCCCTATGGACGGACGGGCGGAATAGCCGTGCTAAAGGGCAATCTCGCAGTTGACGGCTGTGTCGTAAAGAGGAGCGCAGTCGCGCCCGAAATGCTCGTGCATAAAGGCCCTGCACGCGTGTTTAACAGCGAGGAGGAGGCCATAAAGGTCATTTTCGCGGGCGGAATAAAGGCGGGGGACGTCGTTATAATCCGATATGAAGGCCCTGCCGGCGGCCCGGGCATGAGGGAAATGCTCTCCCCGACCTCTGCAATTGCGGGCGCGGGTCTGGATAAGGAGGTCGCGCTCATAACGGACGGCAGGTTCAGCGGCGCAACGAGGGGCGCGGCGATAGGCCACGTCTCGCCCGAGGCGGTGAACGGCGGAACGATAGCCTATGTCAAGGACGGCGACATCATCTCGATAGACATCCCCGCGCACAAAATAGACGTACTCATATCCGACGAGGAGCTTGAGGAGCGCAAAAAGACTATGCCCATTTTAAAAAAGACGGGCATAAAGGGCTATTTGAAGCGCTATGCGGATGCGGTATCCTCCGCGGACAGGGGCGCGATAATAAACAGGACGATTTAACGGGAAAATGGCTATGGACGCATATTTGGAAAAGCTGCTGTACGGCATGAGCAGTCTGGCGGTGTTCCGCGGAATACTCGAAAAGCAGCCGGTAAAGGCGATGTATGCGCTTTTGCGCACGGGCGACGATGCGCTTGAGCGCACATGTGCATATGCAACCCTCGCGGAAAAGATATATGAAGCGGGGGAGGACTTGACGGACGCGGTGATAACGCTCGTGCTTGAAAGCGAAAATCTGCATATAAAGCGCGCCGCCGCGGGCGAAAAGATATCCGCTCAGTTAGACGAGTGCGTGCAGCATGAGCTGGAGGTGCTGGGCGAAATCGCGCAAATAACGCCGGAGCAACTCGCGCCCCTTTTGAAGGAAGGAGGGTTTATGCCGAAATGGCGCACGCATGAGGCGGATATAAAGGCGCTTTATGCTCGCCGCGTGAAGGACGTCGCAAGGTTCGGCTACGGCATATTCGCGCACTACAGCATGTTTTATCTGGATGAGGGCGAGATCACGCCCGTGCGCTATCCCGACCCGATACGCTTAGACGACTTGATTGGCTATAAGCTGGAGCGGGGCATGGTCGAGGATAACACCCTGGCGCTCTTAGAGGGAAAACCGGCGCAGAACGCACTTTTGCGCGGCGACGCAGGCACGGGAAAATCCTCCACCGTAAAGGCGCTCGTAAACGAATATGCGGACAGGGGACTGCGGCTGATAGAGATCAAAAAGGAGCAGCTGCGGCAGATACCCGCGCTTTTGGATGAGCTTAGCACAAATCCGTTGAAGTTCATAATCTTTATAGACGATCTGTCCTTTTCAACTGAGGATGACGATTTCGGCGCGCTAAAGGCGATGCTGGAGGGCTCGGTCGCGGCGCGCGCGAAAAATACGGCGATATATGCCACGAGCAACCGCAGGCATCTCATACGCGAGAGCTTTTCGGATAGAGACGGGGACGACGTGCATAGAAACGACACTATGCAGCAGCTTTTATCCCTTTCCGCGCGGTTTGGTTTAAAGGTGACGTTCTCGCGTCCGGATAAAAAGGCGTATCTCGAGATAGTGAACGGACTCGCACAAAGATACGGACTGGATATTTCTCCCGAAAAGCTGGCGATAGAGGCGGAGACATTTGCACTCGCTGGAAGCGGACGCAGCGCGCGGACGGCGAAGCAGTTTATAGAGAGCAAGCTCATAGAGGCCGATTAAATCGCATAAAACACGACAGCGCATAGAGTATGTCTATGCGCTTTTTTACATTTCTCGCTTGCTTTTTTCTCATTTTTATAATATAATACCATTCAGGTGGTGCAGTATCCTAGTCGGTATTGTCGATTTCGAGGACGGGCCTAAAAATCCGTTAAAGGGCACATCGATGAAGTTCCTTGTGTTGGCTCACGACGCCCAGTCGGGGGCTGGTGCTGGGAGTTAAGGAGTTTGGGCGCTCCGCAACGGCATGCGGGACCCGACCCATTCTCCGTGGAGACCCTGTAGGTAGCAATTCTCTAAAGAGCTTTGTTACCGAATGGGATTAAACCTGTCTATGCGGCGAAAGCTGTGTACAGTGTAGCCTGCCTTGAGTTGAAGCTGGGGATCACGGGAGTTGTTGAGAGAATGCCCGACGGGGCATCCTCAAATGCGTTTTTACCGCGTGAAACAGTTTTGGCAAAAGAGGCTAGAAATCGAATGTATGCTGTTGAGGAAAGCTCCTAGGCTGTATTTAAGGCGTAACGGAGATTACAGTGTGGTCTAAACGGCAATCCGGTCGCACATTGGGAGACCGTGTGCTATGGGCTTTAAAGGGAAACCCCTCTTATCGGCGACGGAGAGCAGCTCATAGGGAAATCCTACCGGACCTAAGCTGCAAGGTCTATTCGTTGCGTCACCACCGTTTTTTTTATATCCGAAGGGAGCTTTTTTGAGGTGAAAAAACAGGGCGCGCTTTTAGCCGCACTCAAAATATTCATAATAACGCTGATCGTTTCGGCGGGCGTCAGCGTGGTCGCAAATCTGTTTTTAGAGGACATGGGCCTCATTCCCGCCATAGTAGTGGTAATCGTGCTCATATTGCTGGGCATTACGTTTGATATAATCGGCGTGGCGTTCACATCCTGCGATGAAAAGCCGTTTATAGCGATGTCCGCGAAGAAGATGCCCAAGGCGACGCGCGCGTTAAAGCTCATCAAAAAGGCGGATGTCGTGGCGAACGTTTGCAACGATGTGATAGGCGATATCTGCGGAATAGTGAGCGGCGCGGGCGGCACGGCCATCGTCGTAAAGATACTCTCCGGCTCGCCCGAGCTTCCCGAGATAGTGCTCACCACGGCGATATCCGCGCTGACGGCGGCGTGTACCGTCGCGGGAAAGATGTACGGAAAATCCTATGCGATAAAAAACAACATTAAAATAGTGGAGACGGTGGGCTCAGTTCTTTCGATATTTGACAAAAAGACAAAGAAAGGCGCAAAATAATGGAAAAGCAGCGTGCCGATGTATTGATGGTCGAGCAGGGTCTGACCGCTTCTCGCGAAAAGGCCAAGGCGCTCATAATGGCGGGTCAGGTCTTTTTGGAGGAAAAGCGCATTGATAAGGCGGGAGATATGCTGCCCGAGGGCTGCGTTTTACGCATAAAGGGCGATGTCTGCCCATATGTCTCGCGCGGGGGATATAAGCTGGAAAAGGCTATGCAGTGCTTTGATGTGACTCCTGCGGGAAAGATCTGCGCGGATATCGGCGCGTCCACGGGCGGTTTTACGGACTGTATGCTGCAAAACGGCGCCGTCAAGGTATATTCCGTGGACGTGGGCTACGGTCAGCTCGATTGGAAGCTGAGAAACGACGAAAGAGTGGTCGTGATGGAGCGCACCAACGCGAGGTATTTGGATAAAAGCAGCTTTTCGGAGCACGTCTCGCTTTGCTCGGTGGATGTTTCGTTCATTTCTTTAAAGCTGATTTTCCCCGCTATAGCCGCCTGCGGCATAGACGAGGCGGTCACGCTCATAAAGCCGCAATTTGAGGCGGGTAAGGATAAGGTCGGTAAAAAGGGCGTGGTACGCGAGCCCTCCGTGCATGAACAGGTCATAAGAGACGTGCTCAATTATGCAAAAGATAACGGATATCACCCCAAGGGAATGACTTTTTCTCCCATAAAGGGGCCGGAGGGGAATATAGAATACCTCGCGCTCTTTTGTAAGGATGATACGTATTTTGAGCCGGACGTGTGCGAGATAGTGAGCGCGGCGCATGACGCTTTAGATAAAAAAACGGCTAAAAACTGATTTGGCTATTGTTAATATTCAGTATATACTGTATAATTATCGTATGGCATTTAAATCGCTGTGAGGTTTGATATGTGCATAATCGGTGTATATACAAATGAACAGAAGGACTGCGGCTTTGAGACGACTAAAAAAGCCGTGTCCATTCTTAAAAATAAAGGTGTGGAATTCTATCTCGATGAGCAGGTCGCGGGTCAACTCGACCCGACTTTAGCCATTGGCGATAGGGATGTGAATTATCTGCTCGTTTTCGGCGGAGACGGGACGATGCTCAGCGCCGCGAGGAAGTACGCCCCGAGGGGGACGGCGATACTCGGCTTTAACATGGGGCGCATGGGCTTCCTGCTCGATACCGAGATAAGCGAGCTTGAAAACGCGATAGACGGCCTTTTGACGGGCAATTTCAAGATAGAGGAGCGGCTCATGCTCGAGGTCGAGGTGACTGCGGCGGACGGACATGTGCGCGAGCGCGAATTTGCGCTAAACGAATCCGTCATATCCCAGCGCGCGATATTGCGCATAATAAACATCGACGTGCGCGTGAACGGCCAGATGATGGATTCCCTCGATTGCGACGGCGTCATCGTGGCGACGCCCACCGGCTCGACGGGCTATAACCTCTCCGCGGGCGGCTCTGTGGTCACTCCCGGTCTCGACGTAATGCTCATCACCCCCGTTTGCAATCACTCGCTGTCATCGGGCAGGATGATAATATCGGGCGACGATGTGGTCACGATCGAGCCGAGCGCGAACAGCAGGTTCTATCCCGCGCTTACGCTCGACGGGCAGAGATATATAGACATAAACGCCGGAGATAAGGTCATCGTCAAGAGGGCGGGCTTTAAGGCGAGGTTTATAAGATATACGGACAAAAATTTCTTTATGGTATTAAAGGATAAATTCACTGAATGGAGCAGGAAGTAGGAAGAAAATGAAAAGCAACAGGCACAATGTCATTCTTGAGATTATAAACGAAAACAACGTCGAGACGCAGGAGGAGCTGGGCAAGCTTTTAGAGCAGAGGGGGCATAAGGTCACGCAGGCCACTATCTCAAGGGACATAAAGGAGCTGCACCTCATAAAGGTCCAGGCGGAGAACAACATCTATAAATACGCCGTTAACGAGGCGAAGAATCTCTTTAATACCGAAAAACTGCTGAGAGTCTTTAAGGAGACGGTCACGTCTATTCAGCATAATGGCGACCTCGTTGTCATAAACACCTTAAACGGCAGCGCAAACGCCGCGGCAGAGGTCATCGACAATATGCAGATAGACGATATTATAGGCACTATTGCGGGGGATAACACCATTTTCGCCGCAGTAAAGGAGGGCACGGCGAGGGACGTTGCGGCGCTCCTCAAGGGAGCTGTTACCAAATAAAATATGCTTCAGGAACTCAATATTAAAAACATTGCGCTTATCCGCGAGCTTTCCGTATCATTCGGCGAGGGATTAAACGTCCTTTCGGGTGAGACGGGCGCGGGAAAATCCATAATCGTGGATTCCGTGAGCCTTATTTTGGGCGCGCGTGCGGATAAGGAGCTCATAAAACACGGCGAGGATAAGGCGTATGCAGAGGCTCTTGTGAGTCTCCCTGATTCCGCGCCCTTTTTTGATTTTTTACAGGAGCACGGGATAGAGGCCGAGGGTGATATTATAGTCTCCCGCGAGCTTTCGACTATGGGAAAAAACGTCTGTCGAATAAACGGCAGGATGGTTCCACTGACGGTTTTAAGGGAGGTCATGGGCAGGCTTATAAACCTCCACGGGCAGGACGCATCCCGCGAGGTGATGGTCGCGTCAAATCAGCTCGGTATGCTGGACAGCTTCATCGGGCAGGAGGCTGACGATCTTTTAAACAGGGTAGGGCAGGATTTTTCACACTATAATTCCATAAAAAAGCAGCTCGACGTGCTCAATTCACAAAGCGCCGATAAGCTGCGCACGCTCGACATGCTTTCCTATCAGATAAAGGAGATAGAGGAGGCGGCTCTTTTGCCGAACGAGGAGGACGAGCTGACCGCGTCGCGCAATATCATGCAGAATGCGGAGAAGATCGCGGAAAACCTCTATGCCGCGCATGAGGACATAAACGGCGGCGGCGGTGTTATGGAGCGCCTGCACGACGCCTTAAACAAGCTCCAGACGGCTTGTGAGGTGGATGAGAGCCTGTCCGACGCGCTTAACGTGCTCACGGACGCATACTACAACATTGAGGACGCCGCAGACACGATATCCAAAAAGGCGGACAGCATGACGTTTTCCCCGGAGGAGCTTGAGCGCACGGAGGACAGGATCGCGAAGATCCGCAGTTTAAAGCGCAAATACGGCGCAGATGAACAGGCCGTGCTCGATTATCTTGAGGAGATAAAGACGAAATTTGACGAATTAAACAACATGGAATACCGCGTGGATGAGCTGGAAAAATCACTAAAAAAGGCGAAAAACGCGCTGGATAAGAGCTGTGCGGAGTTGACCGCAATGAGAAAAAAAGGCGCGGATAGATTGAGCGAGCTTATCGACATTGAGCTTAGAGAGCTGGGCATGAGCGCGGCGCGCTTTTCTGTCGAGCTGTTATCGGTAAAGCCCTCAAAAACGGGCTGTGACGACGCGGAGTTTTTCGTCTCGCTCAACGTGGGCGAGCCGCCCAAGCCGCTCGTAAAGGTCGCGTCCGGCGGCGAGGCGTCCCGAATAATGCTCGCGTTCAAGGGCATCATGGCGACGCGGCAGGAGGTAGGCACGCTCATATTTGACGAGATCGACACGGGCATCAGCGGCAGGATGGCGACAGTAGTTGCGCAGAAGATGGCGAAGATTGCGCGTGAACGGCAGGTCATATGCGTCTCGCATCTTCCGCAGATCGCCGCGATGGCGGACGACAACTTCTTGATTGAAAAGTCCGTGGACGATAGGGGCAGCAAGACCGAGCTCAAAAAGCTGGATGCGCGGCTCAAAAGCGAGGAGGTCGCGCGGCTTACGGGCGGCGACGCGACGCAGACGGCTTTGGCCCATGCGGGCGAGCTTATCGCGCAGTGCGACGAGTTTAAGAAAAATTTGTAGGGGGAATAGGGCACGATTATATCATCGTGCCTTTTTGAATGTATCATGAAAAAGAAAATTATAATCACATCTATATGCATCCTCGCTGCGGCGGCTTTCGTCTTGCTGTTTTACACGGGTATTATTCGCATAAACGGCTTGGAGGCGCAGAAATACGAGATAGTCGGTGTGGATGTGTCCTCTCATCAGGGCGATATCAGCTGGGACGAGCTAAAGGAGCAGTCCGTCAGCTTTGCGTACATTAAAGCGACGGAGGGGAGCAGCTTTGTAGACGAAAAATTTGCCTATAACCTCGAAAACGCGCGCAAAAGCGGGATAATTGCGGGGGCGTATCACTTTTTCAGCTATGACAGCTCGGGCGAGGCTCAGGCGGATAATTTCATAAAAACCGTGCCTAAAAAGGACGATATGCTTATCCCCGCGGCGGATGTCGAATTTTACGGAAAATACGAAAAAACGCCCGCAGAAAGGGAATATGTCCGGCGCGAGCTGAGCGCTTTTTTAAAAAAGCTGGAGGATCATTACGGGAAAAGGCCGGTGATATACGCGACTATGCGCTCATATGAGCTTTATATTAAGGAAGATTTTCGCGATTACCCGCTGTGGATAAGGGATGTTTATTTCTGCCCGAACGAGAGCATGGGCTGGAGCTTTTGGCAGTATTCGGACAAGGGCAGACTGACGGGCTTTTCGGGCAGGGAGAAGTTTATCGACATGAATGTGTTTTACTCGGATAAAAAGGCACTGGATGAATTTTTGATAGGGTAGACGACTTTTTTTCACACCTTTGCCCTGCGCGGCGTATTATGCTGTAAAGGAGGTCGGCGCGATGAAAAGATGCAGGGGGATAGGCGTATGCTGCCTTATAGCGGGGATATTGCTGCTGCTGTTGTCCCTGCCGTGCGAGATGCTTTTTGCCGCGCTTGCCGTGGTGCTCATAGCCGCAGGTATATTTTTTCTCTGCTCATGCAGGTAAAGGAGGAGTCAAACTATGAAGGTATATTGCGTAAAACCGCCTAAGCTGATAAGGAGCTTTATCAAGTTATTCCTGAAAAAATAAAAAATCGGCCTAAGCCGATTTTTTAAATACTCATATTGTGTAAAAAATTAGATGTAGCGCTCGACGAGACCGGATCTCAGGCAGCGAGTGCATACATACTTTCTCATGGGCGTGCCGTTTTCGAGTACTCTGACTCTCTGAACGTTGGGAGCCCACTTTCTCTTGGATTTTCTATTAGAGTGAGAGACGTTGTTACCGCTGACTACACCCTTATTGCAAATCTCACAATACTTAGCCATTTTTTAACACCTCCTCAGGAGTTTTGTTCGAACAGAAGATATTATACCAATTTATTCGCGTGTTGGCAATAGAAAAATCAAATTTTTTTAGAAATTGCGTAAAATAAGGTCAAGTCACTTGAAAAAACACAAAAAATGATTATAATAAAACTGTATAGCTTTATGTACAGCCAATATTTTAGCAGGAGGTTAAATATGAGCGCAGTATTTCAGACTAACAAAGGCACTGTAACAGTCACTGACGATTTCATCGCGAGCGTGGCGGGCTTCACCGCGACGGAGTGCTACGGCGTCGTGGGCATGTCGGCGAAGAAGGTCATGGACAGCGTCAACGACATCTTAAAAAAGGAAAACGTGAAGAAAGGCGTAAAGGTATATACCGAACAGACTAATAACGTCAAAATAGACCTGTTTATCGTCGTAGAATACGGCACGTCGATAAGCGCTATTGCGAACAGTATTATCAGTACGGTAAAATATAATGTAGAGAAGATCACCGGTCTCAATGTCCTTGCGGTAAACGTTATCGTATCGGGGATAAGAGTCGGCGGTTGACGGAGGAAACGATTTTGGCAGAATACAGGATCGGCGCCCGTCTTTTTAAGGAGATGGTCATTAATGCGGCTAATTATCTTGAGCGCAATAAGCAGAAGCTCAACGATCTTAACGTATTTCCCGTCCCGGACGGCGACACCGGCACAAACATGATGATGACGCTGCATTCAGCGGCAAAAGAGGTAAACGCGTGTGAGAGTGATAAAGTCGGCGAGCTGGCCGTGGCGCTCTCCAAGGGCGCGTTAAAGGGCGCGAGGGGCAACTCCGGCGTAATTCTTTCACAGCTCTTCAGGGGCTTTGAAAAGGGCATTGACAGACAGACGGAGACGCTCGGTGCGGAGGAATTCGCAAGTGCGGTACAGGCGGGCGTGACATGCGCATACAGCGCGGTCATGAAGCCCAAAGAGGGAACTATATTAACGGTTGCAAAGGCGATGGCGGAGGAAAGCGCGAAACAGGCGGCTGCCGGCTCGAACCTTTTAAACCTGATCGATTGCATCATTGAAGCGGGGCAGGCTATGCTTGCAAAGACGCCGGATATGCTGCCTGTGCTCAAAGAGGCAGGAGTAGTGGACGCCGGCGGCGCAGGACTCATCGTAATTTATAAGGGCTTCAAGATGGCTATCGACGGCGAAGAGGTCACGAGCGAGCTGGATTTCTCGCTTCCCAAGAAAAAGCCGGCGAGCGCTATGCAGGATATCAGCACGGCGGACATCAAATTCGGCTACTGCACGGAGTTCTTCATCACCCATCTTTCCGAGAACGTCACGCAGGACACCATCGACAAGTTAAGAGACAAGCTGTTGGCGCTGGGCGATTCTCTTGTAGTCGTGGGCGATCCGGAGCTTGTAAAGGTGCATGTTCATACGAACGACCCGGGCAAGGCGCTCCAGCTCGCGCTGCGTTTAGGTCAGCTATCAAAGATAAAGATAGAAAATATGAGGGAGCAGCACTCCGAGCTTTCGGACGGCGCACAGCAGGCGATGCATGAGCCTAAAAAGCCCATGGCGATAGTCGCGGTCGCGCCCAGCGCGCCCTTAGGCGACATTTTAAAGGACATGCAGGTCGATGAGATCGTGGGCGGCGGACAGTCCATGAACCCGTCTGCGGAGGACATCGCGCAGGCGGTCACAAAGGCTAATGCGCAAAAAGTGATAGTTCTTCCCAACAACAAGAACATCATCTTAGCGGCGGAGCAGGCCAAGGAGCTTGTGGACTGCGAGATAATCGTAATCCCCACGAAGTCCTTCCCGCAGGGTCTTTCCGCGGCGATCGCGCTTGAGCCGGACAAGGATGCCGAATATAACGCCGAGGTGATGAAGGAGGCGGCCGCCGCGGTCAAATCTGCAGAGGTCACCAGAGCCGTTAGAGACACCGTCATGAACGGCGAAAAGATTGTCGAGGGACAGGTCTTGGGCATTTTGGAGGGCGCAATAGTCGCGCATTGCGATGACATGGATACCGCGGTATTCACGCTGCTCGAAAAGATGGCCGATCCCGATGAAAACAGCGTTATCTCCGTATATTACGGCGAGGACGTCTCGGAAGAGGCCGCGGAACAGCTTTCGGCGCGCATCGAGGAGAAATATGAGGATTTCGACGTAGAGGTGCTTAACGGCGGTCAGCCGGTATATGACTTCATCATATCGGTCGAATAATTTAAACTAATGTTTTTTGCCCGCATATAACGTGCGGGCTTTTTTTGGAAAGGTTGATATGCAGCTAACCGACAGCGTTTCAAAACTAAAGGGAATAGGCGAGGTCACGCAGAGCAAGCTCGCCGACATGGGCATAGCCACGGTGGGCGATCTTTTGGAGCACTATCCCTGTGAATACCGCGATATGCGAAAAATCACACCTTTAAGCGCGCTTATCGAAAAGACGGACGCGGTCATTGAGGTGACGGTAAAGCGAAAGTCCTGGGCGTATAGGCAGGGCAGGAGCAGGAGCCTGTTTTACGTTCGCGCGAGCGATGATACTGGAAATATCAGCTTTGCATACTTCAACCAGAGCTATATGTTCGAGCAGTTCGTTTCGGGGCAGAGCGTGCGCATATACGGGCGCACAGAGCGGCAAAGCGGCGGTTTATGCATGATAAATCCCAAAATAGTGACGGAGGCGGACGAGGGACGGCTCGTTCCCGTCTATCGCCTGTCCGGCGGATTGCGGCAGAGGGTGATAAGGGGCGCGGTTGAGCAGGCGCTTTCGCAGTCGCAGATCACTGACGATCTGCCGACGGAGTTTGAGCGCGCGTTCGGCATACTCCCCGTGAAAAAGATGATGGAGTATCTGCATATTCCCGTAGATACGGAGCAAAAGGACGCGGGCGCGAGGCAGGCGGCCATTCGCGAAATGATGCGCTATGAGCTTTCTCTTCGCAGTCTGCGCGCAAAAATTGCACGGCCCTTAGCGTTTTCAGAGGAGATATTGACTGAATATCTTGAAAAACTGCCCTTTGAGCCGACATCCTCACAGCTTAGAGCGATGCGCGAAATAGCGCTGGATATGGGCAAAACCAAGGCTATGAACAGGCTTTTGCAGGGAGACGTCGGCTCGGGAAAGACGTGCGTGGCGTTTTTCGCGGCATATCTGGCGATGAAAAACGGCGCTCAGACCGCGCTCATGGCGCCCACGGAAATTTTGGCGGAGCAGCACTATGAAAACGCCAAAAGTATTTTTGGGAAAAGATGCGCGCTTTTGACGGGAAGTGTGAATGCATCTAAAAGAAAAGAGATTTTTTCAGGCGTAAAAAACGGGGAGATAAGCCTTATAATAGGCACTCATGCGCTTATATATGCGGATATCGAATATCCCGCGCTCGGGCTGGTCATAACGGATGAGCAGCACCGCTTCGGAGTGGCGCAGCGCGCGGTGCTGGAGAACGGAGCAAAGGCGCACATGCTCGTGATGTCCGCGACGCCCATCCCGCGCACGCTGTCGCTCATAATGTTCGGCGAGGCGGGCGCGTCCGTGCTGGATACGCTCCCCAAGGGACGAAAGGAGATTTTGACGTCCATAGTCCGTGAAAACAAGCGCGCGGATATGTATAGATGGATCGCGCAGCAACTAAAAAACGGCGACCAGGCGTTTGTTGTATGTCCGTTGATCGAGCCGAGCGACGAGCTGGACTGCGCGAGCGCGACGGAGGTGTTTTCACAGCTTAAAAAGCTGGGCTTCAACGCGGCGCTGCTGCACGGGCGCATGAAGGCGGAGGAAAAGGCGCATATAATGGAGGAATTTCGCGCGGGACGGACGGATATCCTCGTGTCCACTACGGTAATTGAGGTGGGCGTGGACGTGAAAAACGCAAATATAATGGTGATAGAGAGCGCCGAGCGCTTCGGACTGGCGCAGCTGCACCAGATACGCGGGCGCGTGGGCAGGGGCGATAAGCAGGCGAGGTGCTTTCTCGTATCGAACGCGGATAACGCGCGGCTCAAGGTCTTTAAGGAGTGCTCGGACGGCTTCAAAATAGCGCAGGAGGACTTAAAGCAGCGCGGCGCGGGTGAGTTTTTGGGGCTTGCGCAGAGCGGATTTTCTTCCATAGAATTTGACGAGCAGACCATCTTGCAGGCGCGGCGGCTCATCGATGAACTAAAGAAATTCGACAAGGATACCTATTATGCGCTCATGCAAAAGGTGCTTGAAAAGAACGAGCGAATGCGTGAGAATATAGTATTAAACTGACGGCGGGCGAATATAGATAAAAGACCATATTGCGAACAGGAGGCTGTTTTATGGCGGATGTCTATATTTCACCATCGGTACAGGATTGGAACGTCGGCTTCGGCAACTACGGCACGGAGGAGGAGCGGATGAATCTCATCGCGGACGTTTTAGACTATGAACTGAAGCGGCACGGGCTTTCCACGGCGAGAAATTCACCCGATATGACGTTGCAGCAGGTCGTCGTGGATTCAAACAGGGTAGACCCGACGGTGCACGTCGCGCTGCATTCAAATGCGGCGAACGGGCAGGCACGCGGGGCGGAGGTCTATGCGCACAGATTTGGCGGCGCGGGGGAGACGCTCGCGCGGGATGTCTATGCGCGCATAGAGGAAATAGCGCCCACGCCCGGTCTGGGGGTAAAGGAGGGCTATTCGACCTTCGGCGGGCAGGGAATGTATGAGCTGAAGCGCACGACCGCGCCCGCGATATTGGCGGAGGTCGCCTTTCACGACAATCCCGAGGACGCGCAGTTCATAATCGACAACATCTATGAGCTGGGGCAGGCCGTCGCAAAGGGCGTGCTCGACTATTTCGGGATAGAGTACGTCGAGGATACTCCGGAAAATGTCGCGTATCTTCAAAACAGGTATAACGGGATATATGCTTGACGATGAGAGGGCTTTTTGCCCTCTTTTTTATGCGTAGTTTTAAAAAACTTTGCATTTTAAGAGTTTTTATCGCATTTTTATTGACTTTTTTTAAATGAGAACATACAATTATAGTTGATTTGGGTTAATTTATGTTTATATAGAAGTGGATGGTATGAAATGCTAAAGAATGTCAGACTTACAAAAATAAAGGAAATGCTTTTAGATAGACAACAGGTCAGCGTAAGTACTCTGTGCAGCGTGTTTAACGTCACCGACGTTACCATAAGAAGCGACCTCGAAGAGCTGGAAAACGAAGGCTTTTTGAAGAGAGTTCACGGCGGCGCGGTTTTGAACGAAACGATAGAAAAGCAAAAGGGATACAAAAATCAGGTCATCGGAAACGAGCTGGAATACGATAAAAACAAGGATACCGTAGGCAAAGTCGCGTCTGAGTTAGTCGACAGCAAGCAGTGGATATTCATCGGGGCGGGCGTGACGTGCTTTTACCTCGCCAAAGCGCTTTTAAATAAGGGAAACGTCAATATAGTGACCAATAATCTCTATGTCGCGGCGATAATGAGCGGGAAAAGCGACGCAAATACGATGCTTATCGGGGGAAATGTCGTGACGGGGGAGATGTCCGTCGATGGCTCGGGTTTTCTCGATTACATGGACAATCTATGTATCTCAAAGGCGTTTTTCGGCGTGAGCGGGGCGAATATGAAAAACGGCTTTATGGTGGATACGCAAGCTGAGTATAACATCTATAACAAGGTCAGGGAGATAGCCAACGAAACCATAATCGTCGCGGACAGCGCAAAGTTCGGCAGACAGGGGCTTATCCGCATCGCGCAGCTCACGGACGTGGACGCGGTCGTCACGGACGAGCAGCTTTCGGACGACTACAAATCGTATTTATTCCAAATGGGAGTAAAGACTTTTTTCTCATATGAAATAAAGGAATCAAACATAAGGGATCTAAGCAATGGAAGAATTTAAGCTGGAGCTCAAGCATGTCATTAAGGAATATGAGGGTATAAGGGTTGTGGACGGTATCGACATGACCTTTGTTCCCGGACAGGTCTACGTGCTTTTGGGGAGCAACGGCGCGGGAAAGTCCACCCTTGCGGAGATGATATGCGGCGCGGTAAAGCCCGATATGGGGCAAATACTGTTTAACGGAAAGTCCATTGAGCAGGATGGGGTTTTGGCGGCAAAGCGCCTTGGGATAGAGATGTGTGGAAGAGAACACATGAACTTTCCCAATCTTTCGGTTGCGGAAAATATCGCCCTTATAAACGCGAACTGTACCGGGAAAAGCGTCGTTTTCAGCAGAAGAAAGGCCGTTTTAAATGCCCGCGAAATGTTAAAGCAGCTGGGTATAACGATAGACCCCAAGCGCAAGATGAGCACGCTTTCGCTGGCGGAGCAATTTCTCGTTCAGTTCATAAGCGTTGCGCGCTCGGGCATCAAGCTGCTCATAATGGACGAAATAACGGACTCGCTCACGAATTATGAGACTCAAAAGGTCTATGATGTCATTAAAATGCTTAAAAAAGAAGGCGCGAGCGTATTATTCATAACGCACAGGATCGAAGAATCCATAAAAATTGCGGATAAGATAATAATACTGCGCGACGGCAGGATGGTGGACGAGCATGAAAAGGATATCCCCGAAAGGGAGGTCCTCAGGCGGGCGATGCTGGGTGAGGAGCTTAAAAACAGATTTCCGCGCTTTAATACGTCAAGAAGCGACGTCATATTAGAGGTGAAAAACCTAACCGGTCCGGTCATAAAGGACATATCGTTTGACCTGCACAGCGGCGAGATATTAGGCATCGCGGGGCTCGTCGGCTCGGGGAGAACCAGCCTCGTCAAGACCATCCTCGGCTATGAGAGCTTTACCGAGGGCGAGATAATAATGGACGGAAGGAGCATAAGGACGAAAAAGACTTTCATAAAAAAGAAGGGCTTTTTGCCGGAAAACAGAGATGAACAGGGCGTTTTTCCTCAGCTTAACGTCATAACGAACATATCCGTAAAGAGCCTCGACAGGATATCCATGGCAGGCGTCGTGAATCAGTCGGAGGAGAGATACGAGGCGATGAGCCTGGTGGACAGGCTGGATATAAGGACGGTATCGCCCGACCTACCGGCGAAGGTGCTTTCAAGCGGAAATAAACAGAAGATGCTGCTCGCGAGGTCCATCATGGCAAAGACCAATCTTTATATTTTCGACGAGCCGACAAAGGGCGTCGATATGGCGGGAAAGCTGGAGATATATAACCTCATGAATGACCTCGCGAAAAGGGGAGCGGGCATACTCATGGTTTCCTCTGACTTTAACGAGCTTTGCGGGATGTGCGACAATGTGATAGTCATAAAGGACGGCGAGATGATCTCGGAGATAAAGCGGGACGAGCTATATTCATCCTTGTTGGCATCCCTGTGTGCGGATTAATCGATAAAACTGATAAAAAACAGCCTTCGATGAAGATCGGAGGTTTTTTTATACGCAAATTGGAGCAAAAAGACATGTAAAAAATGGACAAAAACTGTTTTGACGTGGCATAAACGTCGAACTGTGCTGGAAACAAAAGGATAACTTTTGATAATTTACGGATTGCATAAAAAATAATAAAAAAACATAAATTTTTTGTTGACATATGGGGAAATGTGATATATCATGTAAGTGAAAGAAAACAAAAACAAACATAAGCATTCAAAGCCAAATAAATAAGAAACGGAAAAGGAGAATAAAAATGGTATCAGAGCGCATAAGGAAAATCAGAGAGATATCTGAAAACTATGATGAATTCTTAAAGTACATCAAGGTTCAGGAGGCGGTCTATACCCCTGATCCCGCGAAGAGCGCGAAAATACGCCACGCAGAGGCGTTTTGCGCAGTCATGGATCAGATGAACACGAACTACATCCCCGGCAGCCTTATTGCCGGAAACGGCGGAGATAAATTCATTTCGCGTCCGGTCCACCTTCTCGAATCCGATTTTGAAAAGATGAGAAATTTCCCCAAGGACACCCCTCAGCAGACGCTGGATGCGATGAGGGAGGAGATGTTCTACATCTGGCCCTTCACGGACGGCCACATTTCCCCCGGCTTTGAAAAACTGGTCAAAAACGGCATAGACGAGCTAATTTCCAGAATAGACGCGAGGGCGCAGGACGAGTCCTTAAACGACAGTCAAAAGGAGTTCCTGACCTGCGCGAAGATGCAGTGGGAGGCTGTCAGACGCCTTGAGATGAGATATGCGGACTTCTTTAAAAAGATGGCGGACGAGGAGACCGACCCCGCCAAAAAGGAAGAGTATCAGACGATATCTGATCACATCAGACGAGTACCCGCGGGCTCCGCGACGACGTTCAGAGAGGCGCTTCAGAGCTTCTACTTCCTGCATATGTGCACGCAGTTCGACGACGTCTCCAACCACTCCATGGGCAGGGTCGACCAGTATCTCTATCCATACTACAAGCACGATATCGAAAACGGCATAATAACAAAGGAACAGGCTGAGGATCTTTGGAACGAGTTCTGGCTCAAGTTCTCCCCCGGCTACAACAAGTCGAGGTTAGAGGGCGTAAGGTCAGAGGGTCAGGGCTTCAGAAAGGATAATATTCCGGAGGACGGCGTGACGTGGATGACGCTCAAGGTTATAAGCCACATCAAGCACTTAGACGACGGCCAGACGATGGACATCGGCGGCTATGATGAAAACGGCGAGGACGGCGTAAACGATGTTTCATGGTTCGCGCTCAACGCCTTAAAGGAGTTCAGGACGTTCGAGCCCAAGCCCGTCATCAAAAAGACGCCAAAGACGGACCCGAAGTTCATGGATCAGGCATATGAGCTGCTCGCGAGCGGCTTAAGCCACCCCGCGATAACGTTCCACGATAACGGCGCGAAGGGCATGAACAGCTACGGCTACTTTGACCCGAAGGACGTTCACAACTACTGCCACATCGGCTGCGCAGAGCTGGGCATCGCGGGCAAGGCGTATACCGACCCGATGAACGGATTTGTAAATATCGCAAAGACGGTGCTCGTCACCATGAACGGCGGATACATGAACGGTATGCTCATAGGCTTAAAGCAGGAGCCTGCAAAGACCTATGAGGAGTTTGAAAACAACTTCATGGCGCAGCTTAACCACTTCATAGATCTCTACGTCAATGAGACAAACAGGGCTAATCCCTTCTATGCACAGCTTTTCACCAGACCGCTCATTTCCGCGACTATAGACGGCTGCCTCGAAAAGGCGCAGTTTGTAGACGAGGGCGGGAGCAAGTACTGGGTAAAGAGCGTCGAGTGCTGCGGCATAGCCACGGCGGCGGATTCGCTAATGGCGATAAAGAAGGTGGTCTTTGAGGACAAGACAAAGACCATGGACGAGTTTAAAGCCATCCTCGAAAAGGACTTTGAGGGCGAGGAGGTGTTCCGCACCTATCTCGAGAAAAAGCTGCCCAAGTTTGGCAACGGCGACGACGAGGTCGACGGCATTCTGGACAGGATCGCAGAGGATTTCTGCAACCACGTAAAGACAAAGGGGACATATGTAGGCACGATATACAGACCGGGCATCTACAGCTTCTATGAGACCATAACGAGAATGGGCAGGATAACGGGAGCTACGCCCAACGGCAGACACGCGGGCATAACCCTTTCGCTCAACGCGGCGCCCGATCACGGCGTGATACAGAACGGACTCACGCAGACGCTAAAATCCATCACATCGTGGGATCACACCATGTCGGATAACGCCTGCCCGATGGATCTTCAGCTGAGCGCGGGTATACCGGCGGAGGTCATAAAATACATCATGGAGTATCTTGAAAAGCACGGCGCGCTCTATGTTCAGACGACTGTCGCGAACAGAGAGGACATGCTCAAGGCGGAAAAGACTCCTGAAAAATATAAGGACTTGATCGTAAGAGTAACGGGCTTCAGCGCTCAGTACATCTCACTTGATCCCATAACCAGACAGGAGATCCTCGCAAGGTCTTACTGGGGATAATAATGGCATTGGTTTTCTTCATAACTTCTCCGTGCCGGAGCATATGAGTGCTCCGGTGCGGAGGCTCCTTTAGAAAATAGGAAGATATATGTTTACGGTATTTGATATTCAGAGGTTTTCATATCACGACGGCCCGGGAGTACGGACGACTGTGTTCATAAAGGGATGCAATCTGAAGTGCTTCTGGTGCCAAAACCCCGAATCTCAACGCATAGACCCACAGCTTTTATACTTCAAAAACAACTGTATGCACTGCGCGACATGCTTAAAGGTATGTCCCAATGGCGCACTTTCCATAAAGGGAAACGACATCGGCATAGATAGAGAAAAATGCAGACTTTGCGGCGCATGTCAAAAGGCATGTCCCACGAACAGCCTGAAGATATCCGGAAGGCTCATGACCGGCGAGCAGATAATCGAACAGGTCCTTGAGGATAAGGAGATGTATGAGATATCCGGCGGCGGAGTCACTTTTTCCGGCGGAGAGCCGCTTTTGGCGCAGGGCTTGCCCGAGCTATTAAAAAGGTTTAAATCTCTCGGAGTAAATACCGCCATAGAGACGGCGGGACACGTTAAATGGGAGATACTGGAACGGGCGGCGAAGTACACAGATCACATAATGTACGACATAAAAAGCGTCGACCGCGAAAAGCACATGCGCGCCTGCGGCGTTTCACCCGACAGGATAATGGAGAACCTGAAGCAACTTTCGCGCATACACGGCGATATCCTCGTGAGAGTCCCCGTGATACCCGGCTTTAACGACAGCGAAAAGGACATTTCCGATATAGCGCATTTCGTAAAAAGCCTGGGATTAAACGAACCGCAGCTGTTGAGGTTTAATAAGCTCGGACTCGCGAAGTATAATGCGCTGGATAGAAAATATGAGGCAAACGACCTCGAGCTATTAGAAGACGAACACTTTGACAGCCTCGTTGAAACGGCTGACGAAATATTTCATGATATGTAGCACATATCCAAAAAAACATCCAGGAGGAATTTTAAATGAAAAAGATTTTCATGCTGGCCCTCTGCTTTATTATGGCTTTAAGCGCAGTGGCCTGCACGACGACCCCGGCGGGCACGGAACCGTCCGACACCCCCGCAGCGTCTGACGGCGCGGCGGCGGACATCGACGCTTCTAACATCACCGCTCTCGATCCGACCCAGTACCTTTTAAGCGACGGCGCTTATGAGACGGACGCTTTAAAGGCGATGAAGGAAAAGGACATCATGCATGGTCATAAGGCGTCCGAGTTCGTTAAGGACAAGGATTCCTACACCATCGGCGTTTCTTTCCAGGATCTCACCAACCCCGTTTGGGCGGGCATCGCGAAGTACATTCAGGAGTTTGGCAAAGAGCACAACATGACTTTCACGATCGCTGACTGCGGCGGCGACGCTTCCACCCAGGTCTCCCAGATCGAGAACTACATCCAGAGCGGCGTTGACGGCATCTTCATCGGCGGCGTGGACGGCGACGCTTTAGAGGACGTTACCGCAAGAGCGCTTGACGCAGGCATCCCCGTAATGGGCATCGCTCTCACGTTCGGCTACGGCAACTGCATCTTAGTACCCCCGGACTATCAGGCAGGCGAGGCTTGCGCAGAGCAGGCTGCTGCATGGATAAAGGAAAAGTTCGACGGCAAGTGCCAGGTCGCTATCCTCAACTACCCCCAGGAGATCTGCCTGCTTGACAGAGGCAACGCTATCGAGAGCAAGTTAAAGGAGCTTTGCCCCGATGTTGAGATAGTAGCTGTTGAATCCGCTATCAACACGACCGAGGGCTATGATGCGACCGAGACCATCCTTCAGGCTTATCCCGACTTAAAGGTCATCTGCACCATCGGCGACGGCGGCGCGGTCGGCGCTAACGAGGCTGTCATCGCAGCCGGCAAGAACACCGACGACTTCGGCATCTTCGGCATCGACGGTACCGACGAGGCTTGCGCAGCTATAAGCGACCCCTCTCAGC
>CAKROK010000025.1 GCA_934373295.1 uncultured Christensenellaceae bacterium | reverse complement strand
CATCTGCGGCGCAGGTTTTTGCACCCTGCGGGGCGCAAAAACTAAGCTCGCATCCGCGAGCTACTTTCAAGCGCAAAACGGCCCCTGCCGTTTTGCGCTTGAAAGCTGCGCCGCACGTCATCGGCAAACTCGCTTTATAATCGAAGGGCAAGTCCTGCATATCCCTAAACTTTTCTTTTTACAATACTCCTTATCAAAAAACTCCCTCTCCATATCGGAGAGGGAGTTTTTACTTAGCTGTTTAATTATTTTTTGGTAGTGATTGTCTTTGCCTTAGACCATGCGGAGTAAACATTATAATTCTTTCCGCCTATCTTTGTGGTCTTATAGCTTCTGACTCTTACGTAATACTTGGTCTTCGCCTTGAGCTTTGTTACCGTCTTATAAGTCGTTGTGTACTTATTTATCGTGTAGTGCTTCGTCGTCTTAGCCGTGAACTTAGAGCTTGTCGAATACTGTACCTGATAACCGGTCACATAACTCTGCTTTTTCCACGTCGCCTTGAAGCCCTTGGAGAGCGCCGTCAGCTTGGAGACTGCCATCTGCTTGCCGCGGATAGCGAACGTGAGCGTCTTGGAACCCGTGTAGCTGCCCTTCATCGTGACCTTTACAACATACGTGCCGGGGAGCTTTCTGCCGGAGGCGTAGGTTACGGTGTAGTTGGAAGAAGCTATCTTCTTGCCCTTAGCATCAGTCACCGTGACAGCGGGCTTCTTGACCTTTCCGTCGTAGGTATAGAGCGTCGCCGCTAACTTGACCTTTAACGTGTTGATGCTCACCTTTGCGGGCGCGTTTATGGTGACTAACTTTAACGTGGTTATGTCTCTATTGTCCGCGCTCGTTATCTTGACGATGACTTTGCCCGCCGTTAAGGGGGTGAGTAAACCGTTCTGGTCGATGGTCGCCGTTCCCGTGAAGTTGATGACCTCCCAGGTCACCTTCTTGTCCGCAGCTTCTACGGGGGTTATGACAGCGGTGAGCTGTGCGGGCTTTCCAACCGTGATCTTCTCGGGCTGAGTGAAATCGACGGTTTCGATGGGCATGTCGACTATCTTTGTGAGGAAGATGCACTCGGAGTCATACTGCTCGGTCATGTTGTTGATATACAGACCGTCGTTCATGAGTTGCGCACCCGTGAACCTTCCGCCGAGCTCGGTTCTGTCCTCAAAGGAGACCTCGTACATTGCGTCCGCCTCAAGACCCTTCAGCTTTATTGTCTTTTCCGTGGGAACCTTGGTTTCGCCGACGGTATCGTTCTCTCTGAATACGAGCACTGAGCCTTGCTCGATGTCCTTGTTATAGAACATGAGTCCGTCCCAATCAGCCCAATCCCACGGTATGCCGGAGGGCTGCTCGAGGATGTGATATACGTTTGCGCCGCGCAGGATAGCCCTCTGCTTGTTCTTATAGAGGCTCCACTGCTGGGTTATCATATCCTTATTGAGCTCGACGCCCGCCTTGTTGAAGCAGACCATCGTCGAGCCTAAGAAACCGCTTCTGAGCGAGTAGAGGATGTACTCGGGGTTCTCCCAGACGTTTACCATATTGCCGTCGGCATCCGTGCAGATGTACTTGCTCGTGGAGTAGCCGTGCTGGGGGTTATTCTTGGTTATAGCGCCAAAGTCTTTATCGTTATAGGTCATGTTGAGATCGGCCTTGAGCTGTACGGGGTTTATCATGTATGACGCCGCGTACAGGCAGATCCTGTGGTTTATGGGTCTTGCGGTGTCCTCGTTTGTCATGAAGGACATCCTTTCGAGCGTGGAGAAATCCTTTAGCGAACCGCCGCCCGAGCAGTGCTCATATCTGAAATCATCGGAATACGCGATCATCTCATCTAATATATAGAGCAGACCCTCATGCTTTGCGTAGTCATATGTACCCTCAACGTCGAAATCACTTCTCCAATAGTCGTAGCCGTGGACGCCCGTCGCCCAGCCGCTGTCCGTCGCCCTGTTCTCAGGCGTGCCGAAGCGCTCCTTTAAGGCGTTTAACTGGGCCATTCTGCCGTCCTGCGTGCCTATGTTCACCGCCTGATATGTATCGGACATGTATAAGGAGAACTTGAGGCCGATGCTGTTTAAATATGCCCAATTTACCATGCCGTTGGGGTATTTTTCGTTGGGCAGCCACTTATCTTCGGTGACCTTGTCCACTCTGGGGTCGATGCCGTTGGGCAGCGTCCAGTGATAGTCGACCTTTATTACCTGAATGAGGTCCTTGAGCTCGGGCGCGATCTCAAACAGCTTTGCGTTGTCCGCAGGAGTTGAGGACATCGTGTCCGTCTCGATATGCGGCTCATCAGCATTATCGTGCAGCGAGCGGGTTATCTTGTAATCCCAGAACCATCTCTTCATGCAGTTCGAGCCGTCGTCTATGTCGCCCGTGTATACGCCGAAGAAGTAGGAGGGGACGTTCATCGTGACGCCTGCGTCTCTCTTAACGGTTGCGGTGGGGTCGTTTGAAAGGTTGGTGAGGACGCCTATCTTGCCCTCGTCGTTTGTCCTTACGATTATCTTGCCAAAGGACCAGTAGTAGCCGAAGTAGAAGCCGTTTTTGCCGTCTACGTCTATCATCTGATAGGGGAGCGTGCCCGTGGTGACGTTACAGCCGTTTTCTACGGAGTTTGCATAAACGTCGTTCGTCGTGAGCTTTTCGGAGAGTATGCCGCCCTTTAAGAACAGCGGGTCGGAGCCGTCGTTGACTCTGCCGCGGTTGAAGTAATAGAGCGTCTGTTCGCCGTTCTGACGGTTTAGCTTCATGTTGGAGGAGAGAACGTCGGGATATGCATAGTAGCTTTCCTTGCTGTCACAGGTAATCTCGCTCCAAACCTCTATCGGGCCCGCGCCTTCGAGAGCCTCGATGTAGTAGTTCATGTTGTAAAGGCCGTCTGAGGAGACGAATTTCGCCTCGATCCTATATCCCTTATCCACGGCTTCATTGAGCTTTTTGAGCTCGGGAGCGCCGTTTAATTTCCATGTGACCTTCTCGCCGGAGATCTTCTCGACGAGCTGGAGCTTCTGAGCTGCATTTATCCAGCTTGTGCCGTTTTTGTCGGCGAGGCTGGTGATGTATGCCGCGTCGTTATCGAACGCAAAGCTCGCCTTAGTCTGCGCGGTGGCGAGGTCAAAGCGTATCGCCGCGTCGGAGAGAGTCTCGTCCACCGGAAGGGGATTCGTCTCCTCGTAATCCAATTCGATAAACTGGAGGTCGTCAAAGAACACGGGCTCGCCGCTGGGGGAGTTGTCAATGACCATTCTTGGGATGACCTGCGTCATGTTTCCTGAATTCCACGTGACCGTGCAGGTGACCCACTGACCGGGCGTCTCTGTGCCGGAGGATGTTCCCGCGAGGTCAGCGCCTGCGCCGTTTAACAGGGAGATATATGTTACGCCCTTGCCGTCGACACGATAAATGTTTGCCTTAAAGAGGTAGTTCGTGTTGGGCTTTACCGTAATGGGGGAGCCGCCCTTTACGACACGCGTGCTCTTGTGCGTGAACATCATCACGTGGTCGCCGTCCACGCCCGCTTTGAAGTCGGTTAGGTCGTACTTATCGCCGTACTGCTCTTCAATTTCCTTTACAGAAGCTCTCTTGGTGTTGACCTCTTCCAGCCAATATGAAGCATTTGCGCCCGTGCCGTTCTCAAATGAGCCGTTGGGGCACATGGTCTTGTCAGGTACGTCGTCCACAGTTTCGCCGCCGCTCGTATCAGCAGTTTCTGTTAAGGAAACGTCATCAAACCAGATGTGGCCGGAGTCCTTCTGCTCGGTGGTGAGGATTCTCACGCAGGCGTCGGTGGTATCGAGCACCGAGAATTTGAACGCGTACTTCGTCCACTCGTTCTTAACGCCGGCGTTTCCGATGGACTGGCAATTAGTAGCCCTGGAGGCGTTTCCGTCGCAGTAGTCGACAGCCACGGAGGGGGTGCCGTCCTCGGCGTAATACCAGAACGAGAAGGTGTAGGTTTTACCCGCGACGACAGGGAGATTTCTGTAATACGCCTGAATAGTCCAAGCGTAGCCCTTGCCGGGGTCGATATTGACGACATTTGAATAATCCGCCATCATTGAGCCGGAGCCGTCGTCGGTATGGGATTTGCTTGCGTCATAGGTGAGCGCAAAGTGAGTAGGGTTTACGTCCCAGCCGTCGAGGGAGGTAAACGTAGTGTTTGAGAGCAGCTCGTTCTGTGCGCCTGCGCTCATGGGGAATGATGCAAGCACCGTGACCATCATTAAAATGGTGAGGAAGATGCTTACGATTCTCTTTCTTTTGTTCATCTTTCCTTTGTTCCTTTCTTCATCTTTGTTTTCTGAAATCGATTACATTTAGGTAAACTATTATCCTTTACATACTATATATTAACATATGTGGTGCAAAGTTACAAGTACTCTTGCAAATTGTTTTTTATATTCGAATTGGGGATAAAACAAAAGTGAGAGGGGGTATTGGCCAATTTTTTCTAGCGCAATTTATGGGGGTTAAAGTAATGTATGAAAAAGCGGCTATTTCTGTTTATCGTCTTTATCCCAATTTCTGATGAAATCGGCAAAAACGAGGTATTTTTTTCGGCGCGGCAAACTGCCGAAAAAATGATTTAAACCTAAATCAAAAGAATACGCTGCGATTAAAAAGCGAGCTTACCGACGAGGCGCGGCGCAGCTACGTTTGAGTTGAATCTTTTAAATTCAGCGGAATGGCATGGCAGCGTGAAATTATAATGGAGCTTTGCGAAGCAAAGCAACCTATTATTTCAATTTGCGTGAGTATCCGTACTTTTAAAATCAAGCGCACAAACGTTTTTCTCCCATATCCAAACTATTCCCGCCAACTAAAGCATACGGTCTGTAAAATTATCGCGCAGCATAATTTTAAGACCGTCACAAGCAGCACAAAGAAGAGCTAATATTTTTTTGGGGAAGTTATGTAAACATATCTACAATCGAGCGGGAGTCACAAACAAGACTATTTACTCTAAGTAATGTATGCGGTCTGTAAAATCGCTTGCGATTTTAAGACCGTCACCGTCGGGAAAAAAGTATAGCCGAAAACTAAGTTAAGCACTTATGCTAACATTTCAGCCTGAACGAATTGCGGGGAAGGATGAGGGGGCGGCAGCCCTCTTATGGGAAAGTCTGAAAACCACGGTTTTCAGGAAAAATATCAGAGTAAACTCTTAAATCAAGCTAATGCCTTTAAAGCCAACTATTGATTTGAAAAATTATATAAAACAAAAAAGCAGCGCTATAAAACGCTACTTTCTCTTTCGTTTAAAGTAATCTTTTAATATTTGTGCGCATTGTTCTTCCATCACGCCGCCGGAAAGCTCACAGCGGTGGTTTAATCTGCCCTCGTTTAGGTCGTATACGCTTCCCAGCGCACCCGCCTTTTTGTCGTATGCGCCGAAAACCACGCGGGGTATGCGGGAGTTTATTATGAGTCCCGCGCACATCGGGCAGGGCTCTAAAGTGACGTAAAGCGTACAGCCTATAAGCCGCCATCCTCTTAAACGGCGCGCGGCCTTGGTCATCGTGATGAACTCGGCGTGGGCGGAGGGGTCCTTTTTATGCTCGCGCAGATTGTGCGCGCGGGCAATTATCTTTCCCTCCCGCACGACCACCGCACCTACGGGGACTTCATCCTTTTTTGCGGCACGCTCTGCCTCTTTGAGCGCCTCGCGCATGTAAAGCTCGTCCGCTTCATTTACCGTCATCTGCTGCCTCCAGGCTCACTTTGTATTGATTCAGCGTCGCGTTCGCCGTGTTGTACGCCTTTTTTGCCATTTCGATATAGGTGGAATAGCTGTCGTCGCCTGACTCGCGCTTTTGAGCGGCGACGGACAGCATGTTGACCGCGCTTATAAAGTCCGAATTGACGTTTTTCACGTATGGGTTTTTGTGAGTATTTATGTTTTGCAGGTCATCCGCGATCACCTCCAGCTCTTTTTTGAGATGCGGGGTGATCCGTCCGTCCTCTATTTTCAGCGCGGCCTCGCTTACCCTGCCGTTTATGTCCAGCTCGTCAAAGCGGGATTCATAGTAATATATGTCCCCCGGATAGCAGGCGCATAACAGCACGGTGAGCATTATGAGCGCGGTTAAAAGAAAAGCTCTCCTCACTTTTTAAACACCTGGGGCAGTACGCCCGTTCTGTATGCCTTTAGCAGCTCCTCCAGCTCGTCGATGCTCTCTTTAAGCTCCTTGCCCGTGTCCGTTTGACCGACGAGTATGCGCTCGGGATAGTCGTCGCGCAGAACGGTTTCGGAGGTGATGTCCGTGTTCGCCTTCAGCGATTCCTCCAATCCGCACCACGGCTGATGCGCGGCTATGCGTATGCCGTGGGATGAGAAGAACATGGTGTATCCCGCTATGCCCGTGACGGACTGATACGCCTTACAGAAGCCGCCGTCTATTACGATAAGCTTTCCGTTTGCCTTTAACGGGCCCTCGCCGTCGCGTACCTTTACGGGGATATGTCCGTTTATTATGCGCGCCTGTTCGTTTTCGATGCCGAAATGCGCCAATAGCCGCGTGCAGAATTCGCTGTCGTTATAGTATTTGTAATAGGCGTTTTTCTTTTCGACGTGCGTCTCCTTGTCGGGGATGAAGTAACGCTCGAACGTCGTGATGTGATCTCTGCCGAATAACGGGGAATTTCGTCCGCACCATAAGAACCACAGCAGATCCTGACCGTATTTCTTCTGTGCGGATTTTTCATCGGGTAAAAACGCCCTGCGCACGGTCTTGTCGAGATGGTCGAAAAGCTCCTTTCCCTTGAAGCCCATGCCGTTCACTTTTAACTCCATGAACGAGCCGTCGTCGTTTAACGGAACGCAGCCGTGGAACATGAGGTTGTCGTTAAAGCAGCGGTAGAGACTGCCCGCGGTTAGCAGGAAGTTCACGTGTTTTTGCAGTTTTTCGGAGTGCTTGAATGCGTGAACGAGCTGGTTTATGAGCGCGGATTCCTCGTCCGTCAGCTCGAGCGGGTGCGCCGGGTCTATCGTGGGGAAGTCGCAGTCCGTCAGGAAATGCTCTTTTCCGTCGATGGTTATGCTCATGTTGTCGTAGTCTATGCGGCTTAACATGTCGCGGTCTTCCATCATATATTCCGGACGGCGGGCGATGAGCTGTCCCTCCAGCTTGAACTGTATTATGCATATCGCCTTGTGCATACGCGAGAGCATCTCGATGTCCTTTGTGTCATAGGAGGAATCGAGCGAGATGCTGCGCGGGCGGAAGCGCTCCGCCTCCTCATATGTCTGAGCGGCGAAAAGCGCCAGCGGCAGCAGATTTATGCCGTAGCCGTCCTCTATGACGTCGAGATTGTCGTATTTCATGCAGTTGTTGAGCACGGTCGCTATGCATACCGCGCTGCCCGAAGCCGCGCCCATCCACAGTGCGTCGTGATTGCCCCACTGAATATCCACGGAATGGTGCTCCATGAGGCGGTCGAGTATTACGTCCGGATGCGGCCCTCTGTCGAAAATATCGCCCACTATATGCAGACGGTCGACTGCCATGCGCTTTATGAGGTTGCAGAGCGCGATTATAAATTCGTCCGCGCGCTGGATGTCGATTATCGTCTTTATGATATTTTCGTAGTATTTTTCCTTGTTCTTATCGGAGTAATTTGTGTTCAAAAGCTCGTCGATTATGTATTCAAAGTCCTTGGGCAGGGCTTTTCTGACCTTTGAACGGGTGTATTTTGAGGTGACCTCGCGGCAGATGTCTATTAGGCGGTAGAGTATGACCTCATACCACTCTGCGACGTCCTCGTGCTGCGCGGACAGCTCGGTTAGCTTGCGCTCGGGGTAGTATATGAGCGCGCAGAGCGAGTTGCGCTCCTTTGAGGTCAGGCGGTTGGCGAATATGTCGTCCACCTTTTCGCGTATGACGCCGGACGCGTTGTTCAAAATATGCACAAACGCCTCATCCTCGCCGTGGATGTCGCTCATGAAGTGCTCCGTCCCCTTGGGCAGGTTTAATATCGCCTGGAGGTTGATTATTTCCGTGCAGGCGGATTGAATATTGGGGTATTCCTTTGAAAGCAGCTTTAAATATCTCAGGTCGTATTTGGTTTTATTGGATTTTTGCATAAAGTCCTTTCGCGCCGCGCTCTTGCGGGTACATCATAATTTGAGTATATTTTTGAAATCGAAGGTCTTATTCTCGAAGCCCTCGAAACTGCAATTTATTTCATACATGTCCGCGAGCTGCTGGAGGTTGGATAGTACCGCCTCCTCCATCGCCGCGGTGTCCGTCAGGCCGCTGTAATTTTTAGAGATGTTCTCTATGAGGTCTTCACAGCAGCGCTGTTTATACGTCTCGTATACCGTCCAGTCTCGAAGAGCGTCATCGTCCATATCGAGCTCCTTTTTAAGCTCGGACAGATAGTTTAAGGTCGTGTTGTCGAGATTGGTCTTGAGGTCGGATAGATAGCTGTCATATTCCGAATATAGCGTCTCGATATCCGCCTGCGCGCCGAAATCCTCCGCAAAGCGCGCGCAAAGCGCATATTCCGCCGCCGTGGTGAACAGCTCGTCCTGCGTACTTCTATCTTGCCCCAAAAGCTCATGCTGAAGCTCGTTTTCGCAAACAAGGCGGTTATAGTCCTTTATCGTCAACAGCACGTCGCCGTCCGCCGTCAAAAGAGGGGTATCGTCGCCGCCCTCCAAGTATTTCGCCCCCTGCGCACAGCCGGTGAGGATGATTAGCGCAGCGAGAATAAATAATAAGGTTTTTTTCATTTTACATCCTTTTTTCGTTTACATTACCATTCCTATAATATCAAATAGCGGGTGCAATTAAAAGTGCCTAAGCGGTTACAATTTTGAAAATTTTGGTTTTTTATTTAAAACAGGGTCGGGGAATATGTGCCATAAAAAACAGGGCAGTATCGTACTGCCCTGATAATTTTTCAAATCTCCTCTTCAGGCTTTTTGCGATACAGCGTAAAGCGTCGGCCTATCGCCTGGATGCCCTCCGCGCCCAACTGCTCACAGAGCATGTTCAGCGCCTCCCTTGCGGTATAGTCGCAGTTTTTTAAAACGGTGCCCTTTATCAGCTCGCGCGCGGTGAGCGCATCGTCCGCCTGCTTTAAAAGCGCGGGGGTGATGCCCTCCTTGCCGATGTGTATTATGGGCTCAAGCCCGTTCGCAATGCTCCTTAAATGTGCTCTTTCGGAACTCGTCATCTCTATAAAATACCTCCGTCAATCTACAAAATCAAATGTCTCGCCGTTAAGGCGTATCTCGTCGCCGTCCTTTGCGCCCGCGTTTCTCAAGCCCTCGATTATGCCCATATCCACGAGCAGCTTTTCAAAATGCCTCATGCTGTCCGGGTCGGTCGGGTCGATGCGCCTGAATATCTCGTCTATCGCGCTGCCGTTCGCCTCGAGCACGCCGTCCATGCCGCGCGTCACGTCAAACGTGAGCGGGCCGGGGCCTAACTGCCACTCCTCTATGACGCCCTCTTCCTCCAGCGTCTCCACGGGCGGAAGCGCCTTAAGCTCAAGGCAGACCGCATCCAAAAGTGCCTCTATGCCGCCGCGCGTCGCCGCGGATATTGCAAAAACGGGTATGCCCTTCGGCTCGAATTCCTCTTTTAGCGCGGCTAAGTTATCCTCGCTCACGTCCGTCTTATTGGCTGCGATGATCTCCGGCTTTTCCAAAAGAGCGGGGGAATACTGCCCGAGCTCTGCACGGATCTTATAGTAATCGTCGATGGGGTCGCGCCCCTCGCTGCCGCTCGCGTCCAGAACGTGTACGAGCATACGCGTGCGCTCGATATGGCGCAAAAACTCGTGCCCCAGACCCGCGCCCTCGCTCGCGCCCTCTATGAGACCGGGGATATCCGCCGCGACGAAGCTCGTCTCCTTGTGGCGGACTACTCCGAGATTGGGGTTTAAGGTAGTGAAGTGATATGCCGCTATCTTGGGCTTTGCCGCGCTTATCACGGACAGCAGGGTGGATTTACCCACGCTGGGGAAGCCTATCAGACCCACGTCTGCTATGGATTTAAGCTCCAAAATGACATGCCTGCCCACAGTCTTTCTGCCGGGGGTGGAAAACCTGGGCGCCTGTCTCGTGGGGGTGGCGAAGCGCGCGTTGCCCTTTCCGCCCTTTCCGCCCTTTAGGATTATGCGCTTGTCTCCCTTTTTTGAGAGGTCTGCGACGACTCTCCCCGTCTCCTCGTCTATCACGACCGTGCCTACGGGGACGTTTATTATGAGATCCTCGCCGTTTTTCCCGCGCATGTTCTTGCCTCTGCCCGGCTCGCCCGCCTGTGCGGCGTATTTTGTCTTGAACTGGAAGTCGACAAGCGTGCGCGTGTCGTTATCCGCGAAAAAGACGATATTGCCGCCGTTTCCGCCGTCGCCGCCGTCCGGTCCGCCGTTCGCGACGTATTTTTCACGGTGAAACGCCACCGCGCCGTTGCCGCCGTTTCCCGCCTTTATGAATATTCTCGCTTTATCAACTATCATTATTATATATCATTCCTTTCGCTGTAATAGCGGCAGAGGCCTTTAAGCGCACAGCCCTCGCATTTGGGAGCGCGCGCCGTGCATACCTGTCTGCCGTGGAAGATGAGCCAGTGGTGCGCGTCTGACCAATCCTTTTTGGGGATGACCTCCATGAGCTGCTTTTCCGTCTTTAAGACGTCGTCCGCTGTAGCCAGCCCGAGTCGGTTAGATACACGAAAGACGTGCGTATCCACGGCTATCGCGGGGATGCCGAAGGCGTTTGACATGACAACGTTCGCCGTCTTTCTCCCGCAGCCGGCAAGGGAGGTCAGCTCTTCCATGGTATGAGGGACCTGTCCGCCGAATTTTTCCATGAGGTCGGTCGCCATGCTCTTTAAATTTTTCGCCTTGACCTTATAGCAGCCGCAGCTGTGTATCACGTCCTCAAGCTCGGATATATCGCAATTCGCGAGCGCGGCGGGGTCGGGGTATTTTTTAAAAAGCACCTCCGTGACCTTGTTGACGCGGACGTCCGTACACTGTGCGGATAGTATGACCGCGACCAAAAGCTCATATGCGTTTTTGAAGTGAAGCGCGGGCTTTGCGTCGGGGTATTCGCTCTTTAATATGGAAAGTATCTTTTCGTTATCCGTCATGACCATCCTCCTAAAACTCTATTTTATAGGAAATGGAGCGGAAAGTAAAGAAAAATCCAAAATGACCGCGAAAATTGCTATTTTAGCCAGATCGTGATTTGTGAAAATCATAAAAAAGAGAGGTTTTACCCTCTCCTTTCAAGTCGTTTCACTATTTATCTCAATATTACTTATCGTACTTAAAGAATCCCTCGCCGGAGGACATGCCAAGCTTTCCCTCGTCGATGTACTTCTTTAACATCTTGGACATGCCCTTGAAGTTATAAGGAGCGAGGAAGGAGGGCAGCTTGACGTACATCTGAACGATGTTGTAAGCCGTCGTGAGGCCGACAGTGTCGAGTATCGTGAAGGGTCCCTTGGGCGCGCCCGTGCCTAACGTCCATGCCTTGTCAATGCTCTCGGGGTCGGATATGCCGTTAACGTAGAGATCCATTCCGGAGAAGAGCAGCGGGATGAGCATGGAGTTGAGCAGGTAGCCGGATTTTTCCTTATTTACGGGGAGGGGGATCATCCTTATCTGCTTGGCGAACTCAAAAACTTCGTCAAAGTATTTCTTGTCCGTCTTATCCTGCGCCATGACCTCTGTCATGTTGTTCTTCCAGATGGAGTTTGCAAAGTGTAAGGAGAGGTATTTTTCCGGTCTGCCCGTGAACTTTGCGAACTTGGAGGGGAGCAGCGTGGAGGAATTCGTCACGATGATGGTCTTTTCGGGCAGATACTCCGCGAGTTTCTTATAGAACGCGATCTTCTCATCCGCGACCTCCGCCATGGATTCTATCACGAGGTCTGCGTCCTCGACTGCCTTTTGCATATCCAGCTCGAGCTTGATGTTCTCATAGGCGTTCTGCGCCTTTTCCAGGCACTGCGCCTTGTCAAAGGAATCGTAATCCGCTATGCCCATCGCCCAAACTGCGGGAGTCCTGCCCTCGGGCGTAGCCATCTTTTCGATAGTCTCCTTATATACCTCGATGAGGTGGTCGAGCTTGGGCTGTGTGCGCGTGATACTGCCCTCGCTTCTTAACCAAATAGTTACGTCAAAGCCGCAATACGCCGCCTGAAAGGCTATCTGACTGCCTAAAACGCCGCCGCCGGCTACAACAATCTTCTTCATTTTGCATTCTCCTTATAGTATCGTGAGATTTATTGAGTTAATTTTATCACAAAGTTGTACGTTAATCAATATACATTTAGGCTTGTTTGTATCAGAGAATAAAAAAAGAGCGGCTGTTGACCGCTCCTTTGTATATTCTGTATATTCGGTTTAGTTGTATTCCGGCTCGATGAGACCCAGATTTCCGTCCTTTCTCTTATAGAGGACGTTTACCTCGTTTGTTTCGCTGTTCAAAAATACGAAGAAGCTATGACCAAGCAGCTCCATCTGCATTTCGGCCTCTTCAATATCCATGGGCTTTGCGGGGAAGGTCTTTCTCTTTACGATAACGGCGTCCTCTTCATTCATGATATTGACATCGTCATAGTCATAGATGGTGTCGGTGAAGTCATAAACGCCGTCATAGATGCGCTTTTCGAGCTTAGTTCTATGCTTTCTTATCATTCGCTCGAGCTTTTTAAGCGCGGCGTCGATGGAGTTATACATGTCGCCGGACGACTCCTCTGCTCTCAGGATGACATCCTTAAAAGGCACCGTGACCTCACAGATGTGCATTCCGTGTTCAATAGAGAGCAATATTGTCATTTCTGTGCCTGCTTTAAAGTACCTCTCCAGCTTCATCGCCTTTTTCTGGGTGATGTTATACAGATATTCGGAAACTTCCATTCCCTTGCCTTTAACATTTAGACGCATATATATTATGCCTCCCTTCATAGAATACGGTATCAGACCGTCAAAAAATCCCGCCCTTCCGCCTTCGTCGCAGCAAACGATATTGTCATGCAGCCGCGTAAACGCGCCTGCAACGACTAATAACGTAGCTGCTCCTCTTTCCCAAAAAAGCTCGCTTGCGCTACCACTTTTTCGGGAGTCTTATTTCGACTCACCTCAATCGACGTACCTCAAAGTACGCCTCATTTGCCTCGCTCGAAAAATGACGAAAAATCGGGCTTTTTAGACAGTCTGGTTTTCAATGTGCTTTCCAAAATATATTTTTGGAAAATTGTTTTCGGTTTAAAGATGATTTTATCAGTCGATTTTTTGGTTATCGAGCGGATAAAGTCACCGAAAACCTTTTGTTATTATAGTAATTCTTCATCATGGGGTGAAATTCCTTTTTTGAAATATAATTATTTGCTATTTTTTTATGCGTGCTGTATAATTAAGTGTCTTTAACGGCGGGTCTGTGGTTGAAAGTCGACGCCAGTCGCAGGCAAAACGATCCTCGTAAGCAGGGCAAAGCCCCTGTGAGCATGGTGCGGTTTAGATGTAAGTCCGTCCGTCCTTATATGGGCGAGAGGAGCATTAGTGGGGGCGCGGGTGCGCTATGAGCGAGACTCCCGGGCGGCGAGTGAGGGGGCAAAGACCAGGTCAGCCGCCGTTAAAGACATTTCAGACTGTCAAAAAATCCCGCCCTTCCGCCTTCGTCGCAGCAAACGATATTGTCATGCAGCCGCGTAAACGCGCCTACAACGACTAATAACGTTGCTGCTCCTCTTTCCCAAAAAAGCTCGCTTGCGCTACCACTTTTTTGGGAGCCTAATTTCGACTCGGCTTGTGCGACGTACTCTAAGTACTTCTTACGCGCCTCGCTCGAAAAATGACGAAAAATCGGTTTCTTCTTGAGTGGCGGTTGAAAGTGATTCGCTAACATAAAAGGATTGTTTTAGGGAACTTAGCCAAAGCTAGACAAAAAAATTAGGCAGCCTGTTTTTAATGTACTTTATGCGGTATAGTTTAAAAGACTGCATGTAAGCTCAAAAATGTTTTTTTGACAAGCTGATGCACCTAAAAATTATTTCGCCAAAAGCAGTCACTATTCTACATTATGAGGGTACACGGCTCGACATACGTCGCGCTTTTATTTTGTAATAATATAGTCATCTTTTATTGGAGGATGACATATAATGACTGTTGAACAGAAAAACGTAAGGCGCGCGGCAGTTTCTCGACGCACCTTATTCTATCTATCCTTTGTGCTTTTATCTTCGTTTTTAATAGGCAGGGTGAGCATCGCGGGGGAGATGCACCCATTCGGAACGGCGCTTTTAATAGCCTGTTTTTCGCATGAAAAGGCGATAGACCCGTTTATAGCCATGGCGGGGGTGTATGCCTCGCTATGCACTGCAATAGGCGAGCTGACTTTTCCCGAATACAATTTCTGCGCATTATCCATAATATGCGTGTGTTTTATAATATTACGAATAATACATATTCGCCCGCGCAGGGCCGCAGTCGCCGTGATAGTGTCCGCGGCGTGCTTCATATCCGCGGCGATCTTTAAGAGCACGGTGCTGTTGAGCTTTGCTTATACGGCGGGCGAGGTCGTGATATGCCTGCTCTGTACGCTGATATTTTCAGTGGTGATAAAGCTGATATCCCAGGCGAAGATGCGGCGGATATTGAGCGAGATAGAGCTGCTTTCCGTGAGCTTTTTTGCGGTGATATGCTTAGCCGGAATAGGGGAGGCGGGCGTGGCGGGCATCCGCATAATAGGCATAGCGGCGGCGTTTATCTGCATCTGCGCGGCGTATTGCGCGGGTGCGGCGAGGGGCGCGCTGGTGGGTGCGTTTTGCGCGCTTGCATGCATGACGGCGGGGGTCGAGACGCAGGCGTGCGTGATACCCGTAATATGCGCCGCAGTATCCGGACTGTTTAAAAAGCTGATAAAGCCCGTGTTTGCGGGGGTATATACGGCGGGGGCGCTCATATGCATAGCCGCGCTGGGGGCGGAAATAACCGTGCTCGCGGAGGTGGGCATAGCCGCGGGGCTGTTCTGCATAATACCGCAAAGGGCATATGAAAGATTGCGGGCGGTCATGGACGGCGCGGCGAACAGGAAGAACACGCTCGCGCTCACTCAAAAGAGATTCAACGAGCTATCACAGGGCAGGATAAAGGACATGTCGCGCGTATTAAAGAGCGCGGCGCGCACGTTCAAGGGCTCGGCGGAGGCGAGAAGGCGCTCGGGAATGCAGTACGCCGTGGCGAACATACCGGAGCGCTGCTGCGTAAAATGCGAGAACTACGAGCTTTGCTGGGATAAACAGTTTGACGGGACGTATGCGTTCATGCAGCAGATGTACAACAGATACCGCGTCGCGGGGAAGATAGTCGAAAAGGACATGACAAGAGACTATATCACGCGGTGCATAAAGCCTAAAAAGCTCATATTTACGTTAAATTCCGTGTTTAACGAATACTCGCTGGGCGCGCGTTGGGAGGACAAGGTGATGGAGAGCCGCTCGGCCATCGCGGAGCAGCTCGCCGGACTTTCAAACGCGCTTGAAAAGCTGGAGGAGGACGTCTCAAAAGAGATGGAGGTGGATGAAAACGCGGAAAACGAGCTTGCAGTGGCGCTCGACAAGCTGGGAAGAGACGTGCGCGACGTGACCGTCACCAAGACGGGGGAGGACGTGCGCGTCGAGCTGCGCATAAAGAACTGCGGCGGACGGGGAACGTGCATGAGCTGCGTGAAAAAGACGGTCTCGGAGGTGTGCGGATGTGAGATGAGCATGGAGAACAAGCCCGTATGCGGCACGGGCCTATGCGCACTGAAATACACTCGCGCAAGGAGCATTGCGTTAAAGACGGCGGTCGCCCGTGCGACAAAAGAGGGCAGCGTGGTGTCAGGCGACACGTATTCGCTAAAACCGCTTCCGGACGGCAGATATATGCTGCTAATATGCGACGGCATGGGTAGCGGAGAGCGCGCGCAGAGGGAGAGCTTCGCTGCGGCGAATTTGATAGAGGACTACTACTGCGCCGGATTTGACGAAAAGAGCGTGCTCAACATGGTGAACAAGCTCATGCTGTTATCCTCGTCGGATGAGGTTTTCTCCGCGCTGGATATGTGCATAGTGAACCTACGGGACGCGAACGCCAAATTTACCAAAATAGGCGCGCCGCATTCATATGTGATAAGCGGGGATAAAGTGCATAAGCTGTGCGCGGGGGCGCTTCCGCTGGGGATATTGGAGGAATGTGAGCCGCAGGAGCACAACGTGAAGTTAGAGGAGGGCGACCTCGTCATACTGTTCTCGGACGGCGTGGCGGAGGCGGAGCTTAACGACAACGCGCTGTATGAGAGGATAACGCGCAGCGCCAAGGCGGACAATGTAAAGAGCATTGCGGACAGAATAATACGCGAGACGATAATCTCGAGCGGCGGCGCGGCGAAGGACGACCTGACGGTGATAGTATCGAGGGTGACGGCGGCGTGAAATGTTTAGAACATAATTTTTTCGAGTATTGACTTTAGGGGGTCTGCATAATATAATAAAGATAAAGGTGGCGTTGCCGATAGACGGTCAACCTTTAGAGTTAATTAAAATAACCGTTCAAAGTTGGAATGTTGGCGGTTATTTTTTGTTGTCTCTATCCCACTCTTTAATAAGAGCGGCAAAAGCAACGAGAAACATAAGCAATTCAATTATATCACTGAAACTCATATTCCCAGCCCCCTCTCATTATTCTTAATTTTAGGAGGAACAATGAATTGGGGTCGACCGCCTACCGTGTTATTGGCAACGCCAATACAAGAAAACTCGTACCATTTATAGAATACAATACTCTCCCAAATAAATCAATAGCAAAATACGATTATGATGCGAAAAATCGAACTAATAATAAGGTATCTCTTTTGGCGCGGCAAACCGCCAAAAGAGATGGATTATACCTATCTCAAACGTCTTGCCCTCCGATTATAAAGCGAGCTTGCCGATGAGGCGCGGCGCAGGTTTTTGTGGCGTAGCCGCAAAAACTAAGCCCGCCCCAGCCCCGCCAAAGGCGGGGGCGGGGCTGGGGCGGGCACTTTCAAGCATGAAACGGCGGGAGCCGTTTCGCTTTTGAAAGCTGCGCCGCGCGCACATATAATGGAGCTTTGCGCAAGCAAAGCAACCTTTGACTTCACCTTACCTACCTATTTACTCCTTGCAAAAACCCGGCCAAAAACCATCTCTTTCTTTTCCTTGTCATCGGCGCGATAAAGTTGTATAATAAAATATCAACAAGTTCGGTGACAGTTCCTTTTGCAGGAGCATATTATTGAGCGGAATGATTTGCCGAAAGGAACGATGAGGTGGAAAAGATGAATGAGAAAATACTGCTCACAGGCGGCGGAACGGCGGGGCACTGCACGCCCAACCTCGCGCTTATCCCGTATCTTGAAAAGCGCGGCTGTGAGGTGGTCTATGTCGGCACGAAAAACGGCATAGAGAGGGAGATAATAACTGAAGCCGGGATAAAATACTATCCGATAAGCGCGGGCAAGCTGCGCAGATATTTCAGCCTTAAAAATTTCTCCGATCCGTTTAAGATAATCGCCGGATATTTTCAGGCGAAAAAGATAATGAAAGCTGAAAAGCCCGCGCTCGTGTTTTCAAAGGGCGGGTTTGTGACGGTCCCTGTGGTGTTCGCGGCGAAATCAAAAAAGATACCCGTGGTGCTGCATGAGAGCGACTACACTCCCGGGCTCGCGAACCGCCTTTGCATACCCAAGGCGAGCAGGGTTTGCGTGTCATTTGAGGCGACGCAAAAGCATATCGAGGGCGAAAAGAGCGTCGTTACGGGCGCACCCGTGCGCAGGGAGCTGCTTTCGGGAGACAGGCAAAAGGGATTGGATTTTTTGGGACTTTCCGGCAAAAAGCCCGTGCTGCTCATAATGGGCGGCAGCCTGGGCGCACAGGCTGTGAATGAGGCGGTAGATGCCTCTATAGACGAGCTTTTAAAGAACTTTGAAATAGCGCACATTCGCGGAAAGGGAAAGCTCAATCCCGATATCAATAAGGAAGGCTATGTTCAGTTTGAATATATCTCCGAGGAGCTGCCCGACGTGTTTGCGGCGGCGGATATGATGCTGTCCCGCGCAGGAGCGAACGCCATCTTTGAGATTTTGGCGCTTGGTCTGCCCGCGCTGCTCGTGCCCTTGCCTGCGGCGTCCTCCAGAGGCGATCAGGTGTTAAACGCGGGATATTTTGAGAAAAAGGGCTACAGCATGGTGCTGGATCAGGAGAATATCACGCCCAAAACGCTGCTTAACAGCCTGCTGGAGCTTGAAAAAAGGGCGCCCGAGCTGCGGGCGAATATGAAGGATTCGGGGATGACGGACGGCGCAAACAACGTCGCGCAGGTCATTTTCAGCGTACTTGACGCCAAGGAGGGCTAATGCAGGAATACTTAAACGCGATAAACAGGACGAAGGAGCTTGCGCCTCAGGCGAGGCGTCAAAGGCTGCTGCCCATGATGACGAATTCCGTAATATCCCAGTCGTTTAACTATATTTTCGCGGGGAAAAACGCGAGGGAGCTTATGCGCGGCCTGGTGGATGCCAGTGCGGACAGGGATAAGGCGGAGATCATCGCGCACTATATCGACATCAATTCGGATAAATTTGCGGACGTGATGAAGTCAGACGACGCTAAGCTCAAAAAGAGCTGTGCTCAGCTTTTGGGAAAATTGCGCCCGAATGAATACGCCGCGCTGCTCATGGACAGTCTTACCTCCGAAAATACGGAGTTCGTGAAGCCGTCCATAATCCTTGCGCTGGGAAATGCGGACAAGACCGCGGGCGTGCAGGAGTTTTTGGAAAACTATCAGATCACCGCGACGGAGGATAAGCACATCGAGGAGCAGAGAAACGCGCTCGATAAGGCGATTTCCTCGCTTAAAGCGCCCAAGACGGAGGTCAAAATGATCGCCTCGCTCAAAAAGGGGACGAGCCTCATTTTAAAATGCCCGTCCGTGCGCGTGACGCAGCGCGAGGTGACAAAGCTCAAATATGCCGCGCAGGTGATAGACGAAAAGAGCAATCTTTTAAAGGTGGACGGCGTGGAGAGGTACCGCAGGATATTCGCTGCACGCAGCTTTTATAAGGCGTTCATACTATTTGACGAGTTCTTTAACCCCGCCGCAGCGGTCAATGCGGCGGCGTCGGATGAGTTTTTGAGCTTTGTGCGCGCGCTTTACGGCGAGGGTGAGCTGACGTATCGCTTGGACATAACGGCGGACGTCTCGCGCGATGACAGAAAAAAGCTGGCGGAGGAGCTTTCAAAGAAAATACGCGAAAAGGGCTTTGTAAACAGCCCGTCGTCTTATGCGTTTGAGATAGCCGTGTTTTCAAGCGAGCGCAGGGTGTATTTATGCGTACTTCCTCAGCCGCAGCTGGACGACAGATTCATATACAAGAAAAAGAGCATAAGCGCGTCCATTCATCCCGCAGCGGCAGCGGCGTGTGTGAGCTTTATAGCGCCGTTTACAAAGAAAAATGCGGCGGTGTTGGATTGCTTCTGCGGCTCGGGCACTATGCTTTTTGAGCGCGCAAGGCTGCCCTATGGTTCGCTCATGGGGACGGATATTTCAAAGGAGGCGCTCAATGCGGCGCGGCTCAATGAAAAATTCGCCAAGACGGGCGCGCATTTCTACCTCAAAAACGCGCTTGCGGACTTTCAGGAGAGCTTTGACGAGGTCATATGCAATCTGCCCTTCGGATTAAGGGTAGGCAGCCATATGAAGAATGAGGAGCTTTACAGAAAATTCCTCGTAAACCTCAAAAAGCTGCTTAAAAAAGGCGGATATGCGTTCTTATTTACGCATGATAAAAGGCTCTTATCGGGTCTTATAGAAAAATCGGGGATGGAGCTTGTAAGCAAGCATACCTTTAGCTGCGGTGGGCTTTATCCCAGCATGTTCATTATCAAAAACAAGTAGGAGGAAGAAAATGGACAGTCAATACCTGGTTAAAAACCTGTTTGGCACGAACATAAGCATCGCGTGGTATGCCGTAATAATCTGCATGGGCATAATCGCGGGCATAGTCGTGGGAAGATACATGGCGAAAAGACGCGGATATAACTTCGATCTCGTCGTGGATTTTCTCATATTGGCGATACCTTTGGCGCTCATCGGCGCAAGGGTGTATTACGTCGCGCTGGAATGGGACAGATACGCCGGCGATTTCTCGGAGATGATAGCCATCTGGCACGGCGGCTTGGCGATATACGGCGGCATAATCGGCGGCTTTATCGCGCTTGTCATCTTCTGTAGATGGAGGAAATTCAGCATAGGCATAATGGCGGATATCGCGGCGCCCGGCCTTGCGATAGGTCAGGCGATCGGCCGCTGGGGCAATTTCGTAAATCAGGAGGCGTTCGGCGCGGCGGTCACGGAAAAATCCATGCAGTGGTTCCCTTATGCGGTGAACATCACCAAGCAGCATACCATTGCGGTATACGATGAAGCGACGGGCAAGATGATACAGCAGCTCTGCGACGCGCCTTGGCACATGGCGACGTTCTTCTATGAGAGCGTATGGAACTTAATAGTGTTCGGCATACTCATGTGGTATCAGAAAAAGGCGAAAAAGAGGGGCAATGTGTTCGTGATGTACCTCGTGCTGTACGGCGCGGGCAGGGCGTTCATAGAGGGCTTGAGGACGGACAGCCTTTGGCTCATCCCCGGAGTTTTAAGGATATCGCAGGGTCTCGCGCTTGTATGCGTGATATTGGGCCTGATATACCTCATAATAATGAGAAACCGCGAGCAGAAGCCCTTTACATATGTCGGGAAGATTTATGATTTAGGATATAAGCCGGAAAAGAAAAAGAAGGCGGCGCAGGAGAGCGAGCAGGAACAGGCACAGGATCAGGAACAGCAAAATTCCGAGACGGAGAACATCGAGGAAGTAACCGAGGCGCAAGACGCGCAGAATGATGAACAGACCGAAAAGGAGCCGGAGGAGTTAAAATGAGAAATTTAACCATGCTGACAGACCTCTATCAGCTGACGATGATGTATGGCTATTACAAAAAGGGCATGACGAATGACAAGGCCGTTTTCGACGTCTTTTTCAGAAAGGGCGCGGGCGAGAGCGAATATGCCATCGTCGCGGGGCTTGAGCAGGTCATCGACCTCATAAAGCACCTGCATTTCGACGAGGAGGATACGGACTATCTGCGCTCGTTAAACCTCTTTGACGACGAGTTTTTGAGCTATCTGCGCGGGCTGCACTTTACGGGTGAGATATACGCCATGCCCGAGGGCACGGTTGCTTTCCCGTATGAGCCGCTTTTGAGGGTAAAGGCGAATATAATCGAGGCGCAGCTCATCGAGACGGCGATGCTGAACATTATAAACCATCAGACGCTCATCGCGACGAAGGCGAGCAGAGTATGTATGGCGACGAACGGCGGCGCGGTGCTTGAGTTCGGTCTGCGCCGTGCGCAGGGACCGGACGCCGGTCTTTACGGCGCGAGGGCGGCGGTAATAGGCGGATGCACGTCCACCTCAAATGTGCTCGCGGGGCAGTATTTCGGGCTGAAAACCGCGGGAACGCACGCGCATAGCTGGGTAATGAGCTTTGACCACGAAATAGACGCCTTCCGGGCATATGCGGAGATATTCCCGGATGCCTGCCTGCTGCTGGTGGACACATATGACACATTAGGCAGCGGTATGCCCAACGCGATAAAGGTATTCGACGAGCTGAGGGCGAGCGGACATGAGCCCATGGGAATAAGGCTGGATTCGGGCGACCTCGCGTATCTCTCAAAGGAGTGCAGGAAGATGCTCGACGAGGCGGGATATCCCGACGCGAAAATATGCGCATCCTCCGACCTCGACGAAAAGCTCATAAGAGACTTAAAATTCCAGGGCTGTAAGATAGATATCTGGGGCGTGGGCACAAAGCTCATCACGAGCGAGAACTGCCCCGCGCTGGGCGGCGTATACAAGCTCGCGGCGCGTGAGCATGACGGAAAGTGGATGCCTAAGATAAAGGTCTCTGAAAACGTCTGGAAGATAACCAATCCCGGATATAAAAAGGTGGTCAGGGTATATTCAAACGCGACGGGCAAGGCGCTCGCCGACCTCATCATGCTGGATGAGGAAAAGATAGACGAGACAAAGCCGCTCGAGATCTTCGACCAGCACGAGACGTGGAAGAGAAAGACCATAACGGATTATCACGTAAAAGACCTGTTAGTCCCCGTGTTCGTGGACGGAAGATGCGTCTATGAAAGCCCGGACGTCGAGACGATAAGGACTATAGCGGCGCACGAGCTGGACACGTTCTGGGACGAGTATAAGCGCGTGACTAACCCGCACGTCTATAAGGTAGACCTGTCAAAGGAGCTTTGGGAGCTGAAGCAGGAGCTTTTAAAACAAGCGAGAAACTAATAATGCAAAACAAAACGGACTTCATATGAGGTCCGTTTTTATGTTCCCTATTTATGCTTTTTTTCAGGCAATCCCTTAAACAATGGTTTAAATAGCGTTATCTTAAAGGTCGTGCCTCTGCCCGGTGTGCTTTCGACCTCGATTTTGCCGTTTGAATGCTCGACGATGCTCTTTACTATTGAAAGCCCCAGACCGTTTCCCTCGGATTTATGGGACGTGTCCCCCTGATAGAAGCGGTCGAAGATGTGCAGGCGCGTGTCCTCCTCCATGCCCACGCCGCGATCCTCCACCGTCGCGACGATGTACGTCTCCGTCTCGTGCAGACGGATGGTGATTATGCCGTTGTTGTTTGAAAACTTCACGGCGTTGTCTATGAGGTTCGTCCAGACCTGCGCCAAAAGCGCCTCGCTGCCCGTATAGAGAATGTTGTCCGTATCCAACACGAAATCGATGTTCTTCTTGCTCCACTTAGGCTCTAAATGGATGATGCACTGCCTGATTTGCTCGTCTAAATAGAACGTGTCGTTATCCGTCAAAAAGCTCTGATTATCCAGCTTTGAAAGCGCGAGCAGGTTCGCCGTGAGCTTGGTCAGCTTTTCGCATTCGCTCTGTATTACGCCGCAGTATTCGCTCCTCTCCTCAGGGGTTATGTCGTCGTCTATGAGCTTGCAGTAGCCGGAGATTATCGCGACGGGCGTTTTAAACTCGTGAGAGACGTTTGAAGTGAAGTTTTTTCGCAGATATTCGTTGTTTTTAAGCTCCTGCACCATGAGGTTGAAGTTCTCCGCAAGCTGTTTAAACTCATCCTCATAATAGCTGTGGTCGAGGTGTATGTCGAAATCGCCCTCGGCTATTTTTTTGGTCGCCTCGTTTATCTCGATTATGGGCTGGACGATGGTGTTTGAAAGCAGGGTTATCGTGAAGCACGAGAAAATTATGGTGATGACGGGCGCGAGCAGCTCCTTTAGCGCAACGCCGAACAGTTTGGGCAGGGTCACGCCGAAAAAGCCGCATATGCTCGTTATAAATGAGGATAGGGACAGCGCGAGCAGCGAGCTCACGACGATGGTAAAAACGGTTATGAATATAAACCTGAAGCGGATGTTTTTCATTTGATGATGCCCTTATAGCCTAAACCCCTCACGGTGTCTATCTCAAAATCGGGATTATCCGAGAACTTTTCGCGCAGGCGCTTTATGTGGACGTCCACTGTGCGCGGGTCAGTCTCCGTATCATAGCCCCATATTTCGTCCATTATCGCCTGCCGCGTGAATATCTTGCCGGGATAGGAGAGCAGCAGGTAGAGTATGCCGAATTCCTTTTGGGGTATGCTGATGGATTTTCCGTCAAAGGTGACGGTGTATGATTCCTCGTTTATTTCGGTTTTACCCATGACGAGCTTTTTTTCGGCATTGATGTTTGAGCGGCGGAGCAGTGCCTCGATGCGTAAAAGCAGCTCCTCCATGTCGATGGGCTTCACCATGTAGTCGTCCGCGCCCAGCCCGAAGCCCTTGCGCTTATCCTCGAGCGTCTCCTTTGCGGTGACCATGAGTATCGGTATGGTCATCTTTGCCTCGCGCAGCTCCTGCGTCAGCTCATAGCCGTCCATTTCGGGCATCATGATATCGACTATCATGAGATGAACGTTGTTTTGATCGAGAACATCCAGCGCGGCGAGGCCGTTTTCCGCCTCAAGCACCTTATAGCCTGCGTGGGTGAGGTTTATCTTCATCAGCCTGCGCAGCTTTTCGTTATCCTCTACGACAAGTATATTTATCATTTGACGCCCTCCTCCGGGTATTATTTTCAACTATATTATACCATAATAATTCGGTGTGAACATAATGTTAAAGCGAACGGAACGAAAAGATATTCATTTAAATTTAATTTGAAAGGAGTAATATGCCAAAAAAGACAATGCGGAGGCGTATGATGAAGAAGAGAAAAAAGTGGCCGTGGATAGTTCTTGCGTGCGTGGTCGCGGCGGTCGTGACCGTTGTGATATTGCTTTCCGGCGCGGCGAACAGGCTTTCAAAGACGGTCTATACAGTATATGACGTGAAAAAGGGTGACGTTACGACGTCCATAACCGCGAGCGGATATATCGAGGCGCAGGACAGCGAGGAGGTCGAACTGCCTGACGGAATCGAGCTTGACGAGGTGCTCGTGAGCGTGGGGGACAGCGTCAAGGCGGGGGACAGATTGGCGAGCGTGGATGAAAACGCCGCAAAGGCAGTTGCCGCCGACCTGACGGAAACGCTAAACGGGCTTGAAGCGCAGCTTTCACAGGCAAAGACGCAGACCAACAGCGTTTTATGCACTGTATCGGGCAGAGTCAAGGCGGTATATGCTAAAAAGGGCGACGATGTGGGAGATATCGTTAAGGAGCACGGCTGTCTCGCCGTGATAAGCGCGGACGGCAGGCTGTTTGCGGATATAACGACGGATAAAAGCTTTGAGACGGGCGACGAGCTCACGGTGAAGTGGAAGGACGGCGAGGACATCGCCGAGGTATATTCAAAGGCGGGTGAGGGCGTGCGCATAGCTTTAGACGACGATAAGGCGCCGGTCTATGAGAAATTGGAGATTTTCGACAATGATAAGAGCATAGCGCGCGCACAGGCATACCCTGCGCAGGAGGTCAAGGTGTTCGCGCAATCGGGCACGATAGACGGCGTGAAAATCGAGGCGGGCGACAAGGTGAGCATGGGCGCAAAGCTGTTCACGCTCAAAAACGGCGGATATCAAAGCGCGTACTATGAGCTTTTACAAAAGATAGACGACGTGACAGAGCAGCTAAAAACGGCGGTCGCGCTCGCAAATTCGCCCTATCTCACCGCGCCCTGTGACGGCGTCATCGCTCAGATAAACGCAGACGGAGCTTCGGCGGCGCAGGCGCAAACGGGCGCGTCAACTGCTTCATCCTCAAGCGCGGCGGGATATTCCATGATGGGCATGGGCGGCGCGGCGCTGTCTCAAACGAGCGGCACGGCGGCGACTGCGGTTAGCTCATCTTCCCCCTTTGTCATAGCGACGGGCGAGGTGAATAAGATGACGGTATCCGTGGGCGAGCTGGATATATCAAAGATAAAGACGGGACAGAGCGCGGCGGTCACGCTGGACGCATTCCCCAAGGAAGAGATAAAGGCGGAGGTCACGTCCGTTTCGGCATATGGTCAAAACAGCGGTTCGATGGCGAATTATTCGGTTGAATTAAAGCTCACGGGCGGCGAAAACCTGCTTTCGGGAATGAACGGAAGCGCGGTCATAGAGACCCAGCGCGCGCAGGACGTAATAATGATACCCGTAGAGGCGATAGGCGAGGACGCACAGGGCGAATACGTCTATGTTTCCGCATCGGGCGATACGGAAGGCAAGGATAAGCAGATAAGGCGCATAGAGACGGGCATAGCCGACGCGGATTATGCCGAGGTCAAAAACGGTCTAAATGCGGGCGAAAAGGTGGTATATGTGCATCAGGGTCAGACGATGATGGACCAGCTCATGAGCATGAGAGAGCAGATGATGAACGGAGGCTCAAAATGACGGGCGAACGCAGGCCCATGATAAGCATGAAGGGCATTTGCAAGTATTATAACGTCGGCGGGGAGGAGGTCCGCGCGCTGGACGGCGCGAATCTGGAGATATACCCCGGCGAGTTCGTGAGCATAATCGGCCCGTCGGGTAGCGGAAAATCCACGCTCATGAACATAATGGGATGTCTTGACGTCGCGGATAAGGGCGAATACGTCTTAGACGGGATGCCCATCGAAAATTACTCCGAGGATGAGCTGGCGAAGATACGCAACAAGAAGATCGGCTTTATATTTCAGGGGTTTAACCTGTTATCGCGCATGACGGCGCAGGAGAACGTCGAGCTTCCGCTGATATATCAAAAGCTGTCCCAGCAGGAGCGGCATAGGCGGGCGATGGAGGAACTAAAGCGCGTTGGGCTGGAAAAGCGGGCTATGCACAAGCCTTCCGAGCTTTCCGGCGGACAGCAGCAGAGGGTCGCCGTGGCGCGGGCGTTGGCGACGCATCCGGCGCTGCTGCTCGCGGACGAGCCGACGGGAAACCTCGACAGCCGCACGGGCAACGAGATAATGGCGCTCTTTCACGAGTTGAACCGCGCGGGGAACACGATAGTGCTCATAACGCATAACGACGAGATAGCCAGGCAGGCGGGGCGGCGCATTCACATAAGCGATGGGCATGTGACGGAGGTGGACTGATGTTTTTAGGAAGCGTTAAGATGGCGTGGCAGGCGATAACCTCCAACAAGCTACGCTCGTTTTTGACCATGCTGGGCATTATAATAGGCGTTATGGCGCTCGTCGTGATGGTGTCGCTGGTGGACGGCGCGTCGAACACCGTGACGAGCGAGATACAAAACCTCGGAAACGACATGCTGATAGCGAGTGTAATGGACGACAAGGGCGATCCCATGCGCTTAGAGGAGCTTGACGACCTGCGCGCGCTGAACAGTGTGAACGACGCGGCGGCGATAGCGCAGTTTTATGCGACCGCGAGCTATGGACACAACGACGAGAGTGCGACTATATACGGCACGACGGCGGCGCTTTGCGACATACGCGGGCATAAGCTGGAGGAGGGGCGTTTTTTACGCACGGCAGACGTGGAA
>CAKROK010000024.1 GCA_934373295.1 uncultured Christensenellaceae bacterium | reverse complement strand
GTATATATCGTATCCGATTATAATCGAGCTTTCTTCTGATGATTCAATGGATTGAGCAGGTGTGTATTCTATATTACCTACTTGTATATCAGAGAACAACTGTAAATCAACATTATATTCTTCTGCAACTTTTTTGGCTATATTAATGGCTTGCTCTGAAGATATTTTAGCAGGTGTGGTACTATTGTAAAGAGAAGTATACTCTTTACGACTTTGGAAAAACCAATATCCTGTATTTGTATCAACTTCAATCAGCTGATTTTCATCCGCATAATAAACTCGGTCATCTTCGTATGTCCATTCATTAATTGGTTGAATTTTTTTGTTTAAATCAGAAATAATCCTATCGATATCAGGCTTTATAACCTTATAGACATTTACCTTAACGTCGGACGAATCAATCTTAAAATTTTCATTAACTTCTTTTTTCACGTCACTGTGATTAGCAGAGCCTAAAGCTGGCCAGTTTATTTCGGGGTAGGTATTTTCCGAAGAATTATTGGATTGTTGGCATCCGCCACAAAAAATGGTTGCGAGAAATATTGCAGCAAAAATAAAGATGAAAAACTTCTTTTTCATATTAACCTCCATTAGCTCGTAGTTTAAAAATGAATTCCGGTTCCGGTAACCGTAATAGTATAATATGAATACTGAGACGTATTACCCGAATAACCGGGTGCTAAACCAGATGCACCAGAGTAAAAAGTATCGTTTGAAGCAGAATTCCATGTAGCCACTCTGGCAATAACATTTTCATCAGATTGCTTTTGGTAAGATTTTGCAGATTCAAAAAATGCAGTTTTTATGGGCTCAGCGTAGTCAATCATTCTGTAACCAAACATATTTCCCTCGCGTGAGTCTAAAAACATTCTAGATGCAAACCCTAATTGCTGTCGACAACCTGAAGCAAATGTTGAGAAACAATTAGTGCGTTGAGTTGCCCCATTCCAGGTTAACCAATTGCACGTATACATTGCGACATATTTATGATTAAATCGTATGTATTTACTACTTGCCTCGAATGGCCTAAATACCGTGTCTGAGTCTTCTGATGATGTATGAGAGGGCTTTGAGGCGGAAGAAGCATAAAAATGGGGAGCTTTATAATTTCTCTTGGCTACACCATGTCCGGAGTAAACAAAGAGATCTACCTTGCGAGCATTTAAAAACCGCGAAGGATATGCGTTTGCATCGTAGTATAAGTATTCTTTATTTATACTTACAGGCATTCTGCACGACAGTTTTTGGACTAAGCTTCTGCCTGCGCGGCTTCCATGCTCGCAATTAGTATAATCATTAACACCTAAACCACCTATGGAGCTTATTCCTGGACCTGACGGAGGGTTCGTATAATTAATAACCAACTCCGGCTTATTAGGCGAGGGCGCGTCGGACGAGTAGAATTTCGTCTTTTGTGTCGACGTGGTTTCGGACGGCTCTTTAAGCACAAAGCCATAATTAGGGTACGTCCCGATTCGCCAATTCTTGACCATGGTTGTCGCATTAATTTTATACCATGCGCCTGTGTCAAGTGTTATTGCGCCTGTCGCTCCCGTAGTGGTAAAAGTAGGCTTGTTGTTCCATGTGATTGATTTGGAAGCCCAACTGGTCGTAACTCTGTAAGCCTTTACCGTAGGCGCTAAATGCTCGCGCTTTTTTATGCGCAGATATACGCTTGTAATTTGTGTATTGCTTAAATTAGTTGGTAAATCGAATTGGATATACGTTCTCATCGCATTCGTGCCCAGTTTTCCGCCTGTCCAGAGATTTTCGCTCAGATAGTAGTTTGACGTTGGATATTGCTGGTCGACGCAGGTGTCGTGAGTATCAGAGCTGCCCGTAACCATTACGGATGGGTCGATTATTACGGGATAAACCGTATCCGGGTCGTTTAAAAAGGCTTCATCGGCGGTTATGACTATTCTGTATTTGCCGTTTTCGCTTTCGAGCTTGTGCGTGACGTCCTCTGAGCGTTTTCCCTCGGCATCCTCCATATATAGCGGGGCAAGCTCAAAAATCGTATCGCCGTCGCTATTTTTAAATACCGTTATTCCATCCGTTTCATCGGGCGTAAGCCCTGTCGTGTTTAAATCAAATACGATTTCATGCGGTGCGGCGGGGCTTTTCAGTATTATATCTTCTTTGAGCGCGCCTGTTTTTACCGTATATGAAATATCTGCGTTGGGCAGAGCGTCCTTATATAGAACTATGCGGTCGTCCTCAGCCATTGAAGCATATATGGGATTATCCGCGATTTCTATATCAGACATATCTGCGGTGATTTGAGCGTTTTTTGCGCTGCTTTGTCCCGATAAGGGCCGGTCGATCAGAGCGCCGCCCGATGAAGCATCGGGAGATGGAAGTGAAAAGGAGACGGAATAGCCGTCTTTTTCCATGCTTACTGCATTGTTTTGCGTGAGCTTATCCGCAAAATACGCATACCAGCTGTTTTCCGTATTTTTATAGGAATAGCCTGACTTTGAAACGCTGTTCGTTATTGCGTTGTCAATTTCACGCATAGTTCCATTTGGAGCGGCGTAATGGACGTCCTGCGCATAGACCACACATTGGTAACTTCCGTCGGACATCTCATATGTCTTACTGTTTGTTTCGCGCAAATCGGTTATTTCACGTATGCGCTGTGTCGATGAATCTGTATCTGCGGCAAAGACTGCATTTGCCGAGAAAAGGATGAAGATTGATGTTATTAAAGCAAATATTTTTCGCCAAGTTTTCTTATATATGCTCATTTTATCCTCCTATGTAGCTCTAAATGCATATTATTACTTGAAACGAAAAAGCGCACGAACCGAAGCAACGCTGCGGATTCATGCGCAAAAAATTACGGTTTTTATTCTCTCTCCAAAGCTGATAAAGACGGTTAAATGGACTATGCAGGGGCAGTTGTTTAATAAAACAGCCGTGTGACATAAAACTTTTCCTCACTTTCGTTTTTTTGTTAAGTTAAGTATAAGCGAAAGCAGCAGTAATTGTAAAGTAAATTGTTTAATAAAGATGATCGAAATTTTATTTCAAAAGAAATGCGTCAATAAGTCTGGGGATATTTGACTCAAGTTGGAGGAAAATTTCGAGGGGAGAGGGCTGGTCGCTGTCCAACCAGTCCTTCATTAAGCCGATCGCGGCGCATCTGAAGAAGTGTACGCCGAACTTAATGCTTTCGTCATTTATTTCGTCGAACCTCTTTTGGTCGAGGCGCATCATGGACAGAAAAAGGCTGTCGAAAAAAGTGCTGAGACGGTCATAGAGCAGCGGATATGCGGAGGAATTGCAGGAATTCCTGAGCGCGCTCTTGTTTTTCTCCATAAAGGACGAGATGGACCTTATGCACTCGCCGCGCGTCTCGGGGGAGCCCAAAAGCGGCGCGGCATCCGTGAAGGACGAGCAAATGAGCGCGTCAAAGAGGTCAAAGATATCGCTGTAGTGGTAGTAGAACGTGTTGCGGTTTATGTCACAGCGGTCGACTATCTCACGCACGGTTATCTTATCGAGGTTCTTCTTTTTTAAAAGCTGCAAAAAGACGTCCATTATCATCTTTTGCGTCAAGTTAGCCATAAAACAGCCTCAATAATAATTATTACACTACAATATTAGCATAAACGAAAGCATTTTTCAACAGGGTTGAATAAACTGCAATTTATACATAATTATTCATGTTTTCAAATTAAATACTTGCATATTGAGATGTAACGATGTATAATTATGCTAAATGAGAGGATGTATTTCATTTGAAAAGGAGATCGACGCCATGAGCAAGACCAGGGTTTTTATAGACGGAAGCGCAGGCACGACGGGTTTAAGGATAAACGAACGCCTTGCGGGGAGAGACGATATAGAGCTAATCACGCTTAATGAGGGCGAAAGAAAAAAGGACAGCGCGAGAAAAGAGGCGATTTTTTCGAGCGACATCACGTTTTTATGCCTTCCCGACGACGCGGCGAGACAGGCCGCCGAGCTATCCGAGGGAAGCGGCGCGACGATAATTGACGCATCCACGGCGCACAGGACGCTGCCCGATTGGGCATACGGATTTGCGGAGCTGGGCAGTGCGTTTCATGAAAAGATTGCGACATCAAAGCGCATAGCTGTCCCCGGATGCCACGCGAGCGGGTTTATAGCGCTCGTATATCCGCTCATCGAGACGGGCTTGATAGATGACGACGCACTTTTGACATGCCATTCGCTGACGGGCTACTCCGGCGGCGGAAAGAAGATGATAGCGCAGTATGAGGGCGGAAATGACCCGCTGCTAAAGGCGCCGAGACAGTATGGCATAGGCCAGACGCACAAGCACCTAGGAGAGATGCGAGCGGTGACGGGGATAAAAAACGAGCCGATATTCTGCCCCATTGTTGCGGATTTTTACAGCGGGATGGAGGTAACGGTGCCGCTGTTTAAGGCGCAGATAAAGGGCGATATACAGGATATAAAGAATGTTTATGCAAAAAAATACACAGGCGCGATAGTCCATTTCGACGAGGCGGCGGATGAGAATGGTTTTTTAAGCGCGGGTAAGCTCTCGGGAAGAGACGACATGTCCGTAAGCGTGTACGGAAACGACGAGCGCATTTTGCTCACCGCGAGATACGACAACCTCGGCAAGGGGGCATCCGGCGCGGCGATAGAGTGCATGAATATTTCGATGGGCATTGAGCCCAAAACGGGATTGAATTTATAATTTTTGAAAGTGAGTATATAGAGATGAAATTTGTTGACGGAGGAGTTTGCGCCGCGAAGGGCTTTAAGGCGAGCGGCATACATTGCGGAATACGCAAAAACAGGGATAAGCGCGACCTTGCGCTCATATACAGCGAAATCGGCGCGAGCGCGGCGGCGGTTTATACGACGAACCTCGTAAAGGGCGCGCCCCTTTTGGTGACTAAAAAGCACATCGCGGACGGCAAGGCGCAGGCGATAATATGCAACAGCGGAAACGCGAACACGTGTAACGCGAACGGCGTGGAAATAGCCGAAAAGACCTGCGCTCTGTTGGCAGACGAGCTTAAAATAAGCGCGCAGGACGTGGTAGTCGCGTCAACCGGCGTCATCGGTGAGCCGCTCGAGATAGAGCCGTTTAAAGAGGGAATACCCGCGCTTGTGTCTGAGCTGGGCGACAATAGCTCACACGCCGCAGAGGGCATAATGACCACGGACACGCAGGAAAAGAGCGTCGCAGTGAGCTTTGAAATAGGAGGAAAGACCTGCACGATAGGCGGAATAGCCAAGGGCTCGGGCATGATTCACCCCAACATGGCGACCATGCTCGTGTTCATAACCACGGACTGTGCGATAAGCTCAAGCATGCTTCAAACCGCGCTTTCCACGGATATAACGAGCACTTTTAACATGGTGAGCGTGGATGGCGACACCTCCACAAACGACATGGTATGCGTGCTTGCGAACGGTTTGGCGGGGAACGACGAGATAACCGCGGCGGGCGAGGCTTTCGACGCATTCATGAAGGCGTTAAATACAGTCACCATGGACCTTTGCAGAAAGATCGCGGGAGACGGCGAGGGCGCGACGAAGCTGCTTGAATGCGTCGTTTCGGGCGCGAAGGACGAGGCGACCGCCAAGACCGCCGCAAAGGCCGTGATATGCTCCAGCCTTGTAAAGGCGGCGATGTTCGGAGCGGACGCAAACTGGGGCAGAGTGCTTTGCGCACTGGGCTACAGCGGAGCGGACATCGACCCCGAAAAGGTAGGCGTGAGCTTCTCCTCAAAGGCGGGGAGCATCGAGGTATGCAAGGACGGCGCGGGCATAGGCTTCTCGGAAGAGCTCGCAAAGCAGATACTTTCGCAAAAGGAGATCGACATAATAGTCACGCTGGGAGAGGGCGCGGGGAGCGCGACGGCGTGGGGATGCGACCTTACATATGATTACGTCAAGATAAACGGAGATTATCGTACATGATGGAAAAGAGCTTAAACATATCAAATCCGCAGCGCGCGCACATTCTGACGGAGGTGCTGCCGTATATACAGAAATACGCGGGAAAGATAGTCGTGGTCAAATACGGCGGAAACGCGATGATAAACGACGACTTAAAGCAGGCGGTGATGGGGGACATAGTTCTGCTGTCGCAGGTGGGCGTTAAAGTAGCGCTCGTACACGGCGGCGGGCCGGACATCACGGACATGCTAAAAAAGATAGGCAAAAAGAGCGACTTTGTGGACGGTCTGCGCGTGACAGACGATGAGACGGTGGACGTAGTACAGATGGTTCTCGCGGGAAAGATAAACAAGGGGCTGGTGAACCTGCTTCAGGGCAAGGGCGGTCGTGCGATGGGTCTTTCCGGCATAGACGGACACATGATAAAGGCGGAGAAGCTGGACGAGCGCCTGGGATATGTGGGCAGGATAACGGACGTGGACATTCGCCCCGTGCAGGATGTATTCGAAAAGGGCTATATACCCGTAATTTCGACGTTGGGCTGTGACGACGAGGGCAACGTATACAACATAAACGCGGACACCGCCGCGGAGAGGATCGCGGGCGCGCTGGGTGCGGAGAGCATGATAGTTATGACGGACATCGAGGGCATTTTATGGGACAAGGACGACCCTAAGAGCCTTTTGAGCCAGATATATGCGGACGACACGCAGGAACTGATAGACGCGGGCGTGATATCGGGCGGCATGATTCCCAAGGTAAAATGCTGCACGGACGCCATCAAAAACGGCGTTAAGAGGGTATTCATAATCGACGGAAGAATACCGCACGCGATACTCTTAGAGACGCTCACCGACGAGGGCTTAGGCACGATGTTTATTGCGGGAGGAAAATCGAAATGAACACAAAACAGCGCGATGAGAGCTATATAGCGCATACCTACGGGCGCTATGACATAGAGATAGCGGGCGGAAAGGGCTCGATAGTTTGGGACGAGACGGGAAAGAAGTACATCGACATGGCGACGGGGATCGCCGTGAACAGCTTCGGCGTGGCGGACGACGAGTGGATAAACGCAGTGACAAAGCAGCTAAACAGCTTTCAGCACACGTCCAACCTGTATTACACCGCACCCTGCACACAGCTCGCGCAGATGCTCGTAAACAGGACGGGCATGAAGAGGGTGTTCTTTTCAAACTCGGGCGCAGAGGCGAACGAATGCGCCATAAAGACGGCGAGAAAGTACGGCGCGGATAACAAGGCAAAGAGCTGCAACAAGATAATAACGCTCATAAACAGCTTTCACGGCAGGACGATAACCACGCTCGCCGCGACGGGGCAGGACGCACTGCACAAGGACTTTTTGCCGCTGACGGACGGCTTTGTATACGTAAGCGCGAATGACATAGACGCGCTCAAGGCGGCTATGCAGGATGACGACGTATGCGCGGTGATGTTTGAATGTGTTCAGGGCGAGGGCGGCGTAAATCCGCTCGATAAGCAGTACGTGAGCGAGATGGCGAAGCTCGCAGGCGAGAAGGACATTCTGCTCGTGGTGGACGAGGTCCAGACGGGAAACGGGCGCACGGGCGCGCTGTATGCATACATGAATTACGGCATAACGCCAGACATCGTGAGCACGGCGAAGGGCTTGGGCGGCGGCTTGCCCATAGGCGCGACGCTGTTCGGGCAAAAGACGGCGGACACGCTCACCAAAGGTACGCACGGCTCGACATTCGGCGGAAATCCGGTGTGCTGCGCGGGTGCGATAAGCATACTTTCGCGCATTGACGACGCGCTTTTGGAAGATGTGCGCGAGAAGTCGGCGTATATCTTTAACGAGCTTGGCGGAAAGCCGGGCATCGAGGGCATATCCGGCATGGGGCTGATGATAGGTCTAAAGACGAAAAAGCCCGCGGCGCAGGTCGTCAAAAGGTGCGCAGAGCTGGGCGTGCTTGTGATAACGGCGCATGAGAAGGTGCGCCTGCTGCCCGCGCTCAACATTCCGATGGAGCTGGTTAGAGAAGCGTGCAAAGTTATTGAGACGGCGTGTGCTGAAGAATAACAGACCGCCAAAAACACCTACCCTTCCGCCCTTTTTCTGCGACAGCCCTTGTCGGCGTACTAATATGTACAGCCTCCTGCGGGCTGCTTGAAAAATGACGAAAAATCAGGCATTTTTGACGGTCTGTAGATCATGAAGTTCTGCTTGATTTTCTACTTTTTCGGGAGTATTAAAGTCGGGTGGGATGAATTATATGCACGTCACTTGCTTTGCCCTCCGAAGAAAAAGCGAGCTTGCCGACGAGGCGCGGCGCAGGTTTTTGCGTGCCATCCGCAGGATGGCGCGCAAAAACTAAGCCCGCCCGCCGAAGGCGGGCGGGCGACTTTCAAATGCGAAAAGGCGGATGCCTTTTCGCATTTGAAAGCTGCGCCGCGCGCACATATAATGGAGCTTTGCGAAGCAAAGCAACCTATTGCTTCACTTTGCGTGAGTATTCGCACTTTTAAACTCAAACGCACAAACTATTCTTCTCACACTCAAACTATTCCCACAAACTAAAGCATACGGTCTGTAAAACTGCCGCGAAGAGCAGTTTTAAGACCGTCACAAACTGCACAAAAGTAAAGCAAATCGCTTAATTAGTGGAGCTATGCCAACATTTCTGCAATCGAGAGGGAGTTAACAAAATACGCCAACTTGTCGCTCACTCCCCGTTTTTCACTATTAGTTCTTACATATTACTTGCGCCGTCAGGCGCATTGCCTCCTTATGGGAAAGTCTGAAAACCACGGTTTTCAGTGAAAAATAGCAGAGCTAAGTATTAAATCTGAATAAAGCCATATGCACAAACTGTTGATTTGAACATTATTAACAAAAAACAGCCCGCCAAAGCGATCATCTTTAGCAGGCTGTTTAAGTTTACTTGTTTTCGGAGGCGCCTTGCTCGGCGCTCTCCGTCTTTTTCTTTTTGAGGTCGAAGTGACGCTCGGTGCCCGTGGCCAGGCGCTTGATGTTGGGAATGTGCAGCAGCCAGACGAGTATCGCAAGCACGATGGTTATGATATGCGCCTCGTTTATGGGCGGATAGACGATGAACGCCGCAGCGACCGTGAACAGCACGCCCATTATCGAGCCGAGCGAGACGGTGTGCGAAAGCAGCATGACGAGAGCCGTGGGTATAAGGCAGATGAGCGTGGGGACGGGCATCACCACCAGCAGCACGCCCAGCGTAGTCGCGACGCCCTTTCCGCCTCTAAATGAATAGTATACGGGCCAGTTGTGGCCGACCACGGCGAATATAGAGCCTGCGATGACGGCGTATCTCAAACCCTGTTCACCCAAAAGAGATGAAGCGATGGTGGAGAGATATGCGACGACCGCGCCCTTTAGCACGTCGCCTAAAAAGGTGAGTATGCCGAACTTCATGCCGAACGTGCGCGCCATGTTCGTCGAGCCGGCGTTTCCGCTGCCGTACTTTCTTATGTCGCGCTTTGATACCGCGTTTGATATAACGATGGCGGGGGAGAAGCTGCCTATCAAAAATGCTATCAGCGCAATGCCGATGAGCGCCATAATTCTTTCAAAAGTCATCTCTTTATCGCTCCTTATTGCTTGTTTTCGTCACGCTGACGCACTATGAAGCGTATGGGCGTGCCTGAGAAGTCAAAGGTCTTTCTGAAGTAGTTTTCAAGATACCGCAGGTATGAAAAGTGCATGAGCTTGGCGTCGTTCACGAACAGCACGAACGTAGGCGGCGCGCATGTCGCCTGCGTAGCGTAGAATATCTTGAGTCTGCGTCCGCGGTCGGAGGGCGGCTCGACAGCCGTGACCGCCTCGCGTAAGCAGTCATTTAAAAGTCCGGTGGTTATGCGGCGCTGAGAGTTGTTGTAAACCTTGTCCACCAGTTCAAAGAGCTTGCCCAGGCGCTGACCGGTGAGTGCGGAAATGTATATCGAGGGCGCGTAGCTCATGAACGCGAGGTCACATGCGATATCCTTTTTGTATTTTTCGATGGTGAACGTGTCCTTTTCGATCGCGTCCCACTTGTTGACGGCGATTATCACGGGCTTGCCCTCTTCATGAACATATCCCGCGATCTTGACATCCTGCTCGGTGATGCCCTCCTTTGCGTCTATGAGGACTATGCATACATCCGCGCGGCGCACCGCCGCAAGCGAGCGTATGACGGAATAGCGCTCTATCGAGCCGTCTTCGATGCGCCCCTTTTTCCTCATTCCTGCGGTGTCGATTATTACGTAATCCCTGTCGTCGCGCGTAAAGGGCGTGTCTATAGCGTCGCGCGTCGTGCCCGGAATGTCGCTCACTATCACGCGCTCCGTCCCCAATATCCTGTTGGTAAGGGAGGATTTGCCCACATTCGGCTTGCCGACGAGGGCGATGTGCATTATGTTCGATTCGTCGTCAAGGTCGTCATGCTCGGGGAAGTGCTTTACGACCTCGTCTAAAAGATCGCCGAAGCCCAGACCCTGAGAGGCGGATATCGAGCAGATATCACCCAGACCTAATGAGTAAAAGTCATAGACCATGTCCTTATCGTCGTTCGTCTCGACCTTGTTTACGACGATGACCACGGGCTTATCCGATTTTCTGAGCATTTCCGCGACCTGATAATCCGCGGGGACAAGCCCCTGCTTTGCGTCCACGAAGAAGAGTATGACGTCACACGCCTCTATCGCCAGCTCGGCCTGACGGCGCATCTGCTTTAAGATGATGTCCTCGCTCGTTGGCTCGATGCCGCCTGTGTCCACGAGGGTGAATTTGTGATTCAGCCACTCTGTTTCTCCAAAAATTCTGTCGCGCGTGACGCCGGGAGTATCCTCGACTATCGCGGACTGCTTTCCGCACATCCTGTTAAAAAATGTGGATTTGCCGACGTTCGGTCGGCCTACTATAGCTACTAAAGGTCTTGCCATTGATGTTGCCCCCATTATGTTGATTTCAAATTACTGTTCGCCCAAGGCGGTGTCGACGAGCTGATAGCCGTCGCTTATCGGGCAAATTTCGATATTCAGCCGTTGGCTCAATTCCTCCAAGGTCACGTCGTCCAAAAAGACGTTCTGCCTGTCGCGAAGCATACTGTCCGATATGAGAAGCCTCTGCCCGAGAGGCTTGTCTTTTAGCTGATTTATGAGGTCGCCCGCCGTCAACAGGCCGGAGACGGTTATCGTATGCCCGAAGAAGTCGTTGACTATGGGATATACGTGTATCTCTATCGGGAATTTTTTTGATATATCGGCGCAAACGCCCTTTAAGGTGGGCGCGGCGTCCACCCCGCAGGCGACGGATATCTCTTTTAGATGACATTCATCCGCCGTTTCGAGCGCGTTTTTCGCATCGTGCATGAGCATTGCGCAAAGCCCCACGCCGTCCTCAAGCTGCTCAAAGTCCTCATAGCTTTCAAACGCCGGAAAGGGCAGCTCCGCGCGGAGGTAGAACTCGTCCGACGCGAACACGAAGCGCGTCCCCGTCTCGGTCAGTGCGCGCTTTTGCCATTTTTCGACTATTTCTATCACGGCGCGCGCCTCATCGCGCTTATATAGATGAAGCTCCTTTAACCCCTCTCTGTGTCCCGTAAGCCCGACGGGAACCACCGCGAAGGACATCGCATACGGTGTGAGGGAGTAGAGGTCGGATATCGTCCTTTCAAGCACCTGCCCGTCGTTTAAATTGGGGCAGAGGACCGCCTGACAGTTGAAGCGCTGTCCGTTTTGCGCAAGCATTTTCAGGCGGGGCAGCACGTCGTATATTTTATCGTTGCCTATGAGCATACTTCTGACGGACGGATCGGTCGCGTGAACGGATATGTAAAGAGGGGAGACCTTTCGCCTCAAAATGCGCTCAAACTCCCTGTCGGTCACGTTTGATAATGTGACGTAGTTTCCCATTATAAAGCTCATGCGCCAGTCGTCGTCTTTAAAATAAAGCGTCTTGCGCATGTTTTCCGGGAGCTGATCCACAAAGCAGAATATGCAGTTGTTGCAGCAGGAGCGCGTCACGCCGAAACAGTTTCCATCAAGCTCTATGCCCGATTCCTCATCCTCTCTCTTTTTTATTACGCCGGTAAACTCCCTGTCCCCCCTTTTCGCCTTAAAGGGAACGCGGGAATTTGCCGTGAAAAAGAGAAAGTCGATATTGTCGCGCAAAAGCTCGCCGCCCAGCTCTATAAGCGTATCGCCCGCTTTAAGCCCCGCCCTTGCGGCAGGGCTGCGCTTTGCTACAGTGCTTATCTTAAACGGCATTTAAAGTATGTACTTTCCTAAGTTCTGTTCCTTAAACTCGCTCTGGACGTGCTCCCTTACGTATGCCGCGTCCACGACGACGTCCACGGGGGGATATATATCGCCCGCGTTGAAAGAGATGTCCTCGAGCATGTTTTCGACAATGGTATGCAGACGCCTTGCGCCTATGTTCTCCATCGTCTCGTTCGCGGTGACGGCGTATTGCGCTATCGCCTCGAGCGCGTCATCCGTGAATTTAAGGTTGACTCCGTCGGCGGATAACAGCGCGATATACTGCTTTGTTATCGCGTTTTGCGTCTGTGAGAGTATTTTTACGAAGTCGTCCTTTGTGAGCGGCTTTAGCTCGACATGGATGGGGAAGCGTCCCTGAAGCTCGGGTATGAGGTCGGATATCTTTGACACGTGGAACGCGCCCGCCGCGATAAACAGCATATAGTCCGTCTTTACCGGGCCGTATTTCGTGACCACGGTCGAGCCCTCGACTATGGGGAGAATATCTCTCTGCACGCCCTCGCGCGATACGTCCGGTCCTGAGCCCATCGACTTTCCCGCAATTTTATCTATTTCATCCAAAAAGACTATGCCGTCCTGCTCCGCGCGCATTATCGCGGTGGAGGTGACGTCGTCCATGTCTATGAGCTTTTCGGATTCCTGCTGTATCAATATCTTCCTCGCCTCGGAAACGGGGACCTTGCGCACCTTGGTCTTTTTGGGAAGTATGCCCGAGAACATGTCGCCCATGTTCATATCGGCGGAAACTCCCGCGATCTCGATACCTATGCCGCTCGAATCCTCGACCTCTATCTCGACGGTCTTGTTTTCAAGCGCGCCCCCGCGAAGGGCGTATTCGACCTGCTCACGCTTTGAGAGCTTCTTCTGCTTTTCCTCCGGTGTCTCCTCGGGCGCGGGGTTGAGCTGTGCAGACGAGTTAAAGAGGAAGGCGAGCGGGTTTGCATCCTGCTTTTTCGCGCCGCCCTCGCCCATGAGTATGTCCACGAGTCGGTTAAAGGCGTTGTGCTCGGCCTGTTCCGTGACCATCTCCATGCGCTCCTGCTTGACCATTCTTATGGACGCCTCGACGAGGTCGCGGATGATGGATTCGACGTCCCTTCCGACATAGCCCACCTCCGTAAACTTTGTCGCCTCGACCTTCACGAAGGGCGCCTTCATGAGCTTGCTTATCCTGCGCGCAATCTCCGTCTTTCCGCAGCCCGTCGGGCCGGACATTATTATGTTCTTGGGCGTTATCTCGTCGCGCAGCTCCTCGGGGAGGCTGTTCCTGCGGTATCTGTTTCTAAGCGCGATGGCGACGGCTCTTTTGGCGTCGTCCTGGCCTATTATGTATTTGTTTAATTCATCGACTGTCTGTCTTGGTGTAAGCGGCATTTTTTATACCTCCTCAAGCGTGATGTGTCCGTTGGTGAAAATGCATATTTCGGAGGCGATTTTGATGGCCTTTGACGCTATTTCACCTGCGGAAAGATCGGTGTTTTCGACGAGCGCGGTCGCCGCCGCCTGGGCGTAGCTTCCGCCCGAGCCTATCGCAAGGACGTCGTTATCCGGCTCTATGACCTCGCCCGTGCCCGAAACTATGAGCATGTCGTCCTTTGACGCGGCGATGAGCATCGCCTCGAGCTGGCGCATAGCCTTGTCGCTCCGCCATTCCTGCGCAAGCTCGACCGCGGCGCGTAAGAGACTGCCGCCGAACTGCTCGAGCTTTGCCTCGAATCTCTCCGAAAGGGTGAATGCGTCCGCGACAGAGCCCGCGAAGCCAACCACGACCTGTCCGTGATAGAGTCTTCTCACCTTTACTGCGTTATGCTTCATGGCGACCTTTTCGCCCAGCGTCACCTGACCGTCGCCCGCCACGGCGCATTTGCCGTTTTTTCTGACTGCTACTATAGTTGTTCCCATTAGGTTGCCCATGATGTATTATTTCCTTTCCGATCAATTTACTGCTCGTTTTAAATGAGCGATTTTATCTCCGCTAAGGATCTCTCGGCGAGATATGCGTATCTCTCCGCCTTTTTTCTTATCTTCTTATCGCTTGCGCGTATTATTCCGTAGTTTATGTTCATCGGCTGAAAATCCGCCGACGCGCTGGATGAGACGTAATTCGCGAGAGCGCCTATGGCCGTGGCGTCTGAATATTCGGGCAGAGCTTCTCCCGAAAGCTGCGCCGCCGCACTTATCGCGCAGTAGTAGCCGGACGCCGTCGACTCGACGTACCCCTCCACGCCCGTCATCTGACCGGCGAAGTAGATATTATCGTTTTCGCGCAGGCGGTAGTGAGCGTCGAGCAGCCTCGGCGAGTCGAGATATGTATTTCTATGCATTACGCCGTAACGTATAAATTCCGCATTCGTAAGCCCGGGTATCATTGAAAATACCCTGCGCTGCTCGGGGAATTTGAGATGAGTCTGAAAGCCGACGAGGTTATACATCGTCCCCTCGGCGTCCTCTTTTCGAAGCTGAACCACGGCGAAAGGCTCCTTTCCCGTGTGCGGGTCTATTAAGCCCACGGGCTTTAGCGGGCCGAATAACAGCGTCTTTTCGCCGCGCTTTGCCATGACCTCCACGGGCATACAGCCCTCAAAAACGCTTTTATCCTCAAAGCCGTGCAGCTGTGCGCACTCGGCGTTTATAAGCTCGTTATAGAACGCGGCATATTCGTCCGCCTCCATGGGGCAGTTGATGTAGTCGCTCCCTCTGTCATAGCGCGACGCCTCGTATGCGCGGGAGAAGTCGATGGACTGCGCGGAGACTATGGGCGCGGCGGCGTCGAAAAAGTGCAGCCCCTCGCCGCCCGTGAGCTTGGCTATGCTGTCCGCGAGGGCGTCTGAGGTGAGCGGCCCTGTCGCGACTATGGTTATCGCGTCCGTGGGTATCTCGGTAAGCTCCTGCGTGAAAAGCTGGATATTGGGGTCGTCAGTTATCTCGCGCGTGATGTAGTCTGAAAAATCCCGCCTGTTTACGGCGAGCGCACCGCCCGCGGGGACCTTCGTCTCGTCCGCAGCGCGCATTATGAGCGAGCCGCAAAGGCGCAGCTCCTCTTTCAATAACCCTACCGCGTTTTCCAATCTATCCGAGCGCAGGGAGTTTGAGCATACTAATTCCGCAAAGCCGGAATAGCTGTGCGCGGGCGTGTATTTATTCGGCTTCATCTCATAAAGATGCACCTTTATCCCTCTGCGGGAGAGCTGATGAGCGGCCTCGCAGCCCGCGAGACCAGCTCCTATAACGTTTATAAAATTCAAATTTTATTCCTTATCTGTTTTACTCGTTTTGGTCGACTTTGTAGATTTCGCAGTTTTAGTCGACTTAGCCGTCTTAGTGCTCTTGGTCGACTTTGTGGATTTAGCCGTCTTAGTCGACTTTGTGCTCTTAGTCGTCTTTGCCGTTTTTGTCGTCTTTTCGGCGTTTTGCTCGTCTGCGCTCTTGCTCTTGTTCGTGGGGCAGTCGGGGTTGGAGCACTTCTTATAGCTCTTCCTGCCGAATTTCGCAAGCTCCATGTATGCGCCGCATTCGGGACACCTCTCCTCAAGGGGCATGTTCCATGAGCTGAAGTCGCATTCGGGATAAGCCGAGCAGCCGTAGAATATCTTCTTGGTCTTTGTCCTGCGCTCGACTAACTGTGAGCCGCACTTGGGGCAGGGCGTGCTGATGGGCTTGACGATGGGCTTGGTGTTTTTACACTGCGGATAGTTCGGGCAGGCGATGAAGTCGCCGAAACGTCCGGTCTTTATGACCATATCCGCGCCGCACAGCTCGCATTTTATTCCCGCGGGCTTTACGGGCAGCTTTACGCGCTCGACCTCCTTTTCCGCGCGCTCGAGATTCTGCTCAAACGGCCCATAGAAATCGGAGATTATCTTGTGCCAATCCGTTCCCTTGTCCGCGATGTCGTCCAGCTTTTCCTCCATCTGTGCGGTGAACGTGACGTCCACTATGTCGGAGAAGTTCTCCTCCATGAGCTTGTTGACTATCTCGCCCAAATCCGTGGGGACGAGGTTCTTTTTATCCTTTACGATGTAGTTTCTGTCCAGTATCGTGGATATGATGGGGGAGTACGTCGAGGGACGGCCCACGCCCAGCTCCTCGAGCGTCTTTACGAGAGAGGCCTCTGTGAAGCGCGCGGGCGGCGCGGTGAAGTTCTGCTTAGGCTCCAGCCTTATCACATCGCACTTTTCACCCTCCTTGAGCGGGGGGATGGTGTTCGTGATGTCCTCTTCCTCGATGTTGTCGTTATATACTATCTTCCAGCCGGGGAATACGAGCGTGGTGAAGCTCCCGCGGAACTCATACTGTCCGCAGTTTATCTCCGCCGTCATGGTGTCGTATTTCGCGGGGGGCATCTGAGACGCGACGAAGCGCGAATAGATGAGGTTATAGAGCTTATACTGATCGAGCGTGAGCTTGCCCTTTAGAGATTCGGGGGTGTGGCTCATGTACGTCGGGCGGATGGCCTCATGCGCATCCTGCGCGTTCTTCTTACTCGCGAAGAAGTTGGGCTTTTCGGGGAGATATTGTGCGCCGTATCTGTTTTCGATATGTCCGCGGACCGCACCCAGGGCGTCTGCGGATATCCTCGTGGAGTCTGTTCTCATGTAGGTTATGAGACCGACCGTCTCGTTTGCGGAGATGTTCACACCCTCGTATAAGCCCTGCGCGATCATCATCGTGCGCCGCGTGGTGAAGCCGAGCTTTTTGGACGCCTCCTGCTGGAGGGTGGAGGTGGTGAAGGGCGCATACGGGCGGCGCTGCTTTGTGCCGTGCTTTACGCTCTTTATGATAAAGTCGTTCTTTTTGAGCTCGGCCAAGAGGGCGTTCGTCTCCTCCTCGCTCGCGGGCTCGTGCTTTTTGCCGTCCTTGCCGAAGTATTTACAGCTGAAGCAGACCTTGCTTTCGTCCTCTAAAAACGCGGTTATAGTCCAGTATTCGCGGGGGACGAAATTTCTTATCTCGTTTTCTCTATCCACTATGAGGCGCACGGCGACGCTCTGGACTCTTCCTGCGGAAAGACCGGGCTTTATCTTGCTCCACAGCAGCGGAGAGAGCTTATAGCCCACGAGTCTGTCGAGAACTCTTCTCGCCTGCTGAGCGTCCACCTTGTTTATGTCGATGGCGCGCGGGTGAGCTATGCCGTTCGTCACGGCGTTTTTGGTTATCTCGTTAAATTCGACGCGGCACTGCCTGTTCTCGGGTATGCCGAGGGCCTTTGCGATGTGCCAGCTTATGGCCTCTCCCTCGCGGTCAGGGTCCGTCGCGAGATAGACGGTGCTTGACGCATTTGCGAGGCTTTTAAGCTCGTTTAAAAGGGGCGTGCGCCCTCTTATTACTATATAGGAAGGTTCAAAGTTGTTTTCGATATCCACGCCCAGCTTGCTCTTGGGCAGGTCGATCAGGTGTCCGTTCGACGCGGTGACCTTATATCCCTTGCCTAAAAACTTCTCGATCGTCTTTGCCTTGGCGGGGGACTCAACTATGACCAGGTTTTCTATCGGATCAATTTTTGCTTTTGCTTTTGCCATTCGGCTTCCTCCAACTGCTATAAACTTATTGCCTGAGGCAGGCTATCGCGAACAGGTTTCCCGGAAGGCGAACGACTGCCTGCTTGATTTCAAGCATCGTCAGGGTGAGGTTAACGGTGGCTATATCCATGCCGCTTTTTTCGGAGAGCTGCTCGCTCGTCAGCTCACCCCGCTTTAAAAGAGTATATATTTGCTTTTCGGAAAAATCAAGCTCTATATCGTTTTTTTCCTCTTTTTCGTTAAAATCGTTCTCTACGGGGGCGATTTTCAGGTTGTTATAGAACGTCTCCGCACCCAGCACGATTATCGCGCCGTCCGCTATGAGCGAATTTGGCAGCTCAGACAGCGGGTTGGAAATATCTCCCGGCAGCGCGAAAACATCTCTGTTCTGCTCGATGGCGTTGCGCACGCTTATCGCTCCGCCGCTTTTCAGCTTTCCCTCCGCTATGAAAAGCGCCTGCGACATGCCGCTTATTATGCGGTTTCTTGGAGGAAAATTCTCCGCAAGCGGGGGTACGCCGGGCGGATATTCGCTAATCACCACGCCCGTTTCGCAGATATCGTCGTATAAAAGCGAGTTTTCCTTGGGATAGGGGATGTCTATGCCGCAGCCGAGGACGGCGGCGGTGGGCGTCCCTCCCGAAAGGGCGGCCTTTGCGGCGATGGTATCTATGCCGCGCGCCATGCCCGATATTATGCTTATGCCCGCGGCGCTGAGCTGCCGGCAGAGGTTTCTCGTGTTTATCTCGCCGTGATAGCTGGGGAACCTCGTGCCTACGACGGCGAGGCGCGTCCTCGCTAACCGCTCAAGGCGGCCCTTATAGTATAACAGGCGCGGATAATCGGGAATCTCCCTCAATAGCTCGGGATAATCCGCATCGGACGGCGTGGTTATGCTTATGCCCTGCCTATTAAGCGAATCCAGCTCGCTTTCTAAAAGGTCGACATTCGCGCGGTCGAGCAGCTTTTTCTTTGATGCATCCTTTATGCGCAGCTTTGCGGACTTTATTATGTCATGGTCGCAAAACAGCGCCTCGGCCGAGCCGGCGTATTCTATAAGGCGCGCCGTCTGGTTGGGCGTGAGAGCATGGGAGGAGGACAGCCAGTAGCTGTACATCTGTTCGTCAGTTTTGAATGGCATTTTAATCCCCCCAGTATTTTCTGTCTAATGCGCGGTACTGTATCGCCTCCGCGACGTGCTTTTCAGTGATGTTCTCGCTTCCCTGAAGATCGGCGATCGTGCGCGCGACGCATAATATGCGCTTATACGCCCGCGCCGACATGCTCATGCTGTTGAACGCCATGCGCAAAAGCCCCTCTGCGCGCGCGTCTAACGCGCAATATCTCTCCAACAGCTCGCCCGTGAGCTGTGCGTTGCAGTATATCTTCGTCCCCGCGTAACGCCTGCGCTGGATATCCCGCGCGGCATCCACGCGCTTTTTTATCTGTGCGGAGCTTTCCTCGTGCGCCGTACTGCGCAGCTCTGAAAACTCGGGACGGGACACCTCCCACATTACATCCAGTCGATTTAAGAACGGGCCGGATATGCGCGAGAGGTAGTTTCTTATCTGAAATTGGCTGCATCGGCATTTCCCCGAGCGGTCGCCGTAATATCCGCAGGGGCATGGGTTCATGGACGCTATTAGCGTGAACTGCGCGGGAAAGTCCTGCTTAAAGCCCGCGCGTGATATCGTCACGCGCCCATCCTCGAGCGGCTGCCGGAGGGCCTCGAGCGCCTCGCGCTTAAACTCGGGCAGCTCGTCTAAGAACAACACGCCCGTATGCGCGAGCGATATCTCACCCGGCCCCTTTGCGCCGCCCGTGAGCGCGACTGTGCTGCTCGTGTGGTGCGGTGAGCGAAACGGACGTTTTGTGAGTATGCCGTTTTTGAGCATCCCCGCAACGGAGTGTATCTTGCTCGCCTCTAACGATTCCTCCAGCGAAAACGTGGGCATTATGGTGGGCACGGCCTTGGCTATCATGGATTTTCCCGAGCCGGGCGGGCCGATGAAAAGTATGTTGTGTCCGCCCGCGACGGCTATCTCGACGGCGCGCTTTGCGCCCTCCTGTCCCTTTATGAATGCGAAGTCGTTTTCAAAGAGAGTCTCGCCCGATTCCTCCGCCTTAAACGCGGCGGTGGGAGCGGGGGATATTCTGTCCGCCCGTAAAAAGTGTCGAACGACCTGCGTGAGGTTTTTCGCAGCAAGGACGTCTATTCCATCGATATATGCCGCCTCGAGCGCGTTTTTGTCGCTTAATATGACGCGCTTCATCCCGCGACGCATGAGGTCTATCACCATGGGCAGCGCGCCGCGCACGGGGCGTATCGAGCCATCCAGCGCCAGCTCCCCCAAAAGCGCGGTATCGGAAAGCTCGTCCGCGGGTATCTGCATGGACGCCGCCAACAGCGCCGCGGCTATGGGCAGGTCGTAGACCGAGCCCTCTTTTTTGAGGTCGGCGGGGGCGAGGTTTATTATTATCCTGCCGCCGGGGTAGTTTAAGCTGCTGTTTTTAATCGCCGCCTTTACGCGCTCGCGCGATTCCTTGACCGCCGCGTCCGGCAGACCGACGAGCTCATAGCTGGGCACGCCGCCCGAGACGTCCGCCTCAATGCATACCCTAAAGCCGTTTAGACCTATTAGGCCGCTGCTCTCTGATTTTGCGAGCATACTCTACTATTCCTCCTCTTTTTCTCCTTTAAAAACCCAGAACCTGTTGCCCAGATAGTTCACCGAAAACGAGAACACGATGGACAGGAAATAGCATATCCACATGTGAAGCCCGAGCAGATTGCCGAAGATGTGCATGGACGTGAGAGACGCGCCCAGCGCAAGCAGGTTTATGACGATAAAGCGGGGCAGAGTCGCCGATATGCTATTATTATCCTTAAAGGTGAACCTTCTGTTAAGCGTATAGCTCAATATCGCGCCGCAGGTATAGGAGATGCCCTTTGAAAGTATCGCATCTCGCTTTAATACCTGAAACAGCAGGGTGTATATGCAAAGATCCAGCCACCACGCCGCCTGGGTACAGCCGAAGAACTTTATCAGGCGCTTTATGGTATCGCGGTTTATCCTCTTCATGATATCATACCGAAACGGGCCAGAGCGGGGACCACTTTATCAGCCGCGCCCACCATACGCTCATGGGTACGCCGGACAGCGCGGGATAGAACAATATGAACAGAGCTGCGCTCGCCGCGAGAAAGACTATTGCTATTATCCTTCCCTTTTTGCCGTATCTATCGCATAAATACCTCATAAAATAGGTTATCAGAATTATCAGGAAGGGCACGGACGCGAAGAAGTGATAGTGGAACACCTCGCGCGTGATTATGACCCAGGGCATGAGCTGCCATGCGAGCGCGACGAGTATAAAGGGCAGCCCCTTAAAGCCGCGCTTTGCCTCGCCTCGACGGCCGATAAGACCGACGCAGCAGAATGTCCCGCCGATGTATATGAGCGGATGACCGAGACACCATATGATGGAGCGCATGTTCGCGTGCAGGTCGTCGCCCAGGAAGAAGTACACGGGGCGTATCACGAACGGCCAGGTATATACGCTCGACTGATACGGATGCGGGTCGCCCGAGAGGTTGCCGTGATAGCTTAGCATATACGTCTGATTTTTCCATACGTCGATCAGGCCGTAATCGCCGTGCATCGCGTTATAATACGGATAATAGCTCAAAATATATACCGCCGCGGGGAGTATCAAAAACACCCCGACGCAGAATATGATGGTGAGCGTGAGCTTTTTAGCGTAGCCGGGATAGGCGCCAAAATTGCCCTCCTGCCTCAATAGGCTTCGCTCCTTTGCGCGGCAGAATACGGTATAGAAGAACAGTATGCACAGACCCGGCGCGGCATACAGGCATATCCACTTTGTCGCGGCGCCCAGCGCGAAGAACAGCCCGCTCATGCCCAGCGGCAGGAGCGTCTTTGACAGCTTTTCCTTTAAGAGGTTGTGCTGAGAATACTCGTACATGCACATATACATGAGCATTATGAACAGCACGGAGAAGCTGTCTATCGTGGCTATGCGCGTCTGTACGAAGTGCATAAACTCGACGGAGAACAGCGCCGTGGCGAACGCCGCCCACTTTGTGTTCTTAAAGATGCGCTTTACGAAGATGTACATCACGGGGAGCATGAGCACGCCCGCGAGCGCGCCCATACACCGCCAGCCGAACGGGTTAAAGCCGAATATCATGCAGCCTAATGCGATAAACGCCTTGCCGAGCGGGGGATGGGTTATCTCATAGGGATATATGCCGTGGATGTACTCATACGCCGTGCGCGCGTGATACACCTCGTCAAAATACATCTCCGTCATGTAGCTCGTGCCGTTGTGCGGAAGCTCGTCAAACTCGTCTATGACCTCGCTTGCGTCCTTTTCGCTGCCGTCGGAGAGGATGTATTTTGCGTCGACGGGTCTAATAAAGCCGTCAGTGTTTTTAAGCCCTATCTCCCTGAACTCCATTTCGCCGCTCGTTAGCGTGAGCTTGATGTATTTTGCCGAGCAGCCGATATCGACGGACTGCCAGCGGAACATGTCGCTGTATTCGTGCTCGACCGTCTCGCCTATGTCAAAGAAGTCCGTGTCGTCCGAAAGCGCGCAGGACACCTCAAAATTGCCCTCACAGTAGCCCGCATAGTATTGTATCTTGTCTATCTGCGTCTCCTCGGGAAGCTCTATTATGACGCTGTCTCCCGATTTGTTGAGCACAGTCGCAGGCTCGGGGATATTGAGACTGCCGAGGTTTGTGAACGCGGCTATCGAATACACCGCCGTTATGGCGAGCATTATTAGCATGTCCTTTTTGGTTATGCGCCGCTTTTTGTCGGGACTTTCGCCCAAGCGTACCTTCGCCGCGTCGATATGGCGCTGACTGAGCGGGGGGACCTCCGTAAAATCATAGCTTAAAGGTTTGTCCGGCTCGTTCTTATAGAACCGCGCACAGCACACCGCCGTCCATGCGAATGCCGCTAAGAAGAGTATCGAGCCGATGAGCACGATGACATACGGCAAAAACGTAGTGCCCACGCCGTCAAAGGAAAGCACGGCGAAAATGTTCACGAACGCGCCTGCGGACAGCGCCGCGGCCGCGCTCAAAAGACGGCGGGAATCATGCAGCACCGCCGCGAACATGAACAGTATGACGGCGGGGTATATGTAGCGCTCGTGCATGGAATGAGCGAACATGAATATGCAGGTCAGGTATATCGCCGAGGTTATAAATATGTATTTTCTGTCGTTTTTCTTTATGTAGAGATATGCGCAGAGTGCGGTGGAGAGCGCTATCATTATCCAGCCCATCGCCTTATAGCTCGTGAACAGGAAGCCCGTGTTTGCGTCTGTGAAGTTGCCCCCCGCGAGCGCGAACAGGTTGAATGCGTTGACGCTGGCGTAGTCGTACTGTCCCGTCGTCTCCAGCATACGCGTGAATACATAGAAGAAGCCCTGTCCGCCCTTCATGGGCAGGGATATGACGGTATAGACCGTGAGCATCACGGGGATGCACAGCGTGAGGTCTATCAATATGCGCTTTCTCGTCTCCTTATGCGCTATTTCGTTTATTATGACTATCGCGATAATTGGCGCGATTAAAAGTGCCTGCGGCTTTATCATAAGCGCGAGCATCCAAACGCCGCTCGCCGCGACCGTCTTTTTGCGGTACATGAACAGCAGCACGCCCAATAGCGCGAGGGTGAATACGGAATCTATCTGCGCCCATGAGCATGAAACTATTATGACCATGGGGCTTAACAGCATGAACAGGCTTGTAAGCGTGCTTGCGCCCCTGCCCAGCTTTTTTATGCCGAAGCGGTATATGAGATAGCCTATCAGCATATCACAAATTATCGCGGGAAGCTTTAATAAGAGCAAAAACGCCGCGCTCTGATAGGATAATCCCACCAACCGCGCAAAGCTCGCTATTACCCACAGCACGTACATATACGCGGGCGGATAATCCGCAAATATGCCGCTCTCATAAAAGCCGGAAAGGCCGTATTCCTGCGTCATGGACGCCCAGCCTCTAAAGCAGCTCAGGTCAGTCTCCAGCCCGCCGCCCGACTTCACCGCGACGAACAGGCGCAGAAGAAACGCGAATATGAACATCGCGCACACCGTACTGCGGCTGCCTAATATGTTGCCCAGGCGCTTTCCGTTAACGCCCGTTACGAGAAGATACGCCGCGAGTATCGCGATGAGACAGCACAGCAGCAGTCCGATATCGTTATACGAGGGCAAGTCCTCCTCATCGATCTGCTCCTCGCTCTTTGCGGGGGATTGTTCGGAATAGCCGTAAATGCCTATTTCGCCCACGAGGGTATACACGGGGACGTCCTCCGGAATGACGGAAAGCTCCTCTATGCTCAAACCGCCCAAGTCAAGCGTACCGCGCGCGGGGCTGTATTCGTCGCCTATGCCTATGCGCAGCATGTAGTCCTGAGTATCTGCGACGTTCGTGCGCACGCATATCGAAAGAACGCCGTCCGTCAATGTGGAATAAGCGCCCTGATATTCTATATTGATGTTCGCGCCCACGCCCTCGTCGTCCGTGACGTCCCCGCTCACGGGGCAGGTTATCCTATAGCACGTCTCCGCCTTGAGCGTGATCTGGCGCGTCAACAGCGCGAAGTCGCTTTCGTCAAGGGATATATGGGGCTTGCCCTCGGTATTTTGTGAGAGCGTGCCCGTGGGGGAATAGAACGTCCAGCCCTCGGGCGTGCCGTTCAGCCATTGTGAAAAATCGGCGTTTGGTATAAGCTCGTTATCGCCCTGCGCGAGCGCGGCGGTGGGGATGAGCATTATCAGCATTAGCGCCAAGAGCGCGGATATCAGCTTTTTCATAAAAATTGCGGTCCTCCTATGAAAGGGCGTCCTCGAAGTGAACGAGGCTGTTTTCGCTAAGTGTTATTTCTATCACGTCTATGCGCACGGGAGAGTTTTCCAAATCGTGCATTGCGCAATAGTATTCGGCGCTTTTGAGCATATGCCCGAGCTTTTTGGGGCTTATCGCCTCTCTGCCCAGTCCGTTTAACGGGGTAGAGCGCGTTTTCACCTCACAAAACACCGTGAGCGGCGGCCTTTGGGCGATTATGTCTATCTCACCGAAGGGGGTGCGATGGTTTCTTTCTATTATAATGTAACCTTTTTTTGCCAAATAATCAACTGCTTTATTTTCGCCCAGCCTGCCCACGGCGATATTATGTCCGCTCATGACTGCTCGCCGAGTATCTTTTTTAAAAAGGTGCGGCGGTGTATGGGGCTTATGCCCAGCCTCTCTATCGCCTCGTAATGCGCCTTTGTGCCGTAGCCCTTGTGCTTATCAAAGCCGTAGCCGGGGTATTTTTGGGCATATTCGCGCATCATGCGGTCCCTCGTCACCTTTGCGACTATGGACGCTGCCGCGACGGAGTAGATATTCTGGTCGCCCTTTACGACGGATTCATGCGGGGCGGGCAGTGTAAGCCCAGTGATGTAGTCGGTATAGAAAAAATCGGGCGTCACGGGAAGGGCCTGCGCGGCGAGTGAAAATGCACGGCGCGCCGCTATGAGGATGTTCGTCTCGTCGATCTCGCGCGCGTCCACAATGCCCACGCCCGTGAGCGCGCTCGAGACTATCTGCTCATAGAGCGCCTCGCGCTTCTTTTCGCTCAATTTCTTGGAGTCGTTTATGCCTTCTATTATTATTTCCTTAGGAAAAAGCACAGCGGCAGCCACGACCGGACCGGCGAGGGGGCCTCTTCCCGCCTCGTCCATTCCGGCCATATAGCTGCCGCTCAGCCAATATTCCCTCTCATGGAGAAAAAAATCTTCGTTCATTTATATATCCTCTGCGCTTATTCGGGCTTTTCCAATGACAGCCGGCCGAGCTTCGCCGTGGAAAACTCGCCGAGTAGCATTTTTGAACCCCTTTCGGTATCTATTTCGCCCCCGCGCAGTAAAAATCCTCTTTTCTGACATATCTGCGTCATTATGTCCCAGGGCTGATTCTCAAGCTCGTCAATATTATAGCGCTTGCGGATGAGCTCGGGGTTGACGTCCTTTAATTTGTTTATGAGGTGAAACGCCAGCTCCTCTTCATCGAGAATTTCCGTCTTTATGCAGCCGATGAGCGCTATCACCGCGCCCGTCTCCTCGTCATCTATTTTGGGCCAGAGCAGGCCGGGGGAGTCCATCAGCTCGAGATAGGGCGACAGCTTCACCCACGCCAAGGAGCGCGTCACGCCCGGGCGGTTGCCCTCCTGCAATTTCTTTTTGCCGTAAAGGCGGTTTAATATTGCGGATTTTCCGACGTTGGGTATGCCGCAGACCAGCGCGCGCACGGTCTTGTTCATGCCTTTTTTGGCGTATTTATCGGATATCTCCTGTGCGGTGTCCGTTATCTTCTTTTTTAACAGGGCGGGGTTTCCGTCTAACGCGGAGTAGCTTATCGCGCTTATGCCCTGAGCTTCAAAATATTCTACCCAGCGGCGGGTGACGGCGGGGTCTGCCATATCCGCCTTATTTAATATGTAGAGTTTTTTCTTATTGGAAAAAAGATCTTGAAAATCGGGGTTTAGCGAGCTTTTGGGCGCGCGCGCGTCCAGAACCTCTATGACGAGGTCGATGAGCTTCATCTTGGCTTGAAGCTCGCGCCGCGCCTTGGTCATGTGTCCGGGATACCAGTTTATGTTCATGAGGTTATGCCTCCTGTTTTAAGTGATAAAAAATACCGTCCCCGAGGAGTACGGGAACGGCGAAAAAATTATTTGCTTGCGATCCTTGCGGCCTTGCCGACTCTGTCTCTGAGATAGTACAGCTTAGCTCTTCTGACCTTGCCGCTTCTAACCTTTTCGATGTGGTCGATCTTGGGCGAGTTGATGGGGAGAACTCTCTCCACGCCTACGCCGTAGGATATGCGGCGGATGGTGATCGTCTCGGAAACGCCACCGCCCTGACGAGCGATGAGGTAACCTTCGAATACCTGAAGCCTTTCCCTGTTGCCTTCCTTGACCTTTAAGTAGACCTTTAAGAGGTCGCCGATTTCGATCTTGGGGAGATCTGTGCGGATCTGCTTGCCCTCGACATACTTGATAAGATCCATGACTATTCCTCCTTCCTTTTAAAGACGTTCGTTCGCTCGCCCTATGCGAGCCAGAGGACCGCCCCTAGTCATACGCATAAAATTATAGCACAGTGTGTTGATATAATGCAAGCGCTTTTTTTGAAACAGAATTGACTGAACAATCGGTTACAGTTTTTATAAAATGTTATAATTATTTGCAAAAAGCATTGACAAATATTAAAATGAGGTATAAAATTACATATAGAGAGTTGTATTAATCGTTATTGGAGCGATTTATGAGAATGAAGAAAAAATGGTATTTTACAACTTCATGCGTGCTTATGATCGTCTATGGACTCTTTGCTGCAATATTCATGGGAATAAAGGCAATGAATTTCTTTGAAGAGATAAAGTATTCCATATGGATGGACATAAGCTCGCCGGGGGCGTCCCCGACGGTTGGCGCGGTGGCGGGAGTTTTCACTGTATTAAGCGGTCTTTACGGTCTTTTTTCAAAGGATAGAAAAATGCGCTGGGGAGGTTGTTTTGTGATATGCTCAATAACGCTCGCGTATTATACGGTGTCGCTTTTACTTTGCGGCGGAGATGTCGGGCTGATAATCGTAAGCAGTTTTGGCATACTTCTTTCGCTGATGCTCATCGCGACGACGCATGCTTTATCAAGAAAGATACGACAAAAAAA
>CAKROK010000023.1 GCA_934373295.1 uncultured Christensenellaceae bacterium | reverse complement strand
ACAAGTGTGACCGGACATGAGGAGGGTTTCTATGCTTTTAAACATCGAAAAGGCGAAAAAAGAGGCGGGAACGATGATTTCCGCATACTTTGAGGAGATACCCGCATGTGACGAGTTTCCCATAAAATACGAGATAGTTAAGCCGGTAAAGGTGAACATCGAGTATGTTTACGAGGGCGAAAAGCTGCTCGTGAGGGGAAATTTCGAGGCTTATTTGAAGGTGAACTGCGGCAGATGCCTAAAGGAATTCATAAGCGAGGTCACGGGAGAATTTGCGGAGGAATTCGCAAAGGAACTGACGGACGAGATATCCTATCAGCTGACAGGCGACGTCATCGCGCTTGACAAGCTCGTATTGGACAGCATAGCCGAGCAGCTCCCGACGAGGTTTTTGTGCAGTGAAGACTGTAAAGGTCTTTGCCCCGTATGCGGCGCGGATTTAAACGTATGCAGCTGCGGGTGTAATAAAAATGATGATAAGAAAACAACAAGTCCCTTTGCAAAGCTCGAAGGATTGTTTGACAACACGTGAGGAGGTGTGACAAATGGCAGTACCCAAGAGAAGAACGAGCAAGGCTCGCAAGCGCTCCAGAAAGGCAAACTGGAAGGTAGCATTACCCGGCATCGTAGAGTGCCCCCAGTGCCATGAGGCAAAGCTCGCACACAGAGTATGCAAGCACTGCGGCTATTACGACGGCAAGCAGGTCGTAACCGTAGAGTAATTGCGCAATATCGATGCAAAAATACCCCTGTCGTGTTCCGCATGGCGGGGATTTTTGCGTTAGATGCAAAAATGATGTATACAAATAGTAAATCGCTTGATAAGGACGGGATTATATAATATAATCGTTATTAATAAAAGGAGACGCGCATGAGGATAATCGACATTTCTGAGAGGATAACAGACGGCATGAGCGTATACGAGGGCGACCCGCCCGTGAAGATGCAGCCGTGGGCGAGCATAGATATCGACGGGTTTGGCGTGACGCGCATGGAGCTGGGCACGCACACGGGAACGCATATCGACGCGCCCGTGCATTATTATAAAGACGGGAAACGGGCGGATGAGCTTGACCTGGAAGCGTTTTTCGGAGAATGCGAGGTAACGAGGGAACCCTTAAAGAGCGATTGCAAGCGGATAATAACGTTAGAAAAATGCGAGATGGATGCGCAGACGGCTAAAAAGCTGATAGAAAAGGGCGTGAAGCTGATAGGCACGAGCCTTTTATCAATAGGCGGAGACGAGGTACACCGCATACTGCTCGCAGGCGGATGCGCGATACTGGAAAACCTGCGCTTAGAGGGAATAGCGCCTGAAAAATACTTTTTGACGTGTGCGCCGCTTAAAATATCGGCGGACGGAAGCCCCGTGCGGGCGTGCCTCATAGAGGGAATTAAGGAGACAATATGAAAAAGAAAATTGCGGCGATAGTATCCATACTGGCAGGACTGTTCATAATAATGGGAATATTCGGAGAGGTGCTGTCATTTTGCTGCTTGGACGAGAGCTTCTACATAAATGAGTACGAGAAGATGAACACGGCGCAGGATATGGGGATGAGCCATGAGGAGCTGATGAGCGCGACGAACGTGCTGCTCGACTATCTAAAGGACAAGCGGGACGACATTTCACTGACCGTACACGTAAACGGGCAGGAGACGGAGATGTTCGACGAGCGCGAGACGCTGCACATGATAGACGTAAAGGCGCTTTATCTAAACGCGATAACGGTCACAAGAGTGCTGTTTATGTTGGGCATTGCGGCGTTTATCACACTTATAATAATGAAAAATACGCGCAGGCAGGCTCTTAAAGGATATCACACGGGAAACCTCGTATTTTTGGGCATAATAGCCGTTTTCGGCATATATGCGCTAATAGACTTCACGAGCTTTTGGACGAGCTTTCATATGATATTCTTCACGAACGACCTTTGGCTGCTGTATCCATATGAACGGCTCATACAGATGGTGCCCGAGCAGTTCTTCTCAGACCTTGTGGCGAGGATAGTTATACTGTTCGTGATATGCGCGGGGATACCGGCGGGGGCATGTGCGATAGTGCGCGCGCGCCTCAAAAGGAAAGGAACGGAAGATGGAGTACGCTGAATTATGCGCAAAGAAGCTGGGTGAGCTGCGCGAAAAAAAGGATGCGACGATACTCGCGATAGAGACGTCCTGCGACGAGACGGCGGCGGCCATCGTCAAAAACGGGCGGGAGGTGGTCGCGGACTACATACACACGCAGATACCCATACACGAGCTATACGGCGGGGTCGTACCCGAAATAGCTTCGAGAGATCACCTTGAAAAGTTGCCGTATGTCGTGGGTGCGGTGTTAAAAAAAGCGGATATGGATTTTTCGGACATAGACGCATACGCAGTGACCGCAGGGCCGGGGCTGGTCGGCGCGCTTTTGACGGGAGTGGCGTACGTCAAGGCGGCGGCATACGCGGACAAAAAGCCGCTAATCGCGGTAAACCACATCGAGGGGCATATCGCGGCGGACTACATAACACATAAGGACCTTGAGCCGCCCTTTGTCTGCCTGGTGGTATCGGGCGGACATACGAATATAGTTGTCGTCGAGGATTACGGAAGATACAGAGTCGTGGGAACGACGAGAGACGACGCGGCGGGAGAGGCGTTTGACAAGGTCGCGAGGGTGCTCGGGCTGAAATATCCGGGCGGGCCGAACCTTCAGCGCATGGCGAGAGAGGGCGACCCGAACGCATACAAGCTTCCGCGCAGCTTTAAGGGGGAAAGACACCTTGATTTTTCTTTCAGCGGGTTAAAGACGGCGGTTATAAACCTCACGCACAACATGGAGCAAAAGGGGATAGAGTTTAAAAAGGAGGACATCGCGGCGAGCTTTCAGAACGCGGCGGTGAGCGTACTCATAGACAACACTTTTGAAGCGGCAAAAAGAGAGGGCTTAGACAAGATCGCCTTTGCGGGGGGAGTCTCCGCGAACGAGGGCTTGAGACAGGCCGCCGAGAAGCGGGCGGGGAGCAAATACAAGCTATACATGCCCGAGCTGAGGTATTGCACAGACAACGCGGCGATGATAGGCGCGGCGGCGTACTACCGCATATTTACGGACGAGCCGGCGGGGTTGGAGTTGAATGCTATGCCATCCTTGAAGCTCTTCTAACCTTCAGACGCTCAAAAAGCACCACCTTGTCGCTCCTTTTTTTCGACTCAGCTCAATCGACGTACTAAGAGTACGCCTCATTCGCTTCGCTCGAAAAGGAACGACAAATCGGCACTTTTTGAACGTCTGATTGTGAAAAGTGATGAGGGTTTGGTTCAATCGACGTACTATGAGTACGCCTCATTCACCTCGCTTGAAAAAATACGAAAAATCAGCACATTTTGAACGTCTGATCGTAAAAAGTGATGAGGGATTGGTTCAAGTGATGTGATATAGGTACGCATTATTCGCTTCGCTCGAAAAGGAACGGCAAATCGGCGCTTTTTGAACGTCTGATCGTAAAAAGTGATGAGGGATTGGTTCGATCGATGTGTTGCGAGTATGCTTTATTAGCTTCGCTTAAAAAGGCGAGAAAGCGGCGGTTGGACGATTGAAAGGGAAAAGAGTATTCGATAAGAGCAGAGATTTTTAGGCAGGATTTGTTTTAAAGAGGGCGCTTCTTTAATATGATAATATATCATGTTAAAGGGGGATGCTCATGGACAGGACGAGGAAGATCCTTGCGGCGGGGGTAGCCGTGACGGCGGCGGTCGTGACAGTGATGGCGATAATGGTAGGCTGTTTAGGCAATGAAAGAGCGGCGTTTAACGAGAGTGGGAAAAATGCGCCCAAGATACTCATAGACGTGGGCCACGGAGGAAGCGACGGCGGCGCGGTGAGCATATCGGGAATAAAGGAATCGCAGATCAATTTGGAGATCGCACTGCGCCTGAAAGAAGTTTTTGAAAGGCGGGGCTGCGAGGTTGTCATGACGAGAAGCGAGGACAAGGCGCTCGAGGACGACAAGAAAGCGGACATGAGACGGCGGCGCGAGATCATAGAGACGAGCGGGCAGGACATAACGATATCAGTTCATCAGAATTTTTTCAAGGACACGAGCTGCTCGGGGCCGCAGGTGTTTTATGCACAGGGAAACGAGCAGGGCAGGTTATTGGCGGACAACATTCAGCAGGAAGTGAACGAGGCGGCGGGGGGCGATAAGCCGAGGGTCGCAATGACCGGAGATTATTATATAGTAAAGTCGGGGAGCGCACCAGCGGTGATAGTGGAATGCGGGTTTATCTCGAATGAGGCAGAGGAGCAGAGGCTGCTCACGCCAAGCTATCAGTTGAAGTTGGCGAAGGCGATAGCGGATGGTGCGCAGGAGTATTTTAGGAAATACGGAGAGATAGATGGACAGGGTGTTGCGGGAGAATGAGCTGAACAGGCAGGTGAGCGCGAACGTCAATGCGCGGGCGCAGTCACATGCGGTGGGGATGATTGAGCAAATGCCCACGGAGCAGGAGGCGGACATATACCGCAGAGGGCGAAACGCGTTAGTCCGCAGCGTCGCTCAAGAACATGGATATAGCGGACTACCGCAAGGCTGATGCGGGCACGTGAAAGATAGAAAACGTGTATAGATGGTAGAGATGAACGGGGAGATGGATATTAGGTAAATATGGAGATGCAGATGGAAAAGATATTAGGACCGATAGACGAGAAGGGGGCGAGGATGAAGAATCCGCTCGTGCTTGCGTATATCGGGGACACAATCTATGACTTATATTTTCGCATGAGGGCGGTCAAGACGACGCAGGCGCATGTTCACGAGCTGAACAGGCAGGTGAGCGCGAGCGTCAATGCGCGGGCGCAGTCACATGCGGCGGGGATAATAGAGCAAATGCTTACGGAGCAGGAGGCGGACATATACCGCAGAGGGCGAAACGCGAAATCGGCAACATCGCCTAAGAACATGGACATTGCGGACTACCGCAGGGCGACGGGGCTGGAGGCGCTGTTCGGGTACTTATACCTGACGGGGCAGTACGATAGAATAGACGAGCTTATGGAAAGGATAATGAGTGAGCAATAAATGGAAAGCGAAAATGTGATAATAGGCAGAAATACGGTAAAAGAGGCGATTAGGAGCGGCAGAGACATCGACTGCATACTGCTTCAAAGGGGAAACGACGACAGGATAGGCAGGGAGATAGCGGCGCTCGCGAAAAAGCACGGGATAATAGTAAAGGAAGTGCCTAAAAACAAGCTGGACGAGCTTTCCGCGCCATACGGATACGAGGGCAAGCCGGCAAATCATCAGGGAGTCGCGGCGCAGATACCCTCGGCAAAGTATTCCGAAATAGAGGATGCGTTCAAGCTGGCAGAGGACAGGGACGAGGACGTGTTTTTGATAGCCCTTGACGGGATAAGCGACCCGCACAACTTCGGCGCGATAATAAGGAGCGCGGAGGCGCTGGGGGCGCACGGCGTAATAACGCTTAAAAGAAAGAGCGCGAGCCTCACGGCGGCGGCATGCAAGACGGCATGCGGTGCGGAGGAATACATCCCCGTGATAAAGGTAGGCAACCTCGTAAACACGATAGAGGAGCTAAAAGAGCGCGGAGTATGGGTCGCGTGCGCGGACATGGACGGACAGAGCGCGGCAAAGGCGGACCTCACGGGACCGATGATGCTCATAATAGGCGCAGAGGGCGAGGGAGTATCGCGGCTCGTAAAGGAAAAGAGCGATTTTGTGGTAAAGATCGACCTGAAAGGACAGGTACAATCGCTCAACGCATCGGCTGCGGCGGCGATAATGATATACGAAAGACAGAGACAGCAGGCGCTGAAGGACGGTAAATAATACTTGACTAACACGGTAAAAAACGGCGAGAACAGGCATATCACACATCCCGAGGACTTCAAGAGCATGACGGATGAACAGATAATACGCGAGCATGGGGATATGCCGGAGGCGACGGACTACATTTTATACAAATACAAGGGATATGTGCGCTCCATGGCGCGCAGATACTACCTCATCGGGGGAGACTGCGACGACCTCATACAGGAGGGCATGATAGGGCTATACAAGGCGGTAAGGGATTTTGACGCGCAAAAAAACGTATCTTTCAGGACGTTTGCGGAGCTATGCATAATGCGGCAGATGATAACGGCGATAAAGGCGGCGAACAGGATAAAACACCAGCCGTTAAACAGCTTTGTATCGCTGAATCGCCCCGTATTTGAGGAGGACTGCGAAAAGACGTTAGAGGAGATACTCCCGGACGAAAGCGCGATGAGCCCGGAGGACATTTACATCGAAAACGAGCGGTTCAGGGGAGTGCGCACGAAGATACACGACAACCTGAGCGACTTTGAAAACAGCGTGATGGACCTATATCTCGAGGGAAAATCGTATGCGGAGATATCCGTGAGACTGAATAAGCCCAAGAAGTCCATAGACAACGCGCTGCAAAGGGCGAAGGCCAAGCTCGCGAAGCTGGAAATAAACGAGTCAGACGACCTAAAAAGTTGACAAAAGGGCGGTAAAATAATATAATTAACTAATTGCGAGGGCAACTCAAGCAAAACTCAAGCAATATAACAACAAGTAATGGCGGTATAAGAGATATGGCAAAGGAATTCGTACTTACAAAAACCGGAAAGGCACAGCTCGAGGAGCAGCTCGAGTACTTAAAAACAGTCAAAAGAGCGGAGATATCCGAGCAGATAAAGGTCGCGAGGTCGTTCGGCGATTTGAGCGAGAACGCGGAGTACACCGAGGCGAGAAACGAGCAGTCGAGAATAGAGGGAAAGATACTCGAGCTTGAAGCGCAGTTAAAGGCGGCGGTGGTCGTGGACGACGATCAGGTCGACTTAAACGTAGTCAGCATAGGCACGAAGGTGAAGCTCTTAGACCTCGAATTCAACGAGGAGGAGACGTATCAGATATTGGGCTCATCCGAAGCGGATATCTTCAAGAACAATATTTCAAACGAATCGCCCGTCGGACAGGCGCTTTTGGGACACAAGGTCGGCGAGACGGTAAACGTAGACGCAGAGGGCGGAACTTTCAGCTATAAGATACTCGAGATATCCAAGGCGGAGAGAGACTGATAAAAAAACGGGACAAAGCGGCAGCGTCGCAGGGAAATGAGGTATACATGAACGAACCGGTTAAAGTGACAGCAAAATTTTTCGGCTACATCATAGGCAAGATTGCAGCGGTGCTTTGCGCCGTATTTGTGATACTGCTGGCGTTCCTCACGGCGATGAACACGATGAACGTACAGGTGCTCGTAAAGGACGCATTCACACTGCGCTCATCGGCGATGCTCAAGCAGACGGACAACGACGATACGGCGCTTTTGGACAGGGTCTTCAGCGAGGAATACTTAAAAAAAACAGGACTCAAAACGGCGAACGATAACCGCGCATATAACGTGACGAATTACAACCAGGACACGGACGTTCAGCTAAAGCTGGTATGGCCGTGGAACGGCGAGGTAAAGCTCAAGGTGACGGACGTCGTGGAGGACGTGCGCGCAACGCTCGTAAACGACACGGTGGATGCATCGCTCTTAAAGAAGGACTATCTCATGGACAGCGGAGAGTACGACGTGACCGTTAAAAAGACGGACGACGAATGGATAGTGACGGACGCGCAGCTCACGCAGACCATAGAGCCGGAGATACTCTTCCCCTTGCCCACGCCCGATCCCAAAAAGGCGGAGAGCGCGGGAGACGAGGATGTTAAGGCTGAGGGCGACACAGACGCAAAAGAGGGTTAATTGGAAACATATAGAGCAGCGAAAAACATGGTATTTTTAGCGCCGCTGGCCGGAATAACGGACAGGGCATTCAGGGAGGTCTGCGCCGAGGAGGGTGCGGGCCTCACTTTTACTGAAATGGTGAGCGCTAAGGGGATAAAATACAACAATCAAAAGACATTTGAGCTGATAGATATCGGCCCGACGGAGAGAACTGCGGGAGTACAGCTATTCGGCAGAGAGCCGGAGACGATAGCGCAGATGGCGGCGCAGCTCGAGCAGAACATGGGGGAGAAGATTGCGCTGTTCGACGTTAACATGGGCTGCCCCGCGCCAAAAATTGTGAACAACGGCGAGGGCAGCGCACTCATGAAGGAGCCGGAGACGGCGGCGAGGATAATAAGCGAGCTTAAAAAGAGCGTCAGCCTGCCCGTAACGGCGAAGTTCAGAAAGGGCTTTGACGAAAACAGCGTTAACGCAGTAGAATTCGCAAAAAGGCTGGAGGACGCGGGCGCGGACGGGATAACCGTACACGGACGGACGAGACAGCAATATTACGAGGGCAAGGCGGACTGGGACATAATAGCGCGCGTTAAGCAGAGCGTAAAAATCCCCGTGATAGCGAACGGGGACATCTTCACGCCGGAAAATGCCCGGGAAATTTTGCAATACACAAAAGCGGACGGGATAATGATAGCGCGCGGCGCACTGGGCGACCCACAGATTTTTAGAAGGGTGCGGCAATACCTTGAGACGGGGAGCTATGAGCCGACGAGCGCGGAAGAAAGGCTTGAATCCGCGATAATCCAGGCGAGAGAGGCATGCAGGCTAAAGGGAGAGCACGCGGCGATACGCGAGCTTAGAAAGCACGCATGTTGGTACTTAAAGGGAATAAGAGGCGGCGCGGCATACCGGCAGAGGGCGGTGAAGGTCGAGACGCTGGAGGAATATGCGGGGCTTATGCAGGAGGTCATCGAGGCTATCGAGGATAACGGCAAAAACAGGTTTGAACAAAGAGGAGATTGATAAGAGGTCGCTTGAAAAGGCGGCCTTTTTTCTATTGTAGAAAAGTGGGCGGAAGGGCAATGACGGGGAGGAGCGGCGCAGGTTTTTGCGCGGCCTACGCAGGAGGACGCGCAAAAACTGCCCGCCCGCCGAAGGCGGGCGGGCGACTTCCCCCGCGAAAAGGCGGGAGCCTTTTGGCGGGGGAAGCTGCGCCGCGCGGATACGTGTGAGATGAAGCTTTTTATATTGAGCGGGACGGCGTGGCGGCGGGGGTTAAAATGGAGCTTTGCGTGAGCAAAGCAACCTGTTTATTGAATCAAGGTTTGATTTGCGTCGGGGAAAAGGGGAGAAAAACGGCGTGGGATTTTAGAAAAATGCGCGGGACGTGTCTTTTATAGGCGGGCTGATATTGGAAAAGTGACATAAAACGACAAAGGAATACAAAAAACGATAAGAGCACCTTAGGAGGATGAACCCTCGGGGTGATTTTTTTTAGCTAAAATACAGCTGAGCATTGGGAATGCACGGGAGCTTTGAGGAGACCTCTCCCTCGAAGCGCAGCGGGAGGTAGGGTAATAAAGAGAGGAAAAAAGACAAGGAGGTAAGGCAGACGATAGAACTAATGATTTTGATAGCGGCGACGATTCAGGCGGGAGCGGCGATAATGCTCCTAAAAGAGATCAAGCTGATAACGCGCGGACAGCCGCTTTCAAAGGAGGAGACGGAGGAGCTTGAAAGGCAGAAAAGACAGCTCGAAAACATGATGAGCTACAGGACGGGAGGTGAGACAGATGATAAGGACATCGGCGCAGGAAATCTTTGAGGAATACGCGCAGTGCAGACAGTATAACGCGTCGATAGGGCTGGAAGAAAAGGTGAAGGAGCAGGAGGACTTCTTTATCGGGAAGCAGTGGGAAGGCGTAAATGCGCCGGACATGGACAAGCCGGTATTCAACATACTAAAGCGCGTAGTCAACTATTTTATAGCGATGCTTGCGTCGGATAACGTCGGGATATCGATGCGCGAATTCAATGCGAAAAACGACTCGGCAAGGAGGGCGTTAAATGAGGCGTTAAAGGAGCAGATACTGCTCGTGATGGAGGAAAACAGATATTCACAGCTCACGAGGAGGATGCTAAGAGACGCGGCGGTCACGGGAGACGGGTGCATACACCTATACTACGAGCCGAACGAGGAGGGCGCGGATGGATATTACGGAAGGATCGGATGTGAGCTGATAGACAACACGGACGTATATTTCGCGGATCCGTATAATCCGGACGTGAACAGGCAGCCCTACATACTCATAGCGTCGAGAAGGAGCATTGAGGACGTTAAGCGTGAGATGGGAAGAAGCGGGCTTGAGCCGTCGGCGAGCATGGACGATTCACCCTTTGAGGACGAAAGCGCATCGAGAGATAAGAGATGCACCGTGATAACGAAATACTACATGAAGGACGGCAGAGTGTGGTTCACAAAAGTCGTTAGGGAGGGGACTGTGCGCCCGCCCGTATGCATGGGCATAAAGAGATATCCGATATGCTACATGAACTGGGAGAGAAAGAAGGGCAGCTATCATGGAGTAAGCGCGATAGAGGGGCTTATACCCAATCAGATCGCTATAAACAAAATGGCGGCGATGGCTCAGCAGTTCATAAAGCAGCAGGCGTTCCCGAGAGTATTCTACAACAGGAACAAGCTAAAGGGATGGACGGGCGGCATAAAGCCCATAGCCGTGACGGGCGACCCGAACGACGTCATATACACGGACAGACATTCGATTTCCATGAGCGGACAGGTGAGCGAGTACATCGACAAGTTCATCGGGCACACGAAGGAGCTCATGGGAGCATCGGACGCGGCGCTGGGAAACGTCTCACCGGAGAACACATCCGCAATAATCGCGGTACAGAAGGCGACGGCAATACCCTTAGAACTGGTGCGCCAGGAATACTACCGCTTTACTGAGGACTTTGTGAGATGCTGCATAGACATAATGAGCGCGTATTACGGGCGGCGCAGGATGGTGCTGGAAGAAGATGGAGAGTATACGGAGAGATCTGTTGACTTTTCGATATTCGACCAGTCGCGCATGAAGCTCAACATCGACATAGGCGCGGCGGCATATTGGAGTGAGATGACCGCGACGACCACGCTGGAAAACCTATATAAGGCGGGGCTAATAGACGCGGTGGAATACCTTGAGGGGATGCCCGCGGGGACGATACCCAACAAGGCGAGAATGATAGAACAGGCAAAAAAGAAAAAGGAGACTGAAAATGAAAAAGGAAATGAAGCAAAATGATGTTATGGGCATGAAAAACGGGCAAAACGAGCCTGAAAACGAATTCACCCTTGACATAAAGTACAACGGCGAGCAGATGAGCCTCGACAAACAGAGGGCGATCGAGCTTGCACAGAAGGGCATGAACTATGACCACGTTTATGAGGAGCTTAAAAAGCTGAGAGAGAATCCGGAGCTTGAAAAGCTGAATAAGCTCGCGCAGGCGGCGGGAATGAGCGTGGGTGAGCTTTTGGACATGCTGCTGGGCGAGGATGAAACCAATCCTGAAATGCAAAACGAGCAGGAAAAAGAGCAGAAGAATGAACAGCAGGGGCTGGAGGAGCTTATAGAGTTTTTTAAGAAGCATCCGCAGCTCGCAAAGGAGGACGGTCTGCCTGAAGAGGTGAGACAGGCGGCGCTCAACGGGGGAGACATCGAGGGAGCATATCTAAAATATGAAAACCGCATCTTGAAAGAAAAGCTGGCGGAGATGAAAAATGCGAGAAAGACCCCGGGCGCGCTGCACACAGAGGGCAGAGGAAACGAGGACGACGCCTTTGCGAGAATGCTGCTCGCGAGGTTGTAAACACAAAAAACAGGAAAACAGAAATAACAGATAGGAGAAAGAAGAAAAAATGGCAGTAAATTTAGCGGTAAAGTATGAAAAACAGTTTGACGAGGCGTTTAAGCCGGCATCGTATTTCGACGGCAAGGTCAACCCTAGGTTTAAGTTCGACGGGGCGAAGACAGTGAGGATATACAGCCCCGTGACGACGGAGCTTGTGGACTATCAGAGGAGCGGCCAGAACAGATACGGCACGGCGGCGGAGATGGACACGGTCATCCAGGAGCTTACGCTAACGCAGGACAAGGGCTTCACAAAGACGCTCGACAGAGGAAACTACGACGACTCCATGATGAGCATATCCGCAGGCGCGTGGATGAACGAGCAGATAAGGGGAGTAGTTACCCCCGCTACGGAGAAATATGCGCTCAAAAAGTGGGTAAACGAGGCGGGCAAGGTAGCGTCCATAGACGCGAAGCCCACGAAATCCACCATTGTGGCGGCGCTTGCGGAGGGCGTACAGCACCTGACGGACAGCTTTGTACCCGAGGATGAGAGATATATTTATCTGAGTGCAGAGATGTTCAAGCTGTTAAAGCTCTCAAGCGAATTCAATGCGATAGACAAGCTCGCCGAAAAGGCGTTTTCAAAGGGCGTCATAGGCGAGTTCATGGGCGCGAAGGTGGTCGTGCTTCCTACATCGTATTTCCCCGCAGATTGCTACGCGATGCTTGCGAGAAAGGACAGCTTACTCCTTCCGAGAAAGATCTCTAGCTATAAGACTCACTCCAATCCTCCGGGAATCGACGGCTGGCTCATGGAGGGCAGAGTATACTACGACGCATTTGTGCTCTCCAATAAGGCGGGCGGCGTATGGACGCTCGTGCTCACATCCAAGAAGCAGGCAAACCCCGTCATCGCGCAGGCATCCGGCAGCATCACGATAACGAGCGAGAACGCATCCGAGATTAGATACACTGTGGACGGCGGCGACCCCAGATTTGACGTAAAGGCGAAGAATTATTCCTCCGCGATAACCGCGTCCGGCTTAGGCACGGGCAAACACGTCATAAAGGCGGTGGCTTTCGGCGGAACGGCGACTCCCTTTACATCTGATGTAGTCGAGTTAAGCGTGACCGTATCCTGACGGGAAATTTTAAACGGGGGCGGCGGCGAAAAACCGCTGCTCCCAAACAATAAAAGAAAGAGGAAGTAAAAATGACGGCAGAGGAATTATTTGACATCGTGCTTTCGCTGATGTACTGCCCGACGGGCGAGGGCGGCGAATACGAGCAGGGCTTTTTAGCGCTTTTAAACCAGAGGCTGGCGGAGACTTATGCCGTAAACGACGATCTCAGGGAGTTTAGGGGCAAGGAGCCTATCGGAGGGCCGCGCAAGGTGAGCGAAATGAGCGATGAAATAGATTATGAGCAGGAGCTTTTAAACGCGCTGCCATACGGGATCGCGGCGACGCTTTTCGCGGAGGACGACCTGACCGGAATGTCAAACGTGTATAGAAGCGACTATGAGGGGATGCTCACAGACTGCGTAAGGGCGTTTATCGAAAAGGAGGAATAAATGGCATTTTCGCGCATAAGATCAATGAAAAGCATAGTTCTTTCCGACTTTTTAGGGGCGGATTTTACGAGCAGCGAGGGCGAGGTCGACGCGAGGAGAAGCCCGCAATGCGTAAACATGACGGCGGGCAAGGCGGGACGACCGCAGCTCAGGACGGGATACATGAACGCAGTGGAGCAGGGTCACGATATAGACAGGCAGAGCCTTGTGACGAGCATCGGGCAGGCGCAGGGGATGCACTTTCACGGAGATACGCTCATATTGCACACGGGCAGGCTATATGCGGCATTCAGCCCGAACGAGGAATCGGGGCTTTTACGGCACAACGGCAAGACGTTTACATCGGGAGAAGGCAGCCGCAGGTCGGCTTCATTTTTCATGAACGGCAAGACGTATATTCTGGACGGGAGCAAATACATATGCTATGACGACCAAAACGGGTTTAAGGAGGTCGAGGGTTTTATCCCCACGACGAGTATAGGCAGAAAGCCGAACGGAGGAGGGACGTCGTTTGAGCCGGTGAACATGCTCACGCGGTGGAGAAAGAACAGCTTCAGCACGGACGGTACCTCAAAGGTATTCATACTCGACGGCGAGGCGGACGTAAGCAAAACGGCGAGCGCGACGGTCGCGGGACAGGCGGCAGAGATTACGGTGAGCGGCAACAAGGCGACATTCGCCACGGCGCCCGCAGACGACAAGGGCGTGGACAGCGTCGTTATAACGTTCTGCGCAGCAGGAGAGGGCAAGAGACAGAGCATTGAAAAATGCGCGATTTGTTCGGTATTCGGAGCGGGAAACCCGACGAGGGTGTTCGTGAGCGGGAACGCCGACGAGCCTGCGACGGACTGGCACAGCGGACTATACATGCCGGACTACTTCCCTGACACGTCATATACGCGCATAGGTATGCAGGACACGGCGATATTGGGATATCTAAAACAGTACGGCGCGCAGATAATCGTCAAGGAGGAAAACGACGGGCAGAGCGGACTGTTCATGAGAAACGCGCAGATAGTGAACCAGACGCTCGCGGACGGCAGCGAGACGGAGAGCACGATATTCACGATATCCGAAGGAGCGCAGGGCATAGGCGCGGTCGCGTTCGGCACGGTAGGCGAGGCGGGAGGATATCCGCTGTTTCTTTCGGGAAGGGGACTCATGCACCCGAGGACGGACTCCGTCACGAATCAGCAGAGCCTTAAAAACATGAGCGTGAACATAAACGGGAAGCTCTTGGGAGAGGAGCTGAAGGATGTACGCATGACATGCGCGGCGGATAAGCTGATATTGGGCGTGAACGGCAGGGCATATATCGCAAAGACGGACAGTGAGGGCGACAGGGGCTTTGAATGGTTCTATTGGGAGAACATCCCGACGCAGGCGATAGCGGCGCACGCGGGACAGCTTTATTTTGCGGACGAAAATGGCGTATACGTCCAGATGAGCGAGCAAAAGCAGGGCATGGGCGCGTATAACGACCTGGGACAGCCGATAGTTGGGGAGTGGTGGTCGCCCGTATTGGACGGCGGAGAGCCGCTTAGAGAAAAGACCTTGAGCGCGGCGGGAACGGGCGTGAGCTTTAAGCCCTTTTTGAGGACGAGGGCGAAGCTGCTCATACGCACAGACAAGCAGACGGAGCGCAGCTTGGGCGAATACTTTGGCGACATATTCAGCTTTGCGGACATCGATTTTAACAGATTCACGTTCAGCACGAACGACATCGCGCAGGTGGGACGGTCGGAAAGAAAGGTGAGAAAAGCGGAGAGCTTTCAGATAGGCATAAGGCACGACAGCAAAAACGACTGCTTCGGCCTACTGGGGATGACGGTGAGCTTTTCCGTCGGTAAGTACATTAAGAGACATATATAAGGTTTAAGAATACTATGTAATAAGGGAGGTCAATCTCCCAAAACAAAAGAAACAGGAGGAATCACATGGCGATAGACATTGCTGAAAAGGTAGCGGCGATAACCGCGGCAAAGACGGCGGATGCGGATTATACGGGAAAGAAGATAAGCGAGCTTCCGGACATGGTGGCGGGGAGCGCGGCGGAGCTAAAGAAGCGCTTTGATGCAGCGCTTTTAGAGGTGCTCGACCCGAAATACAGAGCGCTCGTTGAGGCGGTGGCGGAAGCGTTAAACGAGCTTGCAAGTCAATCCAACGTGGGACTTGACGAGCACACGCATGATGCGCAGGACGTCACGAGCGGAACGCTGGGTATAGAAAGAGGCGGAACGGGCGGATCGAGCAAGGAGTCGGCGAGACTTGCGCTGGGCGTATATTCGATGAGCGAGACGAGGACGCAGATATCAAATCTAATCGGCCTGCACAACGAATTTTCAACCGCACATTCGGGACAGCTCAATCCCATAAAAGACAGGCTGACAGCGCTTGAAGGAGAGCTTGACGGAGTAGAGGAGGCGCTGGCGGCATTATGAGCATAGCTACGGATATCACGAGAATAACGAACGCAAAGACCGCTATTAAAGCGTCGATAGAGGAAAAGGGCGTGAGCGTGGGCGACGGCAAGATAGACAGCTTCGCCGAAAAGATCGCGCAGATAGCGACGGGCGGCATAGACGGCGCGGCATGCGGCAAATTCACATGGAATGGGAGTTATCCCGCATTGTGCGACTGTTCAGGCATGGACAGCGCGCCCACGGGCTTTATACTTTATTGCCCGTATCTCGTAAATTTGGGCGTGAGCGGCTATCAGTCGTTAGTTGCTGTCAAGGAGTTAAATACGTCGACCTCGAAAACTGCGCTTAAAGTATCGGCGCAGAATATGGCAAGCGTAAGCTCTTATGAAAGCGAGATAGTTTACGACAGCACGCTTAAAGCGGTAAAGGTAAAAAGCGAAACGGGAATGAAACTTTTAAATGCGCAGGACTACTACTGGATAGCCCTGTAAGGAGGTTATTATGCTTAGGGAATTTTTAGACTACCTCGAAAATGAGGTTTCGCATGGATCGATATACGTTTGGGGAGGACAGGGGCAAAAGGCGACGGATATACTCATAGACCGACTGGAGACGAGCGAGGCCAACAAGAAAACGGCGAAGGCACTCTTAAAAAAGCGCGTAAAGGCAGGATTCAAGGAGGTTAGAGCATTCGACTGCTCCGGACTCGTGACCAAGGCGATGGATGAGACGGGAATCGAAAAGAAGGGCTTTGACACCACGGCGCAGATGCTGAGAGTGGCCTACTGCACGCAGATAAGCCGCGAGGAGCTTAAACCGGGGGATCTCGTATTCAGAAAGAACGCCAAGAGGACGTATCACGTGGGCGTGGTCGCGGATGAAAAGGGGAACGTCATCGAGGCTCGGGGGCGGGCCTACGGCGTGGTGAAGCGCGCGCTCAACGCAAGCGGCAAGGCATACTGGAATGCATATGGCAGGCCGAAAAAGCTCGCGCAGGAGATAGAAAGTCAGACGAAAAAAGAAACGATATCCCGAAATCTGTCAAAAAAGGCGATACTCATGCGGGGGACGGACGTAAAAAGCGTTCAGGAGGAGCTGATATCGAGAGGATATTCCACAGGCAAAAGAGGCGCAGACGCGGCGTACGGAAAGGAGACGGAGGCGGCGGTCAAGCGCTTTCAAAAAGATAACGGACTTAAACAGGACGGCATCGTAGGGAAGAACACAGCGGAAAAGCTGGGGTTTATCTGGAAAGAAAGATGAGGAGGATTAAAATGAAAAAGATGAATTGGAAATTGAGGTTCAAGAACAAGGCGACGCTCATTGCGCTTATCGCGGCGGCGGTATCACTTATATACAACATTCTCGACATGTTTGAAATAGTGCCTAAGATACCGCAGGAGGGGATAATAAGCGCTGCGGGAATGATCGTCAATATTCTGGTCATGATGGGAATAGTGGTCGACCCGACGACCAAGGGCGTGACGGACAGCGAACGAGTTATGTGCTATGACTGTCCAAAGGGAGATGACGACTCATGACACAGACAGTCCTGAGCGGGACGCTGACCGGCGTGCTCGTGTTAGTCGCGGGCACGCTCATAGCGAGATTTTCCCTGAAAACAAAGGCGCAGGAGTCCATAGAGGAGATCGAGCGCAGGGTGGCGTCGCTGGGCAGGGAGCTTAAAGAGCATACGTGCGAAAGTGAGTGCAGAAACGAGCTTATGTTGCAAAGTCTGCTCGCGATAATGCTCACCATAAAAAAGCACGATGATAATTCGAAAATAGATGAAGCGCTAAAGGAACTCAACGAATACATAATACACAAGGGCTCGAAATGACGGGCGAACGAAAGGAGACAAATGGCAAATAAGGCGGCAGTAACGGCATATAAGGCGAACACGGCGCAGGGTGATTACACGAATGCGGCAAAGGAGATAAAAAAGGCATATACGGCGGCGATAAAGAGGAACAACGCCAAGGCAAGCAGCGAAAAGAAGAACATAAAGAAGGAGTATGACGCAAAGCGCGCGGATACATACGTAAACGCGAGGCTTTCCGCGATAGGCAACAACGAGGGATTAGCCAAGGAGGGCCTCGCGGGGGGATTATACGACGGCGCAAAGAGCGGCGTGAGCGAGACGGCGAGGATAGCGCAGGACAACGTATTGAGAAAAAACCTCAACAACCTGAACGTTTCAGAGGCGAAGGACAAGAGCAACGTGGACTTAGAGACGCTCATCGCGGGATATGACGCGGATGCCGAGCAGGCAAAGAGCCTATCCGAGCTTTACGTGGATAAGGCGGCGGCGAGAACGAAGGACACGCAGTTTGCCGCGCAGTATGCGCTCGATAATTATGAGGCGTATTTAGCGGCGATAAAACTGCAAAACGATATGAAAAAGAAGAAATAGGACACAATAAGGGGGAGAGCGCACTCGATCACTCGATTGGGTGCGCTTTTTTAATGGCACAATATAAAAAACCAAATGAATGATAATGTATGCAAATAAAGACATTGCATATGAAAGCGGTTATATGATAGAATAAGCATGAGATAAGTTATGCCTGTAAAAGGGCGTGATGCAAGCGAAAACTACATATAAAAGATAAGATATACGAAAGGAACGATGAAAATGGATATTTCAAAAATCATTGCCGACGTCACGGCGCAGCTGGGCAGCACGGGCGCGGCGGCCGCTCCCAAGACGACCGGCGGCAAGCATGGCTATGATCCCTCTTATGCGAAGTACATGGATCACACCGTATTAAAATGCGACACGACGCAGGCTACGGTAAAGAGATTCTGCGACGAGGCGAAGGAGTATCACTTTGCGAGCGTATGCATCAACCCCACCCATGTAAAGTTCGTACATGAGCAGTTAAAAGGCAGCGGCGTAAAGACCGCCTGCGTAGTAGGCTTCCCTCTCGGCGCGACGACCACCCTCGTTAAGGCTGTGGAGACCTCCGAGGCGGTGAAGAACGGTGCGGATGAAATAGACATGGTCATCAACATCGGTGCGCTCAAGGATAAGAGATACAACGTCGTTTTCGATGACATAAAGGCGGTAATAGACGCGGCGCATCCCTATGCGGCGGTAAAGGTCATAATCGAGTCCTCAGATCTGACGGATGAGGAGATAGTCGTGGCTTGCGAGCTTTCCAAGCGCGCGGGCGCGGACTGGGTAAAGACCTCCTCCGGCTTCGGCAAGGGCGGCGCGACCGTCGAGGCGGTCTCCCTCATGAAGAGGACGGTGGGCGATGCATGTAAAGTGAAGGCATCCACCGGCGTAAACAACAGGGCTATTGCGGACGCCCTCATCGCGGCGGGTGCGGAGAGATTCGGTACTTCTAAGGGCATATTCATCGTAAAGGATGAGGACCCCACCAAGCCCAAGGGCTGCAACAACTGCGGCACATGCACGGGTAAATGCGCGGCGGGCAAGGTGAACGTCGTGAGCAACGAATATTAATAACGAAAAACGAGCTTAAAAAGGAGATATCATAATGGAAAAGCAAGCACTCGGAATGGTAGAAACCAAGGGTCTCATCGGCGCTATCGAAGCGGCTGATTCAATGGTAAAGGCGGCAAACGTACATCTCATCGGCAAAGAGCAGATCGGCTCCGGTCTCGTTACCGTAATGGTAAGGGGCGACGTCGGCGCAGTCAAGGCGGCTGTTGAAGCGGGCGCGGCTGCTGCAAAGAGAGTGGGCGACCTCTACGGCGTACACGTGATCCCCAGACCGCATGACGACGTTGAGGGCATTCTCCCCACGATGTAATTTGAGCTATGGAGCTTGAAAGCATTATTTCAAGAGTGACGCAGGAGGTCCTCTGCCAGTTAAACGGCGGGACGGCTGCGCTTACTCCCAAAAAGGTAATATCCAGCATCGAGCACTCGCTGTTAAACCCCGACCAGACGCGCGACAGCGTCGCAAAGGGCTGTGAGGATGCGCTGAAATACGGCTTTGCGAACGTCGTGATAACCCCGTATTACGTTCCCATGGCGGCCGATATGCTAAAGGGCAGCGGCGTGGGCGTGTGTACTGCGGTGGGCTTTCCGCACGCGGCGGCGAGCACGGCGGCCAAGTTGGCGGAGATCGAGCAGGGGCTTATAAACGGCGCGACCGAGTTCGACATCTGCCCGAGCTATGTCGCCATGAAGAGCGGCGAATACGACTTTGTCGCGAAGGAAATAGAGATGATGCTCGCGGCGGTGCGCGGCAAGGCGTTCTCCAAGATAATCTATGAGCAGGGGCTTTTTAACGACTCTGAAAAGCAGATACTGCTAAAGATAATCAAAAACAGCGGCGCGCCCGGCGTGAAGATAGCCAACACTCTAACGGGCAAAAAGGCGCTCGAGGAGGATGTTAAGTTCGTGCGCTCGATAGTCGGAGAGGACATCGCAGTGAAGATCGACGGCGGAATACGCACGTATGAGCGCGCCTGCCAGATACTCTCATCCGGCGCGACGAGAATAGGTCTTTCGGCGTCTGTGGCAGTGGCTAAAGAGGCACTCGGCGAAAAATAAGACAGACTTACGTATCTTTCTTGCTTATTTTGGCTAAGTTCTCTAAATTATTTTTTGTGTTAGAGAATCAAATGCAAAATCTACTCAAGAAAAAAGCCCTTCCGCCCTTTTTCTGCGACAGCCCTTGCCGGCGTACTACGGGTACAGCCGTTGGCGGACTGCTTGAAAAATGACGAAAAATCGGGCGTTTTCGAAAGCCTGTTTATAAAGAGGTTGCTCATCGGCAAAATATGTCGGTGAGCATTTTTTGTTTGCAAAACATGGGGCGTGAGTATATAATGTAGCTAATGCATTAGGAGGCTTATGAGATGAAATCGGTTTTGATAGTAGGATTGGGGCGCTTTGGTCGGGCGCTCGCCAAAAAGATGTTTGAAATGGGAAACGACGTGATGGTCGTGGACGCGGACAAGGACAAGGTCGAGCTGATAGAGGACAGCTGTACGCGCGGAGTGATAGGCGACTGCACAAAGCCCGCGATAATAAATAATCTGGGCGTGGCGAATTTCGACATATGCTTTGTGACGATAGGTGAAAACCTCCAATCGGCGCTTGAGATAACGTCGGATATGAAGGAGATGGGCGCAAAATACATAATATGCAAGGCGTCAAACGAGATACACAAAAAGTTCCTGCTAATGGCGGGCGCGGATGAGGCGATTTTGCCGGAAACGGAGGTCGCAAGAAACGTCGCGATACGCTGCTCGGGAAACAACATTTTTGAATGCATCGAGCTTACGGACGAATACTCGATTTTTGAGCTGCCCGTACACAGCTCATGGGTGGGAAAGAGTATTGTTCAGATAGATGTGAGAAAGAAATACGGATTAAACATATTGGGCATAAAGCAGGGCGGCGAGCTTAAAATGATGCCGTCGGGCGACTATGTCTTTAGGACGGGCGACCACGTCATGGTCATGGGCAAGCCCGCGGATGCCATAAAATTATCGAACAAGAGCTGACTGTAAAAAATGGGCGCGGTATACATGCCGCAGCCCTTTTTTAAGTTGTGTATATACAAAGTTCATAAAAAATGGTATTATATAGTAGTATAATTTTAAAAGAACAATCTGTGAAAGGTGAAATAGATGAAATTATTCAAATTTGAAGATAAGCAGCTTAAAAAGGCGAGGAAGCAGGCCGACGCTGTTATGGCGCTTGAAAGCACCTTTGCGGCGATGACGGACGATGAGCTGAAGGCAAAGACGCAGGAATTCCGCGACAGATACGCCGGCGGAGAGAGCTTAGACCAGCTTTTGCCCGAGGTTTTTGCGCAGGTGAGAGAGGCGTCCTGGAGAGTGCTCGGGATGAAGCACTATTACGTTCAGATATTGGGCGGCATCATACTGCATAACGGCGATATCGCGGAGATGAAGACGGGCGAGGGTAAGACGCTCGTCGCGACGCTCCCCGTGTGCCTGAACGCCATTTCAGGTAAGGGCGTGCATGTAGTCACGGTGAACGCATACCTCGCGAAGAGAGACTGCGAATGGATGGGCAAGCTCTATTCGTTCCTGGGCTTTACGTGCGGACTCGTGACGAGAGAGGTCTCGCCGGAGGACAAGAAAAAGGCGTATTTGGCGGACATAACCTATGCGACGAACAACGAGCTGGGCTTTGACTATCTGCGCGATAACATGGTCGTGTATAAGGAGAGAATGCTGCAAAGAGAGCTCAACTTTGCGATAGTGGACGAGGTCGACTCCATACTCATCGACGAGGCGAGGACGCCGCTCATAATATCGGGCGCGGGCGACAAGAGCACGGAGCTTTACGACCGTGCGGATGCGTTCGTAAAGAGGCTTCAAAAGGACGTCGATTTCGTGATAGACGAAAAGGCTAAGACGGCCAACCTCACCGAGACGGGCACGGCGAAGGCGGAGACGTATTTCGGCATAACGAATTTCTCCGATCTATCCAATACGGACATAAATCACCACGTTTATCAGGCGTTAAAGGCGAATAACCTCATGCGCCGCGATATTGACTACGTCGTGCAGAACGGTCAGGTAATAATCGTCGACGAATTCACGGGACGTCTCATGATAGGCAGGAGATATTCCGAGGGACTACATCAGGCGATAGAGGCGAAGGAGGGCGTGGAGGTCGCGCGGGAATCCAAGACGCTCGCGACGATAACCTTCCAGAACTTCTTCAGGATGTATTCAAAGCTCGCAGGAATGACGGGCACCGCAAAGACGGAGGAGCCGGAATTCAGGGGCATATATAACCTAAACGTCGTGGTCATTCCAACGAATAAGCCCATGATAAGGGAGGATTTAAACGATAGGATTTACACCACGGTCAAGGCGAAGTTCGCCGCGGTAGTGGACGAGATATGCGAGGTGCATAAGACGGGACAGCCCATCTTAGTGGGTACGGTCTCCGTCGAAAATTCCGAGATACTCTCGCGTATGCTGAAGCTGCGCGGAGTCAAGCACGAGGTATTAAACGCGAAGCACCACGAGCGCGAGGCGTACATCGTCGCGCAGGCAGGTAAGCTGGGCGCGGTCACTATCGCCACGAACATGGCGGGCAGAGGAACGGATATTCTTTTGGGCGGCAACCCCGACTACCTTGCGCAGAGCGAGATGAGGCGGCTGGAATACGACGAGGACATGATTTCCGAGGCAATGTCCCACGCAGAGACGGACGATGAGGAGATTTTGGCGGCGAGAAAGCTCTATGCGGAGCTGGTCGCGAAATATAAGGTGGAGACGGACGCAGAGCACGAAAAGGTGGTCGCGGCGGGCGGATTATATATAATTGGTACGGAGCGCCATGAATCGAGACGTATCGATAACCAGCTGCGCGGACGTGCGGGCAGACAGGGCGACCCCGGCAAATCGCGCTTCTATATCGCGCTGGAGGACGACCTCATGAGGCTGTTCGGCGGCGAGCGCGTGCGTCAGCTTATCGAAAGGATGGGCGGCGAGGACATTTCTCTCGAATACGGCATGATGACGAATCAGATCGAAAAGGCGCAAAAACGCATCGAGGAGCGCAATTTCGACGCAAGAAGCAGAGTCCTGCGCTATGACGACGTCATGAACAAGCAAAGAGAGGTCATTTACGGCCAGCGCAGAAAGGTGCTCATGGGCGAGGACATCAGCGGAAGCATACTCGACATGATACGCCAGATAGCGGGCGAAATGGCGGATAGATGCTGCCCCACGGAGCAGTATCCCGAGGATTGGGACTTGACCAATCTGAATTTAGAGGTCAAAAACCTCATGCCCGAGTTCGAGGGTGAAATTTTCGGTGACGTCGACATAACAAAGCTCACTGCGAAGCAGGCTAAGGAGCATATCATCGACCGCTGCCTTGAGCATTATAAGCAGCGCGAGGAAAAGATCACCCAAATGGGCGTGGATATGCGCGAGGTCGAGCGCGTCATACTGCTGCGCTGCGTTGATAAGAAGTGGATGGACCACATCGACGACATGGATCAGTTAAAGCAGGGCATTGGTCTGCGCGCATACGGCAATATGGATCCCGTCGTGGCTTTCCGTCAGGAATCGTTTGATATGTTCGATAACATGATACACAATATCACAAATGACACGGTCAACATGCTTTACAGAGTGACCGTCGAGACCAAGATGGAGAGAAAACAGACGATGAACCCGACGCAGGCCGCGCTTTCGGACGGAAATCGCTCCACGGTCAAAAAGACCGTGCGCCGCGATAAGGCGAAGGTAGGCAGAAACGACCCCTGCCCGTGCGGCAGCGGAAAGAAGTATAAAAACTGCTGCGGTAAAAACGCCGGAAACGAATAATGCAAAAGAGGTGAAAAGCCAATGATACTTTTAGACGAACAAAAGGCAAAGCTCTCCGATATTCAGAAGATGTTAAAGGAGGCGGCGGAGTCCATCAACGTGACCGGCCTCAAGGAGGAGCTTGCGGATTATAAAAAGCAGATGGAGGCGCCCGATTTTTGGGACGACATCGACAAGGCGAATGAGATAAATAAAAAGGTCAAGCCCATAGAGGACAAGATAAAGAGCTATGAGGAATTGGCCGAGATGAGCGACGATGCGGAGACACTCATGGAGATGGCGCAGGAGGAGGACGACGAAAGCCTGCTGCCCGAGATAGATTCCTCCCTCGATGAGCTTAATAAAAAGACGGAGAGCTTCAGGCTGGCGGCGCTGCTTTCGGGAAAATACGACGCGAACAACGCGATATTGTCCCTTCACGCGGGCGCGGGCGGCACGGAGGCGCAGGACTGGACGTCCATGCTCTATAGGATGTATACCCGCTGGGCGGAAAAGCACGGCTACGGCGTAAAGGTATTAGATTATCTCGACGGCGAAGAGGCGGGAATAAAGAGCGTCACTTTCATGGTCGAGGGTACGAACGCATACGGCTATTTAAAGGCGGAAAAGGGCGTACACAGATTGGTCAGGATCTCCCCCTTTGATTCCTCCGCGAGAAGGCACACGTCCTTTGCATCCCTCGACGTAATGCCCGAGCTGGATGCAAACGACGACGACATAGAGATACCGCCGGAGGATATCAAGATGGACGTTTACCGCTCATCCGGCGCAGGCGGACAGAAAGTCAATAAGACGTCCTCCGCCGTAAGACTCACGCACATCCCCACGGGCATCGTCGTATCCTGCCAGACGGAGCGTTCGCAGTTCCAAAACAGGGACACCTGCATGGGCATGTTAAAGGCGAAGCTCATTGAAATGCGCGAAAGCGAGCGCATGGCGGAGATAAACGACCTTAAAGGCGACATGAAGAAGATAGAGTGGGGCAGTCAGATACGCTCATACGTATTCCACCCCTACAACCTCGTCAAGGATCACCGCACGGGCGCGGAAATGGGCAACATAAACGCGGTCATGGACGGCGATATCGACCTGTTCATAAACACGTATCTCATAATGAGCTAAGATGATTATTATTAGACTCGCATAAGCGGGTCTTTTTTTATATGTGTTTGCAATGACTCATGCGCAGGTAGTATAATAAACAATATAACATAAAGGGGGACTCTATGCGTTTTTTACATACATCGGATCTTCATTTGGGAAAGCGCGTGAACGGCTTTTCGATGATAGACGAGCAGAGACATATTTTAAGACGACTGGTGAACATCGCCGTGGAAAATGACGCGGATGCCGTGATAATTGCGGGCGATATTTACGACAAGACCCAGCCCTCCGCCGAAGCCGTCAGCCTTTTTGACGACTTTCTATGCGAGCTTTTCGCCGCGAAAAAGACCGTGCTCGCCATCAGCGGAAACCACGACAGCGCGGACAGGGTCGCATACGGAAAGCGCCTGTTTGCGGGTGTGGGCGTGTTTTTATCGAGGCCGTATGACGGGGAAATACGTCCTGTTCGATTTGAGGATGAATACGGCAAATTAAACGTGTTTTTATTGCCGTATATCAAGCCGTCCGATGTGAGAAACGCGCTGGATGAGGATATTTGCGACTATGATGCGGCGGTGCGCACGGCGATATCGAGAATGAGCTTGGATGAGAGCGAAAGAAATGTGATTGTCGCGCATCAGTTCGTCACGGGCGCGGCGCTTTCCGATTCCGAGGAGATGAGCGTGGGCGGGCTGGAAAACGTGGGCGCGGACGCATTTTCCGCCTTTGATTACGCCGCATTGGGGCATATCCACCGTGCGCAGAGCATGGCGGTCGGGCGCATCAGATATTGCGGCACGCCGCTAAAATACTCCCTTTCGGAGGTCAATCAGGTAAAAAGCGCGAGCATTGTCGACATTCTTGAAAAGGGAAAAGTAGAAGTCAGCGAGATCGAGTTGAAACCGTTGAGGGACATGAGGAGGATATCGGGCAGCTTTGCGGAGCTTATGAACGCGGACGCGCAGTCAGAGGACTGGCTGGAAATTTCGCTTACCGACGAGCGCGAGATACCCGACGCGATACGCAAATTGCGCCTTTACTACCCCAATACAATGAAGCTGACATATGAAAACATCATTAGAAAGGACTTTTCGGCAGGTGAGACGAGCGTGAAAAGGATAGGGCCGACGGAGATGTTCACGCAGTTCTTTAAAAAGGTAAACGGGCGGGAGCTTTGCGACAGTCAAAAAGAATACGTCGAAAAAATAATGCGCGAGATCTCGGAGGACATGCTATGAGACCGACCTATCTGGAGCTTTGCGCCTTCGGGCCGTATGCTGACAAGACGAAAATAGACTTTTCAAAGCTGGGCGAATCGGGATTATACCTCATCACGGGGGACACGGGAACGGGCAAAACGGCGATTTTCGACGCGATAACCTTTGCATTGTACGGCGAGGCGAGCGGAAAGGAGCGCAAGCCGGAGATGTTGCGCAGTACGTTCGCGACGCCTGAGCAGGAGACATACGTCCTGCTGCGCTTTGCGCTGTATGGAAAGATTTACGAGGTGCGCCGTTCGCCGGCATATTTAAGAAAGAAAAAGCGCGGGGAGGGCGTTATCAAAAACGACGCAGCCGCGAGCTTTATATACCCCGACGGTACGGAGATATCGGGCACGCGTGCCGTGGACGAGGCCGTTTTTGAGCTATTGCACCTTACGCGCGACCAGTTTTCCAGCGTGGCGATGATAGCACAGGGCGATTTCAAAAAGCTGCTGCTCGCGAACACGTCCGAAAGACGCACGATTTTTCGCCATCTTTTCAAGACGGAGCTGTTTGACAGGGCGCAGGATCGCATCAAGCAGGACTATTTTTCCTGTCGGGATGATTGCAGAATGATGATCCGTGAGGCGACGGGGGAGGTGCGCCGGCTGGACGCCTATGAGGACGTAGCCGCTGCGCTCGCGCCCATGTATATCGAAACTGCGATAGACATCCCCGCCGCGGTTTTGAAGATAAAAGAGCTTGAGGGGATATCTGCGGACAAAAAACAGGAGCTGGACGGACAGTTAGGCGCATATGAAACGCGGGTGGGCGAGCTGCACAGGCTGCATGAGCGCGTGAAAAAGAATACTGAAATCGCTAATAAAATTTCACAGAGCAACGAGGAAATAAACAGGAAAAACGCCGAGCTGCCCAAAGCCCTGGAGGAGCTAAAGCGCGCCGAGACTGCGGCAAAGGACATCCCCGCTTTAAGTGATAAGCTCGCCTTAAAGCGTGAGGAGCTTAAAAAGTACGCAGAGGCGGACGAGCTTAAAGCAAATATCTCTAAGGCGGAAAGCGATAAAAAGTCGGTTGAGCAAAAACTCGAAAGATTACGAAAAAACGAGGATTTCATATTAAGAAGGATAGACGAGATAACCGAAAAGACGGAAAATTTAAAGGGCGCGGACGCCGAGCTTTTATCGGCGGAGAAGAGAATAGGCGAGCTCAACGCGCATATCGCCATTTTGGAACAGATATCAAAGGAGGCCACGCGGCTCAATACTCTGCGTAAGCAGTTCACGGAAGCGAGGGAGGCTGTACGCAAAAAAAGAGCGGCGCTTGCGGAGCTGATGCAAAAATACGAAAGGGACAACGACGCATATTTATGCGCACAGGCGGGCATACTCGCGGGTTCATTGGAGCAGGGCGAGCCTTGCCCTGTATGCGGCTCGAGAGTCCATCCCGCGCCCGCAGTTTTAAAGAAAGATGTTCCTGATATAAACGAGATAAGGCGGCAAAAGGGGCTTTGCGAGTGTATGCGTGCGGAGCTTGAGGGCATGAACGACAGGCTGTCCGGGCTCGCGGCGAGCGGTAAGGAGACGGCGCAGAGGCTGGAGGATTTAAAGTCACAGGCGGGTGCGCAGGAAAACTGCGACGAGCTCAAGCGCGAATGTGTGCGTTTGAACGAAAGGGCGGCGGCGCTGCGCGACGACATCGTTTTTCGCGAAAAGCTGCAAGCCGAGCTGGATAAACGGCGAGCCGAGCGCGAGGACTGCGAAAAGAGCCTTGTGAGCGAAAACATCAGTCTGACCGAGCTTACGGTGACCTGTCAATCGGAAATGCAAAAGCTGAAAAAGCTGCGCATATCGCTTTGCTTTGACAATGAAGCGGACGCAAGGCGGGATATATCGGAGCTTGAGGATAAGCTGGAAAGCAAAAAGATGCTCAGCGAAAACGCAAAGAGCAGGGTAGATGCTCTCAAAAGTGATATATCCGCATTGTCGGCGGCGGTGGAGGCATTGTCTGCGCAATATGACGCAAATCTGGGTGAAAATGCGGATGAAATACGTGAAAAAATCGCAAAGGAGGAGGATGTCGGAAGAGAGTTAAGAGATGAACAGACGGAAATCGCCGCGCGGCTAGGCGACCTTGCCGATGCGCGCACTCGTCTCGTAAAAATCGACGATAAACTCAAAAATGATGAAAAACGTCTTTCGTGGATGAAGGAGCTTTACGTCACATCCTCCGGCTCGGTTTCCGGCGAAAACCGAATAATGCTTGAGACATACGTTCAGGCGGAATACTTTGAGCGCATAGTCGATAGGGCGAACAGCCGCTTGAGGGAGATGACGGACGGAAGATATGAGCTGGTCAGAAAGGAGCAGGGCGAGGACAGGCGCGCGCAGACAGGGTTAGACCTTAATATTATAGATTATTATTACGGAAGTTCGTTTCAGCGCGACGTGCGCACGCTTTCCGGCGGGGAGACGTTTATGGCGTCTTTGTGTCTTGCGCTGGGATTGGCGGACGAGATACAGGCGAGCGCAGAGGGTATATCGCCCGACGCGCTGTTCATCGACGAGGGCTTCGGTTCGCTCGATTCGGAAACGCTCTATAAGGCTATGCGCGCGCTTTCCGCTCTTGCAGGGGGGCGGACGGTCGGGATAATCTCCCACGTGAACGAGCTTAAAG
>CAKROK010000022.1 GCA_934373295.1 uncultured Christensenellaceae bacterium | reverse complement strand
AGGAGCAGCAGCGTTATTAGACAATGAGGTCGCTTTTTAGCGGCCTCATGTCAATTACGCTTGCTGCGACGATAGGTTGCTTTGCTTACGCAAAGCTCCATTATAACTCAAAAAAGACACGTCCGCGCGCTGACGCCAAAAAGATTCATCTCACACGTATGCGCGCGGCGCAGCTTTCAAACGCGAAAAGGCATTCGCCTTTTCGCGTTTGAAAGTGCCCGCCCGCCGAAGGCGGGCGGGCTTAGTTTTAGCGCAGCCTCCGCAGGAGGCCGCGCTAAAACCTGCGCCGCGCCTCGTCGGCAAGCTCTTTTTTTAATCAGAGGACAAGACGAATGAGTTAGGTATAAAAAATCGCCTTTGGCGGTTTGCCGCGCCAAAGGCGATACCTTATTAAAAAAGCTCTCAAAAAACGCCGACTTTTCGTCACTTTTTGAAAGCCCTTTTCTGTTTTTTCGAAAGGCGGGAGAAAAAATATTCCTTTCGAAATGTAACCGTTTACAATTTTATTATAGCACAACTTTTCATTTTGTCAACCCACATTTTCATTAAAATATCATACCTTTATATGCGCTATGCATGATATAATAATTATAACTAAATTTATAGAAAGGGAAGTGTATATGGAATTCAATGTAAACAGTCCCGTGTTGTTCATTCTCGCGGGCATTATCATCCTTCTCGTGCTGGCTCAGTCCGTCTTTTTCCTCGTTAAGGCGATAAAGCGTTCAAAAGAGCTGGGCATGGATCAAAAAAAGATCAAAAAGACGATAGCAGGCTCCGCCGTGTTCACCATCGCGCCCGCCGTCGCCATCGTCATAGGCGTTATCACGCTGTCCCAGTCCCTGGGCATACCCCTACCTTGGCTGCGTCTGTCCGTCGTCGGCTCGCTCACATATGAGACGGTCGCCGCGCAAAACGCGCTTTCTCCCATGGGAATGACCTTGGGAAACGCCTCCGCACTCACCGCATCGCAGTACGTCACGATCGCATTTGTAATGACGATAAGCATACTGCTCGGAATTTGGCTCGTCACCATCATCGGAAAGAAGATACAGACGGGCATCATATCCTTGGAAAAGCGGGACGCAAAATGGAGCGATATATTCACGAACTCACTGTTTATAGGCATGATCTCCGCGTTTTTGGGATATGTGTTCTGTAATGTTTCGAGCGTATCTACGGGCGATTTTTCCGGACTCATCCCCGTTTTGGTCATGCTCGTCTCCGCCGTCGTAATGTGCCTGTGCGGTCTTTTGCAAAAGCTCTTCCACTGGCGTTTTATAAGCGACTATGCGCTGCCCATAAGCCTTGTTATAGGCATGGCCTCTGCCATCCCCATAACGGGCTGGCTCTCCTGAAAGCGAGGTAATTTTCTATGAAAAATAAGAATTTAAGCTATATGGACTCCGTTCATCATTACGGAAGAATATGGAATTTAAGCATGACCGCAGTGCTGCTCTCCTTCCCCGTCGCCGTCGCGCTCATATTCAACGCCGCGCCCGATTGGAAAAGTCTCCTGCTGGGTCTGCTCGCGACCGCGCCCATGTACTGGGCTGTCGGCCTCGTCGAGACGATAACCTACGTCCCCATGCTGGGCGCAGGCGGCTCATACCTATCGTTCGTCACGGGCAATATATCCAACCTCAAGCTGCCCTGTGCGCTTAATTCGCTTGAGCAGGCGGGCGTAAAGGCGAATTCCGAAGAAGGTGAGATAATCTCAACGATATCCATCGCGGTCTCCTCCATCGTCACCACGGTTATAATCATCCTCGGCGTGATACTCATCGTGCCGCTCACGCCCGTGCTGGAAAATGAGGCGCTTCAGCCCGCGTTTTCTCAGATGCTCCCCGCGCTGTTCGGCGCGCTGGGCGTGGTGTTCGTCTCTAAAAACTGGAAGATATCCATCGCCCCCATAATTTTGATGCTCGTGCTGTTCATATTCGTACCCGCGTTAAACGAATCCACCGTCGGCATAATGGTACCCGTGGGCGTGCTGTTCACGCTGTGCGTGTCCCGTCTCATGTATATAAAAGGACTTCTTTAAGGAGGCATAAAAAATGATAGCAGTTTATATCATATTGGCGCTTTTGGTAATATTCATCGCAGTTTTGCTCATACGCACCGCGATGTTCAAGCCCGCCAAGGCGGATGAAAAAAGCTTTGAGGACGTCGAGTTTGACCGCGACAAGGCGGTGGATAACCTCGCCGCGCTCATAAAATGTAAGACAGTATCCTATCGCGACCCCGCGCTCGAGGACGATGCCGAATTCCAAAAGCTCATCGACCTTTTGCCCGAGCTTTATCCCAACGTGTTTAAGACTTGTACTCTCAAAAAGCTGCCCGACCGCGCGCTGCTGTTCCACTGGAAAGGGCGCACTCCCGGCAAGCCTGCGGTAATGATGGCGCATTACGACGTCGTCCCCGTCGTGGAGGAAAACTGGGAAAAGCCGCCGTTTGAGGCAATAATTGAGGACGGCGTGATGTGGGGCAGAGGCACGCTAGACACAAAGGTCACCTTTAACGGCGTACTCAGCGCGGCTGATCACCTCATCTCCACCGGCTTTGTCCCTGAAAACGACATATACTTCGCATTCTCGGGCGGAGAAGAGGTCAACGGCAAGGGCGCAGTGAACATTGTCGACTACTTTGAAAATGAGGACATCGAGCTGGCAATGGTCGTAGACGAGGGCGGCGCAGTCGTAGAGGGCGTTTTCCCCGGAGTCGACCATCCCACCGCGCTCATCGGCATAGCCGAAAAGGGCATGCTCGACCTTCAGTATACCGTCAAATCCCAGGGCGGCCACGCATCCGCTCCGCCCGTGCATACCCCCGTGGGCAAGCTCGCTATAGCCTGCGAAAAGGTGGAATCGCACCCGTTCAAGATGCATATAACAAAGCCCGTCGCGGAAATGTTCGATACGTTAGGGCGCCGCTCCACATTCGTTTATCGCCTTATATTCGCGAATATGTGGTGCTTTAAGGGCGTCTTAAACTCCATGTGCAAAAAGAGCGGCGGCGAGATGAACGCGCTTTTACGCACGACCGTCGCCTTCACGCAGATGAGCGGAAGCGCCGCATCCAACGTCATCCCGCCCGAGGCGAGCATGGTCTCCAATATCCGCTTGAATCCGGAGGATACAATGGACAGCGCGATGGAGTACATCTCAAAGACGATCGGCGACGAAAACGTCGTGCTTTCAAAGATACACGGCATGAACCCCAGCCGCATATCCGACACCTCGGCAGAGGGCTGGCGCAAGGTCTGCGACGCCGTCGAAGGCACATGGCGCGGCTCGATAGTCTCCCCCTATCTCATGGTACAGTGCTCGGACAGCCGCCATTACGGGCGCATTTCCGATAAGGTCTACCGCTTCTCTGCGATGGACCTCACCGCGCAGGAGCGCAGCACTATCCACGGAAACAACGAGCGCATCCGCCTCGAGACGATAGGCAGAGCGACGGAGTTCTATATTCGCCTCATGGGCATGTGCTAAATAATCAATAATCAAAACACGGTTCTTTTAAACGAAAGGGCCGTGTTTTTTAATAGCATTAAATATCACGGGCATAATATAAAAAAACTTCGGAGGATTTTTTATGATAAAGCTCGCTTTTTTTGACACAAAGCCCTATGACAGGATATGGTTCGATAAGCTGAACGACTTTTGCGAGATAACGTATTTTGAAGAAAAGCTCAACAAACACACTGCCAAGCTCACGGAGGGCTTTGACGCGGCATGCGCCTTCGTGAACGACGATATCTGCGCCGCGGCGGTGGAGCGTATGGAGAAAAACGGCATAAAGCTGCTGGCGATGCGCTGCGCGGGATACAGCAATGTCGATATCCACGCGGCGAACGGGCGGCTGCACGTCGTGCGCGTCCCCGCATATTCTCCCCACGCCGTGGCGGAGTTCGCCGCCGCGCTGCTTTTGACGCTCGACCGCAGGCTGCACAAGGCGTATAACCGCACGCGCGACTTCAATTTCAACATAAACGGCCTCACGGGAACGGATCTCTACGGCAAAACGGCGGGCATAATAGGCACGGGCAAGATCGGGCAGATCTTCGCTAAAATATGCGTCGGCTTCGGCATGGATGTACTCGCCTATGACCTCTATCCCAATGAGTCGAGCGGATTAAAATACGTCGAGCTGAACGAGCTTTTTGAAAAGAGCGACGTGATAAGCCTGCACTGCCCGCTCACGCAAAGCACGCGGCACATACTGGATGAAAACGCATTTTCCCGCATGAAAACGGGTGTTTTCGTCATAAACACCTCGCGCGGCGCGCTCATCGACAGCTCTGCGCTGTTATCCGCATTAAGCTCCGGACGAATCGCGGGCGCAGGCTTAGACGTATACGAGGAGGAGGCGGACGTGTTCTATGAGGATAAGTCGGACACCGTCGAGCGGGACAGGACCTTGAGCCTGTTATTAGGTCACCCGAACGTGCTTTTGACCTCCCATCAGGCGTTTTTGACGAACGAGGCGCTTTCAAACATCGCCGATGTCACGCTGCAAAACATCCGCGAGTTCTTCCAAAAGGACATGCTGCAAAACGAGGTGTGCTACGACTGCGCCACGCGCAGCATACACGACTCCTGCAGGAGAAAACGCGGAGAGGGCTGCCGCTGAGCGGTTGTTGTTTTGTATTTTTGTTTGTGCGCTTGCTAAAGGGACATATCCTCATAAAGACTACGTAAATCAGGCGAACAAAATGTGCCGATTTGTCGTCACTTTTCAATCAGTCCGCAGGAGGTTGTACATATTAGTACACCGACAAGGACTGTCGCAGAAAAGGGGCGGCAAGGTGGTGCATTTTGGAAGTCAAAGGTTGCTTTGCTTCGCAAAGCTCCATTATAAATTAATGCCGTCATGCCGTCCCGCTGACGCCAAAAAGATTTAACTCACTCGTTCGCGCGCGGCGCAGGTTTTTGCGGCCTTCGGCCGCAAAAACCAAGCCCGCCCGCCGAAGGCGGGCGGGCCACTTTCAAGCGCGAAACGGCGGGAGCCGTTTCGCGCTTGAAAGCTGCGCCGCGCCTCCTCGGCAACCTCTTTTGTTAATCGTAGGGCAAGACTAATGACTTGCGTATAAAAAATCGTTTTCGGCAGTTTACCGCGCCGAAAACGATACCTTATTATTCATTCGTATTTTCGCCGCCCTCCCGCATATTATAATGCATAATGCGCTTTTTTTCATTTGTGTTATACAAGCTGCGCGCAAACTCCGCGCTCCATATCGTGTTTGGGTTTATGCTGCTCAGTCTCATGTTCTGCGGCATATACAGCCGCGCCGTCGTGATAGGCATATCCGAAAGCATTTTCGCCTGCCTCGCGGTTCGCCTTTCCGTGCGCCTGTTTTTGCTCTGCGACGCGTTCTTTTCCAGCCTGTACCGCCCGCTCTGCGCGCTTTGCCCGATATGCCTTTTTACGGACGGATTTTTATGGGGATGCGTCGTGCGCACGGCGTATGATCTGTTTAAGCCCGTTTTAAAGGCGGTCTTGCTCATCCCGTTCGTCATATGCGCGGTTTTTTTCTTCGTCTGCCTACTGCTCTTTTCGGATATCCTCACAGACAATCTCAAAACGCGCCTGAATGGGCTTGGCTTCAGCGAGCGCGCGGCGTGTGCGCTGTCCATGCAAAATGAACTGAGCGCGCTCTTAATATGCCTATCCGCCGAAACCGCCTTAAATTGCGTAATATGCGCGGCTGCGGGCGCATAATCATTTATCGACAATATCTGTTAAAACGAATATCAGGGAGGCCGTCCATGGCAAAAAGGTTTATTTTCAGGTCGCTTGCTGTCCTTATATGCATCATGTTCCTGCCCGCGCAGGCTTTCGCGGCAAAGGAAGTCCCCTCGACCGCAAAGGCATATATCGTGATCGAATCGAGCACGGGAAAGGTGATAGATGAAAATAATTCCGAAAAGCCCCTGCCCTGCTCGGGCATGGTGCGATTGATGAGCCTGCTCGTCATAGCAAACGCAGTCGCTGACGGCGATGTCCGCGCGGGTGACAGCGTGAGCGTGTCCTCTGCCGCGGCGAAAAAGGGCGGGACGCGCGTGTTTTTGGACGCAGGCTCGGCATATCCTCTCGAGGAACTGTATAAGGCCGCAGTCATATGCAGCGCAAACGACGCCGTGACCGCGCTCGCCGAGCACGTCGCAGGCAGCGAGGAAAACTTCGTCTCCCGCATGAACGATTTAGCGCAAAAGCTGGGCGTTTCCGCTAAATTTTCCGACTGCACGGGACTTACCGAGCAGGAGATGAGCGCAGCGGATATATCAAAAATATGCGCGCGTTTGTGTGAAGCATCCATGTTCTTAAAGTATTCGTCGATATGGCTGGATGAATTTACGCATTCTTCCGGAAGAACGACGCAGATGTCCGCCTCAAACATCTTGATAAAAGAAGATTTTGACGGCATGGCGACCGCCTCCTCCCCCACTGCGGGATACTGCCTCGCCGCGAGCAAAAAGAGCGGCGGCTCGCATTTCATATGCGTGGTTTTGGGCGACAGCACGGGCGGGCGGTTCACCCTCGCGCGCGAAAAGGTAAACTCCGCGGCGAGCGACTACACCTCCGTTCAGATAGCGCGCGCAGGCATAAAGGTCACCGAGGCGCAGGTCGACGGCGCGAAGGACCCCGTCCCGCTCATGGCAAATGAAGATTTGTCCCTGCTCCTCACAAAGGCGCAGGCAAAGGAGCTTAAAAAGAGCATCGAGCTTAACGAGGGCCTCTGCGCGCCGCTGACTGCGGGCGATGAGGTGGGAAAGCTCGTGATAACGCTGCCCGACGGTACGACAAACGAGCTGACCCTCACCGTCGGGCAGGATGTCAGCTCATCCAGCTTTTTGGGCGCATTGACCGCCATACTGCGCCATTGGATTTTTTCTGATAATTAATCCTGATTCGCCCTTTGGTCGGCCATCGCCAGCAATTCGCGCTCAGATGCCGCGTCTGCTTGATACGGATAGCACTTCGCCCACGTTTCAAACTGATCTTTCAGCATCTCTGCGCGTTTTTTATCGTTTTCATACAGCAGCGCATAGGCGTACTCCGTGCGGATGACGGATATAAAGCTCTTCATCCTCTTCATGAACTTTTTTTGCGCGTCGTCCAGCATATCGTCTATTACGTCCCTGCGATTTTGCCCGATAAGCTCTATGAAAATGCGGTCGCATATCATCAGCCCGCGATGGCTGCCCACTATGCCGCTATCTATCTCAAGCATGTGCTTCATGAGCGCGTCCGCCTCGTCAAACCGTCTCTCGTCCATCATGCGGTTGCAGGAGAGCACGCCTATCGCCGCTATCAGGCCGTTTTTCATGTCCTCATCCGAAGGTGTAACAAACCACTCCTCCGGCATGTCTTTTAATCTCACACCGTTTTTCAGAGCCTCTCCCACCTTCATCTGTACCCAAAAAGCGCGCATTACATCCGCGCTTCGCGTCAGCTCGAGCGCGTTATAGCCGTCGTTGTTCATATATTCCGTCTTCATGGGAACGCCGTTTAATATCGCCGCGGCAAAGCCCACAAGCGCAAATACGGGCAATAATGCGCAGAATATCGACGAGCGGGATATCGCAAAATACACGCCCAGCGCGATGCCGCTCACGACGAAGTTCATTATCGACCCGCCTAAGTTGTAGAGCACTACGGGGATTTTCCCATCCGCCATGTCGGGCGGCGCCATCAGGCATTGTCCCGCCGTCCCCGCTATCGAAAGCCGACAGAGTTTTATTTTATCGTTCCGTTTTACCCACATAAAGCTGAAAATCCTAAACGAGCCGAACTTATATCCGCTCATAAACCCGAACACGAGATGCCCCGCCTCGTGGATTATGGTTTGAAGTATCTGCGCTATGCTCACCGCGGCGAACAGGCCCACCAGCAGTAAAAACACCTCATATATCTGCATTTCCGCATAGACGTACCCTACGGCGACTCTTGATATAGCAATTGCGCACAGCAGATAAACTGCCAGCGAAAAAGCCATCGAGATATACCGCCACTTCTTTCTATTTGCGTTTTCCATCATTTTTCTCCCTTCATGCATTTTCTGCACTATAATTATAACAGATTTATTTATCATTGTGAATCAATCCCCCCAAATCCCTTATTTTATGCCGTTTTCACTGCACTCCCCTATTTTTGTGCATTTCTCCACTCTGCAAAAGATGAAAATGACGCATTCATCGGTCTGTCCGGAGGATTTCACTAAAAAACCGCCGAAAATATATCTCGACGGTCTGAAATTTCATATTATTTTACTTCAAAGTTCAGCTTCCACTCATACGTGCCGTTCGCGGGAAGAACGGAGAATTTGCCGTGCATCCTCGCCACATCCGGACGGTCGTGCGTGCCGCTCGAGCACTCTATCGCCACGTTGTACATGTTCTTGAACTCGCCCGTGTTTATCCACAGACCCAGCCACGGGAGCTTATCCGCGCAAAACACCATCTTTACGAAATCGCCGTTGCGGTATTCGCATTTGCACCAGCCCTCGGGCGCGGGATCGTCAAAGAAATACTTGTAGGCGTGGTCGTCGCCCTTTGCGGGCAGCGTGAGGCCGTTCCACTCGCACTTTCTTCCATAGGGCAGCTCGAGCTTGTTGTCGAAAATATACGTACACTGCGCGCCCTTTTCAAAGGGTGTGGTCACGACAAGTCCCTCCTCGCCCGCGACCATGCAGTGCGCCGCATATACGAAGTCAAAGTCGAACGGGCTTAAATTCGTCGCCTTATATCTCATCGCGATGTTGCCGTTTTCCTCACCGACCCACTTTTCAAAGCGATAGGGGAAGCGCACGCCGTATGTATACATATGAAGCTCATTTTCCGTTATCTCATATGTCCAGGGCAGTCCGCAGACCTCGCCGTGGTCGGGCATCTCGACGCCCTGCCAGGGGAACTGGTTGCAGCGGAACGCATCGATAGTGGGGAACATGTCGTCAAACGCCGCACATTCGGCATTGACGTAATCGCCCGCATAGGACAGCTTTTGATATTTTTCACCGGTATTCTGCTCGAGATACTGCCTGCCCGTGCGGTTATCGATTAAGGACGCCAGCTTTCCGCCCAGCTCGGGCAGGTACAGCGCCGTCACCTTCTGCGTCTCGACCGCGACCGCGTGAACGTCCTTAAACTGCGTATCATAGATTTTTATCATTTTTCTCCTCCGTGTTTATAGCGTATTTAAAAATCGGCTTACTTGTCCGAATATTTCCTCACTCTGAACCGCGCGCCCACGCCTTTGGCGATCTGCTCGCACTTATCGATGTTCTCCTGCGGTATGACGTCCACCACCGTCATGACGGTGTCTATGCCCTGCTCGACGCACTTTTTGGTGAAATCCAGCATGTAGCCGAACGCGTCCTCGCCAAAGCGGCTGTGGCATACCTCGTCGTACTTTTTCGCGTCGCAGTCGTTCAGGCTCACGGATATGGTGTCTATGAGCCCTTTTAGCTCGGGTACGATATCCCTTTTAAACTGCGCGTTTGCGAGTCCGTTGGTGTTAAGGCGTGTCTTATAGCCCATGCTGTGGGCGAACTTCGCGACCTCTTTAAGCGCATCGAGGTTTAATGTAGGCTCGCCGTAGCCGCAAAAGACGATATTTCCGTCCTCGCTGCCCTTTTGCTTCAGCTGGTCTATGACGTCCTGCGCCGCCGCGTCATGCTCTATCCAGAGGTCATAGCCCTCTATGCCTATCTTGTTCTTTCTTATGCAGAAATCGCAGGCGTTGTTGCATCTGTTCGTCAGGTTGATGTACGTGCTTCCGTCAAAGTCGTAAACGTAAACATTGTCCTTCATATATATTCACCTTCTTTTAAAAAGCTTTTATTTCACTTTTATCTATGCCGAAAAAAGCGCATGCATTTTCTGTGCATACCTGCGTGATGTGCTCCGCCGTGGTGTTTTTTAGCTCAGCCAGCCTTTGCGCGACGTATTTTATATTCGCGGGCGTGTTTCTCTCGCCGCGCCGAGGGACGGGCGCGAGGTACGGGCTGTCCGTCTCGAGCAATATCCTGTCCTCGGGCAGAGCTGCCGCGACGGCGGGCGTGCGCACGGCGTTTTTGAACGTTAGTGAGCCGCCTATGCCGAAATAAAAGCCCATGTCGACGAGCTGCTTCGCCATCTCCATACTGCCCGAAAAGCAGTGCATGACGCCCTTTACGCTGTGCTTTTTGAGGATGTCCATCATATCGCCGAACGCCTCCCGGCAGTGCAGGGACACGGGCGCGCCCAAGCGCTCCGCCAGCGAAAGCTGACGAATGAGCACGTCTCTTTGCAGCTCGTGCGAGCAGCCCTCATAGTAATAATCCAGCCCGATCTCGCCTATCGCGACGACCCTGCGGTTTTCCCTATAAAGCCGCTCCAGCTTTTTTTCAAGCGCATCGGTGTAGCAGCCCGCCTCGTGCGGATACACCCCCACCGCCGCGAAAACGAGCGGTGAGCTGTTTGAAAGCTCCACCGCCCTGTCGATATTCTTATCATTTGTAGCACATTCCACCACCGCGACCACATCCTGACGGGAAAGCTCGTCTAATACGCTCTGCCTGTCCTCGTCAAAACGGCTGCTCAATAGATGCGCATGCGTATCGAAAATGCTCAGCAAACCCTTATACCGCTCTTGACTTCCTTTTCGGGCGAAAGCAGGACGATGTCGTCGCCCTCGCCGACTGCCAGGACCATGCCCTTGCTCTCTATGCCCGCCATCTTTCTGGGCTTTAGGTTAGCGACGATTATCACGTTCTTTCCGACCATGTCCTGTGCGCTGTAGGTGGACTTTATGCCCGAAAGTATCGTGCGCGTCTCATTTCCGACCTCTACCGTGAGCTGTAAGAGCTTTCTCGACTTTTTGACTTCCTCCGCCGCGACGACCTTGCCTACGCGCAGGTCGACCTTCATGAAGTCGTCAAACTCTATCTCCGGCTCGATGGGCTCCATCTCCGCCTCGTCCTCGGCTTTCGCCGCTTCTTTGGCCTTTTGCGGCTCGGGGACCTTGGGCGCTAAAATCTTCGCAAGCTCCTCGATCTCCTTAGCGACGTCTATTCTCGGGAAGAGCGGCTCGCCCTTTACGAGCACCGTGCCCGCCTTCGCGCCGCCGTATGCCTGAATGCTTTCCCACGTGAAGTCGGCTTCATCCGCGCCCAGCTGAACGCGCATCTTCTCCGCGGTGTCGGGGATAAAGGGAGTGATGAGCACGCCGACTATCCTAAGGCCCTCCACGAGGTTATACATTACGCTTGCGAGCCTGTCCCTCTTGGCTTCGTCCTTTGCGAGCGCCCAGGGCATCGTCACGTCGATATACTTGTTCATCGCGCGGACGTACTGCCAAATCTCCTCAAGGGCGTCCGCAAGCAGCATTTTGTCCACAAGCTGTTCTACCTTTTTGGGCAGCTCGGCTGCGATGTTCTTTAATACGTCGTCCTCTTCGGCAGGCTGTGCATCCGCGGGCAGCTTATAGTCAAAGTACTTTCCGACCATCGCCACGGTGCGCGAGAGCAGGTTGCCGAGGTCGTTCGCGAGGTCTGTGTTTATCCTGCTTATCAGTCTTTCATTGGAGAACAGCGCGTCCGAGCCGAGGGGCATCTCCCTTAAAAGGAAGTATCTCAATGCATCCACGCCGTATCTCTCCGCGAGCTTTACGGGGTCTATGACGTTGCCCTTTGACTTGCTCATCTTGCCGCCCTCTAATATGACCCAGCCGTGACCGAACACCTGCTTAGGCAGAGGCAGACCCAGCGCCATGAGCATTATGGGCCATATTATCGTATGGAAGCGCACGATCTCCTTACCAACGAGGTGGATATCCGCCGGCCAGTATTTTTTGAACTTGCTGTCGTCGTCCGAGCCGTAGCCGAGCGCGGTTATGTAGTTCGTGAGCGCGTCCACCCAGACGTATATTACGTGCTTTTCGTCAAAGGTGACGGGGATGCCCCATGTGAAGGACGTCCTTGAGACGCAGAGGTCCTCAAGACCGGGCAGCAGGAAGTTCTGAAGCATCTCGTTCTTTCTGGATACGGGCTGGATGAAATCGGGATGAGTCTCGATATACTCTATCAGCCTGTCCGCATATTTGGAGAGCTTGAAGAAGTATGCTTCCTCCTTGGTCTTTTGGACGGGTCTGCCGCAGTCCGGGCATTTTCCGTCCACGAGCTGTCTATCCAGCCAAAACGACTCGCAGGGGGTGCAGTACCATCCCTCGTATTCGCCCTTGTAGATATCGCCCTGGTCATAGAGCTGCTTGAATATCTTCTGAACGGACTTCTCATGCCTGGGCTGGGTCGTCCGGATGAAGTCATCATAGCTTATGTTCATGAGCTTCCACAGGTCCTTTATGCCCGCGACGATCTCATCGACGTATTCTATGGGCGTGACGCCCTTTTCCTTGGCTATCTTCTCTATCTTCTGCCCATGCTCGTCCGAGCCTGTCAAAAACATCACGTCATAGCCCGTCTGGCGCTTAAATCTCGCCATGGCGTCCGCCGCAACGGTGCAGTAGGTATGACCGATGTGCAGCTTGTCGCTCGGGTAGTATATGGGCGTGGTGATGTAAAATTTTCTCTTGTTGCTTTCCATTATATTTACGCTCCTAATCCGCTAAATTGTCAAAGAAAAATTTTCATATATTTAATATACCGCAAAAGGCGGCTTTAGTCAATTATTATCGCATTTGTTTGAATATAATCGCTAGTCTTTAAACTTGGTCTGCAATTTAAAGCATTCTCCATCTTTTTACAGCAGCACTCCTAGAAAGACCGGATAAAAGGCCCGATTTTTCGTTATTTTTCAAGCAGTCCGCAGGAGGCTGTACATATTAGTACGCCGACAAGGGCTGTCGCAGAAAAAGAGCGGAAGGGCGGGTCTTTTAGACGGTCTCGCTAAAATAGTAGCTTAACAAGCAAACACGACATTATTATCCCCAATACATCGCACATCACCCCCACGGGGATGATATACCGCGTCTTTTTTATGCCCGCGCTGCCGAGATACAGGCTCACGGTATACATCAGCGTCTCCGTACTGCCCATGTATATGCTCGCCGCCCGCCCCGTGAAGCTGTCCGCGCCGTATTTTGCCAATATGCCCGTCAGCAGCCCTATGGACGCGCCGCCGGAAAACGGGCGCATAACGGCTATGGGTATGAGCTCCGCGGGTATGCCCACCCTCTCAAACACGCCGCCCACTGCGTTCGTGATCAATTCGAAAAGTCCGGAGGCGTTGAAAATATCTATCGCAAAGACCATGCCTATTACATAGGGCATTATGCGAAAGACTATCGCAATGCCGCCCTTCGCCCCGCGCACGAACGCGCCGAAAACATCTATTTTGCGAAAAAGCCCGTATATGAGCACCGCGCAGCAAAACACGGGCATTATTAAGCTCGCCGCCGTCATTTCGCCCTCTCCTTTTTTGACTTGTTTTTTGATTTTTTTGAAAACAGTGCGCACAGCTTCGCCGCAAGCAGCCCCGCCGCCGCAGTGACCGCTGTGCTTATGAGCGCAGGCAGGGCGATCTCCGCGGGGTTTGCGCTCATCGCCGCCGAGCGCACGGCTATTACCGTGAGCGGCAATAGCTGCACGGATGCGGTGTTTAATATGAGAAAGGCGCACATATCGTGCGTGGGCGTGTCGGGAGAGGGGTTATCCGCCTGCATCTGCTCCATCGCTTTAAGCCCGAACGGCGTGGCGGCGTTTCCCATTCCGAGCATATTCGCCGCGATGTTCATGGCTATCATCTCCATCGCGCGCGAATCCCGCTTAACTCCGCGAAATATCGCAGACAGCGGCCTTTTGCATATCCCGGATAGCTTTTTCGTAAGCCCTGCCTCCTGCGCCACGTTCATCACGCCCATCCACAGCATGTACGTCCCCAGCATCCCCAGGCACACCGCCGCCGCGCCCGTCGCGGAGTCCATCGCCGCCAGCGCGACCTGCTCACCGTTGCCTAAAAGTATGCCGCCGACTATCCCCGCCGCTATGAGGATCGTCCAGATATATGAAGTCAAAAAAGCACCTCCCGCGCGATAAAACGCGATTAGAATTGTTACCGCTTACTTTTTTATGATATGCGCATTATTTATCCTGTACTCTGTGCGTATTTTGTGATATACTTTTTATGTATAATTGGGAAATGTGGGATTTATCCCTTTCAATATCTAAATCCAACTTATTTAGGAGGCTGAAATGAAAAACATCGATCAGACGAGCATCAACACCATCCGCGTACTCGCCGCCGAGACCATCAACAAGGCAAACTCCGGTCACCCCGGCCTGCCCCTCGGCGCGGCGCCCATGGCGTATACTCTCTTTCAGAAGCATTATTTAAACAACCCTGCGGACTTAAAATGGGATAACAGAGACCGTTTTGTGCTGTCCGCAGGTCACGGCTCCGCTCTGCTCTACTCTTTGTTCCACATATACGGCTACGGCGTGAAGATGGACGATTTAAAGAGCTTCCGTCAGTGGGGCTCATACACCCCCGGTCATCCCGAATACGGCCACACCGCCGGCGTGGAGACGACCACCGGCCCGCTGGGCATGGGTATAGCTAACGCCGTGGGCATGGCTATGGCGGAGGCGCATTTACGCGCGACGTTCAACAAGCCCGATTATGACGTGGTAGACCACTACACCTACGCGCTTTGCGGCGACGGCTGTCTTGAGGAAGGCATATCCGCAGAGGCTTGCTCGCTCGCCGGTCACTTAAAGCTGGGCAAGCTCATATTGCTCTATGACAAGAACAACATCTCAATAGAGGGTGATACGGATTCCACCTTCACCGAGGACGTCGGCAAGCGCTTTGAGGCATACGGCTGGCAGGTCATCTATGTGAAGGACGGCAACACGGACGTCGACGCGATAGACGCGGCTATCTCCCGCGCGAAGGCCGAGACGCAGAAGCCCACCATAATCATAATACACACCACCATCGGCTACGGCTGTCCGCCCGTTGCGGGAACGGCCGCCTGCCACGGAAATCCGCTCGGCGACAAGATAGGCATACTCAAAAAGACGCTGGGTGTGCCCGAGGATAAGGAATTCTACGTCCCCGAAGAGGTGTACGCAGAGGCTAAAAAGGCGGGTCAGAGAGCGCTCGAGGCACAGACGCGCTGGGACGCTATGATGAAGGAATACGCCAAGGAATATCCCGAGATGGCCGCGCTGTATAAGCAGTATATGTCACCCGTGGATAAGAGCATTTTCGACGATCCCTCTCTCTATGAGTTTGATAAGGGCATGGCGACTCGTCAGGCGAGCGGAATAGTGTTAAACAAACTCGCGGACAAGCTGCCCCAGCTCATGGGCGGCTCGGCTGACCTCGCTCCCTCGAACAACACGCTGTTAAAGGCGCGCGAGTACTTCAACTATGACAACTACGCCGGCTCGAACATCCATTACGGCATAAGGGAGTTCGCGATGGCGGCTATAGCCAACGGAATGTACCTGCACGGCGGCGTGCTTCCCTTTGTGGCGACGTTCTTCGTATTCTCCGACTACTTAAAGCACGCGCTGAGATTATCCGCATTGATGCGCATACCCGTGATATACGTCATGACGCATGATTCCATAGGCGTTGGCGAGGATGGCCCCACGCACGAGCCCATCGAGCAGCTCGCCGCATCCAGGGCGATACCCTTCTCTTATACCTGGAGACCGGCGGACGGTCACGAGGTCGCCGCGGCGTATGAATTCGCGCTCACGGCAAAGGGACCGAGCGTAATAGCGCTTTCGCGTCAGAGCCTCCCGCTCTATGACGAGACGGGCAAGGCGGCGTTAAAGGGCGGCTATATTTTAAGAGACTGTGAGGGTACTCCCGACGTTATATTGATGGGCACCGGTTCCGAATTGAGCCTGTGCGTAAAGGCTTATGAGCAGCTTTCAAACGAGGGCATAAAGGCGAGAGTCGTGTCCATGCCCTGTACGGAGCTGTTTGACGAGCAGGACAGCGCCTATAAGGAATCCGTCCTTCCCTCATCCGTAAGGGCGAGGATCGCGGTCGAGGCGGGCTGTTCGTTCGGCTGGGGCAAGTATGTCGGTCTTGACGGCGATACCGTCACCATCGACCACTTCGGCGCATCCGCTCCCAACGGCATCCTCTTTAAGGAGTTCGGCTTCACCGTCGAAAACGTCGTGGCTAAGGCAAAGGGCGTCATAAAATAAGAAACATTGAAAATCAAAAAAAGCGGTAGGGCAATCTTACCGCTTTTCTCACTTTTTCGATATTCTTTTTATCGCCGCCCGCATTGACATATTTTTTGGGGCATAGTATAATATAAATAAAGTAGACGTTGCCGATAGACGGTCAACCATTTAACTTAAAAATAGTCGCGTGGTTTGGAAATTTGGCGGCTATTTTTTGTTACTGTTTTTTGCACATGTAATTATAAGTGCAGCGAATGCAACAAGAAACGTGCAAAAGCTGATCAATTGATCAAAACTCATTTGCAACACCTTCCTTTCATTGCCTCTAAAACCAGAAGGAAAAAATGAAGAAAGGTCGACCGCCTACCGTGATATTGGCAACGTCAGTATAAGAAAACTTATACCATTTATATATTACAATATTTTTCGGTATAAATCAATAGAAAAAATGCGATTACAACGCTATCAATCCCTCTGCTGCCGCCTATTTTAGAGTCATTCCCTATTTTAGCCAAAACAACACTTTCACCGCAAATCGACAAGAAACACACGTTTTTCTCACTTTCCATTATCCGCCGCATATGGTATAATACCCATGAATTTTATACGAAAGGAAGCATTGCTATGAAAAAATTCATCGCTCGCGAAAAGCTGAGCAAAAAGGCGAAAAAGCAGCTCAACGACGAAGCGCGCGTGCGCTGGCAGTTCGACCCGTCCTCGAGGAGGATCGAAAGCAGGAAAAAATACGACAGAAAGCGTGAAAAACGAGCCTACAGCCGTTATAATGACGACGGAGGCTCGTTTTTATTTCTCCGCCTTTTTATCTCTTCACCGCATGGATGAGGCACACGTTCTTTTCCGCATAGATGGGATGCTGCTCATGCGCTGCGTTGTACCTTTCAAAAAAGCGCCCCGCCTGATAGCTGTCTAAATGCTCATATATGAGCAGACCCGCTTTTTCCAGCATGTCTTGGATTTTTTCATAGGATAATCCGCTTTTCATATCCTCCCCTGCTCCCGCCGCGAGAGATACGCTCATGTTCCCCTTTCCCTTAAAATACTCCTCATCGGGATAGTCCATTATAAGCGCGCTTCCCGCGCACATCAGCTCGCCCGCCTCATTTAACATGCATCTCAGCTCGTCATCTGTGAGATAATAGCTCAGCCCGAGCATTGCGCAAACCGTCTTTTTTGATGGATCAACGCCCGCGCGTTTGACGTCCTCGCTCCAGCCTTCCTTACTCAAATCGGCGCATACCCGCACGGCGCTCTCCTCCAGTCCCGCATTTTTCGCGCGTAAGGCTTTATCCGTAAGTACCTCCTGCCTATCCAGCTCGTATATTTCAAGCTCCCGCGCCCAATCGGGACGCATATATGAAAAGCTGTCATACCCCGCGCCCAGTATGAGGTACTGCGCCGCGCCCAGCTCGGCCTCCCTTTTGAGCGCGTCTTTCGCAAAAGCTGCCCGCTCGAGCGGCGCCCCCGCGAGCTTGGCCACGCAGTCCTCAAGCGTCCCTCCGCCGAAAAACTCCGCGCCCTGCTCAATGCTCGCGGCTATCGCGCAATAGTCCTCGCCCAGAAGAGCTCTCGCCCCGCCGTCATAAAACACCTTTTCACCCTCCGTCTGCGCGTGATATGCGCGGATAAATGCGCTCATAAGCGCCGTCATATTTCTCATCATAAAAATCACCTCCATATTCTTAATACACCCATTGCAATTTCAATACAAGACTTGATTTTTTGTCCGATTTGTGGTAATATAACACTGTAAAAAGGTCGTCTTGGGGCGATTTTTTTATAATTTTTTTTACAAAAGAGGCCAATATGATACTAAACGCCCTCAACATCTCTCACGACTTTTTAAGAAGAAGCATTTCGCCCGGCGCAAGGGTGATCGACGCGACGGCGGGCAACGGCGGGGACACTCTGCTGCTGTGCGAGCTGGTGGGCGAAAGCGGCCACGTCACCGCGTTTGACATTCAGCAGGTCGCCGTCGACGCCACAAAAAGGCGCATAGACGAAGCGGGATATGCTGACCGCTGCGACGTCATATTAGACAGTCACGCGAACATGAGCCGATATTTTGAAAATGGGAGTGTGGATGCGATAGTATTCAACTTCGGATGGCTGCCCGGCGGGAGCCACGACGTTTTCACGCGCGCGCAGAGCAGCATCAGCGCAATAAAGCAGGGCTGTGAGCTGCTGACCGTGGGCGGCGTGATGAGCCTTTGCGTATACTACGGGCGCAACAACGGCTATGACGAGCGCGACGCGATACTCGACTTCGTCTCCACACTCGACTACCGCAAGTATACCGTCATCCACCTGTCCTTTAAAAACAGGATAAATGACCCGCCTTTCCCCATTTTTATAGTAAAAGAAGCCTGAAAATGCAAAAAACTGTTGATTGACGTCATTTTTTGGCATATAATTGTCTTACTATCTTTTTTATGGAGGAAAAAATGGAGCCTGAAAAGCTGTTTACCATAAACGAAGTCGCCGTGCTGACCTCGCTCACCACGCGCACATTGCGTAACCATTTAAAGGACGGCAAGCTGCACGGTCACAAGGTAGGCGGTCAATGGCGCTTTCGCATGTCCGATATTGAGGACTTCACCTTAGGCAGCGGCAAGCGTCCGCGCATTTTGACCGAGGGCAACAGCCAGGTCGACGATTTTTTATGCTCCACAGATAAATCCGGCACGCAGGTATGCACTATAGTCGACATCGTCGCGGACGAGGATAAGGCCACCGCGAAGGAGTTTTTAATACGCGACCTCATGAATTGGTATGACAACCGCAGCAGCATGAAGTATACCTATGAATACAAAAACGGCATGGCGCGCTTTGTGATAGTCGCCTCCCCCGAGCTCATGATATCCGCGCTCGACCTTTTAAGCTGATTAAGACTTACTATAATTCGATATATTCCGAACCTTATTAAAAAATTCTCCTTTTTTCATCTGTTTTTTCAAAAAACTGTTGACTTATCCCTTCATCGGTGCTAAACTAAACGTGACCTATAAAAAAGGCAACGACGAAGACGGCGGTCAGGTCGTGTTTTCAGAGAGTCGGCGGTTGGTGAAAGCCGATAACAGCATTTGACACAGCCCATCCCTTCCGAGCCGGAGCTTCAAAAGTTTTTTCAAGTAGATGTCTCCCGTGTATGCTGCGTTAACGCATAGGAATTGATGGATTCCGAAAGAGCGACAACGACTTGTTGTAAGTTGAGTGGTACCGCGGATGTATATACACCCGTCTCAAAGGCGAAAGCTATGAGACGGGTTTTTTTATAGGGATTATACAAATTTTATCGGAGGATAAGAAATGAGCAACCTATCAAACACCCTTTTAGACGTCGCGATGAGAATAAAGGAGATGAGGGAGATCCTCGGCATCTCTGTCGACGAGATGGCGAAGATGACGGACACTACGCCCGAGGAATACACCCAATATGAGGCGGGTACGGTCGACTTCCCCTTCACATTTATCCATAAATGCGCCCTGGCATTCGGCATAGACCTTACAGATCTTCTTGAAGGACACAGTGCGCACCTTTCCTCATACACCGTTACGAGAAAGGGTCACGGCCGCAATACCGCTAAAGAGGACGGCATAGAGATAAAGAACCTCGCGCCCATGTTCCGCAGCAAGCTGGCGGAGCCCTACTGGTGTAAATACGAGTATTCCGAGGAGCTTCAGAACAAGCCCATCCACCGCACAACCCACGGCGGTCAGGAATTTGACCTCATCATAAGCGGCCGTTTAAAGGTTCAGGTAGGCGATAACATTGAGTATTTGAGCGAGGGAGACACTATATACTACAACTCCTCCACCCCTCACGGCATGATAGCAGTGGACGGTCAGGACTGCGTATTCTTAGCGGTGGTCGTCTCGGGCGACAAGGTCGAAGAACCCATCATAAGGGATACGCTGCTCACCGGACGCAAGCACCAAAAGTGCGAGGCCGAGAAGTTCATAAAGACGGAAGAGGACGAAAACGGCCTGTTAAAGAAGATAGACTTCATGAACGAGGAGAAGTTCAACTTCGCCTACGACATAGTGGACGCGATAGCGCGCAAGAATCCTCAAAAGCTCGCGATGCTGCATATAGACAAGCACAAGGTCGAGCGCCGCTTCACCTTTAAGGACATGAAGGAGGGCTCCTCGCGCACGGCGAACTACTTCAAATCCCTCGGCATAAAGAAGGGCGACAGGGTCTTGGTCGTCTTAAAGCGCCACTACCAGTTCTGGTTCACCGTACTTGCGCTGCATAAGATGGGCGCTATAGTCATCCCCGCTACCTGCCTGCTTCAGGCGCACGACTTCGAATACCGCTTCAACGCGGCGGGCGTCTCCGCAATCGTATGCACCGCGGACGGCGACCTCACCCATCAGGTCGAGATGGTCGAGGAAAGCTGCCCCACGCTCACCACAAAGGTGCTCGTAGGCGGCAGCAGAGAAGGCTGGCACGACTATGATAACGACGTTAAGATGTTCTCGACGCACTTCCCGCGCACGGAGGAGACTCCCTGCGGCAGCGACACAATGCTCATGCTGTTCACCTCCGGCACGACAGGCTATCCGCGCATCGCGGCGCACAGCTATAAATACGCTCTCGGTCACTACATCACCGCGAAGTATTGGCACTGCGTCGATCCGGACGGCATACACTTCACGATATCGGACACCGGCTGGGGCAAGGCGCTCTGGGGCAAGCTCTATGGTCAGTGGCTGTGCGAGGGCGCGGTATTCACCTATGACTTTGATAAGTTCGACGCGGCGGATATCCTCCCCATGTTCGCGAAATACCACATCACGTCCTTCTGCGCACCGCCCACGATGCTGCGCATGATGATAAAGCAGGATCTCTCAAAATACGATCTCTCCAGCGTGCGCCATATGACCACGGCGGGCGAGGCGTTAAATCCGGAGGTCTACAAGCAGTTTAAGAAGCTCACGGGGCTGCATATAAGAGAAGGCTTCGGTCAGACGGAGACCACGCTCACCATAGCGAACCTCATAGGCGACGGCCACAAGCTCGGAAGCATGGGCAAGCCCGTTCCGCTCTATGACGTCGATATATTAAAGCCGGACGGCACGCCCGCAGGCGTTGGCGAAAACGGCGAAATAGTCGTAAAGACCTCCGAAAAAGTCCCCTGCGGATTGTTCAAGGGCTATTATATGGACGAGGAAAAGACCGCGTCAGTATGGCATGACGGCTATTACCACACGGGCGACGTCGCATGGAAGGATGAGGACGGCTTCTACTGGTACGTGAGCAGAATAGACGACGTGATAAAGTCGAGCGGCTACCGCATCGGACCGTTCGAGATAGAGAGCGTCATAATGGAGCTCCCCTACGTACTGGAATGCGGCGTATCCGCAGCCCCCGACGAGGTCAGAGGTCAGGTCGTCAAGGCGAGCATCGTGCTCACAAAGGGCACGGAGCCTACCGAGGAGCTCAAGAAGGAGATACAGGACTACGTCAAGCACAAGACCGCGCCGTATAAATACCCCCGCATAGTCGTATTTAGAGACGATCTTCCCAAGACGATAAGCGGAAAGATACAGCGTAACAAGCTATAATAATTAGGCTAACTTGACAACACAATATTGATGTGATAATCTGAGTACATCATAAAAAAGGTCAAGCCCCGTGAGGCGGCGGAATTGACCGCAGTCATACTATTTTAAGCGGATAATACCCGTCTCAACGATGATCACATGTCTTGAGACGGGCTTTTTTAAGGATATGGACTATAAGCGAATCACTATAATCGCCGGTCATTACGGCAGCGGAAAGACGAACCTCGCCGTGAACATAGCGTATGACCTCAAAAACAAATATGAAAACGTCGTGCTCGCGGATGCGGATATCGTAAACCCGTATTTCAGGAGTAAGGACAGCGAGGCGGAGCTTTCCGCCGCGGGAATACGCCTCATCAGCTCAAAATACGCCGACTCAAACGTGGATATCCCCGCCATGCCGCAGGAGTTTTACTCCATAACGGACGACCGCTCCATACACGCGGTGATGGACATCGGCGGAGACGACCGCGGCGCATATGCCCTCGGTCGTTTTTCCGAGATGATAGCCAATGAAAACGACTACGACATGCTCGCGGTGATAAACATGTATCGCCCGCTTACGCGCGACGTTGACAGCACGATCGAGATTTTAAGGGAGATAGAAAACGCAGCGCATATCAGCTTCACGGGCATAGTCAACAACTCGAATATAGCCGAGGAAACGCAAATCGATGATATCCTCGCGTCTCAAAAATACGCCGAGCAGATCAGCTCGATGATGAATATCCCCATCAAAATGACGGGCGTAAAATACGATCTATATGAAGCGCTGAGGGGCAGCCTGCCCGGGCTTTTCCCCATGCGGCTTCAGCAAAAAATATAAAATCAAGGAGAGGAAAAATGGCAAAGCTGACAATCAGAACAGATCTATGCAAGGGCTGCGGATTATGCGTGAACGCATGTCCAAAGGGCATCCTTGCGATTGCCGCCGATAAGATAAACAAAAAGGGACACCACCCCGCGCAGTGTACGGACATGAGCGCCTGCATAGGCTGCGCTTTTTGCGCAACGATGTGCCCCGACTGCGTAATAAAGGTCGAGAAAGGTGTGTGAAAAAGATGAGTGATAAGGTATTGATGAAGGGCAATGAGGCCATCGCAGAGGCCGCTATCCAGGCGGGCTGTATGCACTATTTCGGCTATCCCATAACCCCCCAGACGGAGGTCGCCGCGTACATGGCGAGAAAAATGCCCAAAATAGGCGGATGCTTCCTTCAGGCGGAAAGCGAGATCGCCGCGATAAACATGGTATACGGCGTCGCCGGAACGGGCAAGAGGGTCATGACCTCGTCATCGTCACCCGGCATATCCCTAAAGAGCGAGGGGCTTTCATACCTCGCGGGAGCGGACCTGCCCGCGCTCGTGGTCAACGTCGAAAGAGGCGGCCCCGGTCTCGGCGGCATACAGCCCTCACAGTCCGACTATTTTCAGGCGACAAAGGGCGGCGGTCACGGCGATTTTCACATGATAGTCTTGGCGCCCGCGTCCGTCCAGGAGATGGCGGATCTCACCGTAAAGGGCTTTGACCTCGCGGATAAATACCGCATGACATCCATGATTTTAGCGGACGGCACGTTGGGTCAGATGATGGAGCCGGTTTCTTTAAACTACGGCGAACAGCCCGCATATGATAAAAGCTGGGCGGTCACGGGAACAAAGCTGAAGCGCAAGCATAACATAATAAACTCGCTCTCCCTCATCCCCGACGAGCTTGAGCAGTTTAACTTTGAAAGATACGAAAAATACGCAAAAATAGAGGAAACCGAGCCCATGTGGGAGGAATATCTCACGGACGATGCGGATATAGTCGTCGTCGCGTTTGGCATAGCCGCAAGAGTCGCTAAAAACGCGGTGAACGAGGCGCGTCAGCAGGGCATCAAGGCGGGACTCTTCCGCCCGATAACGCTCTGGCCCTTCCCCAAAAAGCCGCTCAACGCGCTTGCGGATAAGGCGAAGTGCTTTGTGTCCGTGGAGCTTTCCATGGGACAGATGGTGGAGGATATCGAGCTTGCGACGCGCTGCAAAAAGCCCGTATACCTCGTCAACAGAGCGGGCGGCATGATCCCCTCGCCCGAACAAGTATTGAACAAGCTGACCGAGCTTAACGGAGGTGAAAGATAATGGTAGTTTTCGACAGACCTAAATCTCTTATAGACGTCCCGCTGCACTACTGCCCGGGCTGTACTCACGGCATAGTCCACCGCCTCGTCGCAGAGGTCATCGACGAGCTGGGCATAGAGGGCAGGACCATCGGCGTCGCCCCCGTGGGCTGCTCCGTAATGGCTTATGACTACTTCTCCTGCGACATGGTCGAGGCCGCTCACGGCAGAGCGCCCGCCGTCGCGACGGGCTTAAAGCGCTCCGACCCAGAAAACCACATCGTGTTTACATATCAGGGCGACGGCGACCTCGCCTCCATCGGCATGGCGGAGACCGTTCATTCCGCCGCGAGGAACGAGAACATAACCGTAATTTTCATCAACAACGCGATATACGGCATGACGGGCGGTCAGATGGCGCCCACCACCCTGCCCGGACAGGTCACGCAGACCTCCCCCTACGGCAGAGACGTCAAGGCGTGCGGATATCCCGTAAAGGTCTGCGAGATACTCGCCCCGCTCGATGGTCCGGAATACTTGGAAAGAGTCGCGGTAAACAACGTAAAAAATGTTAAGAACGCCAAAAAGGCCATCAAAAAGGCATTTCAAAATCAGATAGACGGCAGGGGCTTCTCCCTTGTGGAGGTGCTTTCAAGCTGCCCCACCAACTGGGGTATGACGCCCCAGCAGGCGCTTAACTGGATAGACGAGAAGATGATACCCTATTATCCCCTCGGCGTTTACAAGGACAGATCCGCGAAAGGAGATGAAAAGTAATGAGCACAACTTCCGTACTTATCGCCGGCTTCGGCGGACAGGGCATACTCTTCGCGGGCAAATTCCTCGCATACAAGGGTCTTTTGGAGGATAAAAACGTAAGCTGGCTCCCCTCATACGGTCCGGAGATGCGCGGCGGCACGGCGAGCTGCAATGTCATAATCTCCGATGAACCCGTCGGCTCACCCATCGTCTCAAAGCCGGATATCCTCATCGCGATGAACCTGCCCTCTCTCGACAAATACGAAAACAGCGTCGCGCCGGGCGGCAGCATCTTCATAGATTCGTCGCTCATCGACCGCAAGATACAAAGAGAAGACGTCAAGGCGTTTTACATCCCCGCGACCCGTCTCGCGTCCGATAACGACATGAGCACGCTCGCAAACATGATAATAATGGGCAAGCTGCTGCGCGAAACGCAGGGCTTTGACGACGATGAAGTCACCGCCGCGCTCAAAAAGGTAATCTCTGCAAAGCACGCGGACATGCTCGATTTAAACCTCGCCGCATTGCAGTTAGGCAGTAAAAATTGATAAAATACTTTAGGAGGCACTTATATGGAAATCAAAATTGTAAAGACGACCGCACCCAAGGCTAAGCCCGATCCCTCCACGTTGGGCTTCGGCAGTATATTCACCGACCACATGTTCAAGATGACCTATTCTACGGAACAGGGCTGGCATGATGCGCATATAGTTCCCTTTGAGAACATCTCCATCCATCCCGCGAGCACCGTTCTGCACTACGGCAGTGAGATATTCGAGGGCTTAAAGGCATATCGCCGCGCGGACGGCACAGTCCAGCTCTTCAGACCCATCGAAAACGTGCGCAGGATGAACAACTCCGCGGAAAGACTCTGCCTGCCCATGATACCCGAGGAGGACATGCTCCAGGCGCTTACGACCTTCGTGGAGGTCGAGCAGGATTGGACTCCCTCCCTTCCCGGAACGTCGCTGTATCTGCGTCCGTTCATGTTCGGCAATGACGAGAATTTAGGCGTACATGCCGTCCACAATGCGGAATTTTACATCATCGCCTCCCCTGTTGGCAGCTATTACGCCGAGGGCATCAACCCCGTCAAGATTATGATCGAGGACGAGGACGTGCGCGCGGTACGCGGCGGCACGGGCTATGCGAAGTGCGGCGGAAACTATGCCGCTTCAAACAGAGCGGGCAAGAGAGCCGAGGATAAGGGCTATTCTCAGGTGCTTTGGCTGGACGGCGTACACAGAAAGTACATCGAAGAGGTCGGCGCGATGAACGTTATGTTCAAGATAGACGGCGAGATAGTCACCCCCGCGCTCACCGGCTCGATCCTCCCCGGCATAACGAGGAAATCCTGCATCGAGGTGCTTAAAAACAAGGGCTACAAGGTCTCCGAGCGCCTGCTCTCCGTGGATGAGCTGGAGGACGCTTTAAAGTCAGGCAAGTTAGAGGAAGCATGGGGCTGCGGCACGGCCGCCGTCGTCTCTCCGATAGGCGAGCTTGCGTATAAGGACGATGTATTCACCGTAAACGGCGGAAGGATCGGCCCCGTCACTCAGGACCTCTACGACACCCTGACGGGAATCCAGTGGGGCACGAGGGAGGACACCTACGGCTGGACAGTCCCCATCAAAAAGGCATAACACCAAATTAAAAAGATACCGCAGGCGCTTTTAAAAAACGCTTGCGGTACTTTTTTTGGGGAAATAGTGAGTTTATAATATGGCGGGACGCTCCCTCCTATAACGCTCGATTTTGACTATCTGCTCCAATGCCTTTAAATAGTCAAGGCTGAATTTCGCGCACCTGTACGGGTCGGGATACGGCCTGCACTCTATCGATACGTATCCGTCATAGCCGATATCCAGCATGGCGTGCATGTGCGCCTTGAAGTCGACGTTGCTCCCGCCCGGATACAGGCGGCTGCCGTCTGTAAAATGAACATACGCGAGGTCCTTTCCGCATTCGCGGTAACATCCCGCGATGTCGTTGTCCTCCTGAAGCATGCTGTAGCTGTCCAGATGAATTTTTACGTTATCCCTGCCGATATGCCTTACGTAATTTGCCGTTTCCAATATTGTGTTCATCCAGTTGGAGATGTGTATGGTTATATTTTCAATTACGATATCCACGCCCTTTTGCTGCGCATAATCCGCCAGCTCATACACCGCCTCGTCGTGATATTTGAGGTCCTTTTCAAAGCTCGATATGTCGCTCACGTTCTTTCTCATGCTGCCGACTATGAGCATTGCGCCCAGCTTGCTGCATAGGTCGATGTGCAGCTTGAGCTTGTCTATGGACGCCCGTCTTAAACCCGCGTCGTCCGATGTCATCCAAAGCCCATGCTCCAAAAGCTCCCTGCCCGTCGCTATCGCCGCGTATTTTAACCCGAATTCATCTGCCGTTTTCTTTAACAAATCCGCGTCCAGCAGCTGCGGGTCGCATATCTGCGGCTCCAAGGCGTCATAGCCTATCTCCGATGCCTGTGCGCATACTTCCTCGATGCTCCCCCTCAGCGTGATGGGCCACATCTCGGGCACGTCGTTAAATGAGCACGTGATTCCGTACTTAAATAGATTTTCCATAATTCCTCCGCTTTTTTATACCTGTTTTATTCCCGTTTCGCCCTAAGAATACTGCATACAAAAGGTACATTGCGCGCATAAATTTTCACACATCTTCCTTTTTCCGTGAACTTCTTCCTTGCATTCGCGCATTATGATAACTGTTAACAGTTTACTAATTGATTATAAGATATTTTTTAGAAGCATGCAAGCGTTTTTTGTTTTATTTTTATGTTTATTTTTTCACATCAAAAAAGCGACCTCGTGTAAGGCCGCCTATCTCTTTCATTAAAAATTCATGCCCACCGTCCAGCCGCCGTCCACGCAGACTATCTGTCCCGTGGTATACGACGAAAGCTCGTCCGTCGCGAAGTAAAGGCATATCCCCGCGAGCTCGTCCACCAGCGCCTGCCTGCCCATGGGTATGTGCTTTATGAGCTGCGCATTCTGGTCGTTGTGCATTATCGCCTCCCAGCTTCCGTCCGTCATAGGCGTCGAGCCGGGCGCTATCGCATTCACCCTTATGCCGTACTGCGCGTATTCCGTCGCGAGCGTCCTCGTTATTATATTCGCCGCGTTTTTCGCCGCGGGGAACGCGCACTGCATCCTCAGCGGAACCTGACCGTTGACGGACGTCGTGTTGATTATGCTCCCCTTGCCCTGCTTTAGCATATAGGGCAAAACTGCCTTGCAGCAGCGTATCAGCCCGTGCATATCCACGTCTATCATCCACTCGAACTTGTCGTCCATGAACTCCGTTATCCTTCTGCGGCAGTCCTGGGGGATGTTCACGCCTGCGTTGTTTATGAGCACATCTATCGCGCCGTATTTTTCAAAAACCTGCTTAAATGAGCTCTCCACACAGCTCGTATTCCGCTGGTCAAAGTGGATATACGTTGCGTCATAGCCCGCGTCCATTATCTCCTGCGCCGTCTGCTGCCCGCGCTCGTCTCCGATGTCCGCCAGCACGACCCTCGCGCCGCACTTCGCAAATTCCCACGAGAGCGACCTGCCTATAAAGCCGGATGCGCCCGTTATAATCACTACCTTGTCTTTAACGTCTATTTTCTTCATGGCACACCTCAAAAGTTTCTCATATAGCCGTAGTGCAGTCCGCCGTCCACGGTCAATATGCAGCCGTTCTCCATCTCCGCCTCATCCGATGCACAGAACAATACTGCATTCGCCACGTCGTCCGCTGTCACCATCCGCTTCGTCGCCTGATGCGCCGTGTCCTGCTCTATCTCCTCGATCTCGCCCGATATATCTCCGCGCGCAATGCAGTGGACCCTCACGCCGCTGTCACAAAGCTCCAGCGCCCACACGCGCGAAAGGCTCATCGTCGCCGCCGCGCAAGCCGCGTTCCCCACACATCCCTTTTTGGGCACGAGTCCAAGCATGGACGTAATATTTATGACCACTCCCCCGCCGTTTTTTACCATTTCGCGCATAAACGCCTTTGATGTATAGTAAAGCCCGATCACCTCTCTGTTTGAAATGTCGAGGTATCTTTCAAAATCCATCTCATGGGTGAGCCTTCTCTCGTCCGGCTTTAAAGTGTCCTTTTCACAGTTCACGAGAATGTTCGGTGTACCGAACTTTTCTATTATTTCATCCGCCTGCTCATATACGCCCTCTTTTTGGGTGACATTCAGCTCCGCCGTCGCGCAGTCATAGCCTATTTTTATGAGAGCCTCCGCCGTTTTTTGGGCGCGCTCAATGTCTTGGTCACATGCGACCACCTGTGCCCCGCATCTGCAAAGTGCCTCGCATACCGCGTATCCAATCAAGCTCCCCGCTGACGTCACGACCGCCTTTCTTCCCTTTAAATCCGTTTGCAGCATTTTTCCCTCCGAACATTTTGTTGTATAAATTATACCATCCGTGCCGTTTTTCTTCAATCGGTCAATCCATCCCGCATTATCACTTAATTATACACAATTATTGTCTTTATGGAATTATTGCCCCATTCTTATCTGATATTATTCTCCACACGAAAAAAGCCCGAAAGGCATATGCCTCTCGGACTGATTTGTTAATAGGTTTATTACTTCTTGAACTTGAAGGACTTGCCCCAAGCGTCCTTTCTTGCGAAGTAGCAGCCGTTCTGCTCCTGCTTGGGCCACATGGTCATGATGGTGAACTCCTTGTCGCAGTCCCTGTTGTCGATCCAGTGGAAAACGCCGCCGGGGATGATGATGAAGTCGCCGGGCTTTACGTCGTAAACAGTCTCTTCATCCTCACCGGGGATGTTCTGACCGGTAACAACCTTAGCACCCTTCTGGCAATCTACAACATAGTAGATCTCCATCTCTTCATGAGCGGAACCAGCA
>CAKROK010000021.1 GCA_934373295.1 uncultured Christensenellaceae bacterium | reverse complement strand
GCTTTGGATCGTATTTTCTCTATGACGGCACGGACAGTGACTACATCGAAAAAATGCTTGAACAGAGAGCGCAGTATCTTTCAAAGATCTCAAAAAAAGAAAGCCTGCCCTGTTAGATTAAGGAGAATCCATGAACAAAAACGACATTATGAAGCTCATTGAGTACAGTCAAAAACGCTTTATCGAGGTATATTCGGACGCCGATTCATTTTGTTTCGGCAGTATAAACATGCTCGGCGACGACGGATTTATAATAAACTGCATTTCTCCCCACGGCAATTACGACGGCTATGCCGCGTTTTTATACGACGACATAATAAAAATCTCATCGGACACCGCATATTGCGAAAAAATGGAGAGAATCATGCACTCAAAGGGCGCAGACATCGCGTTTGATGTGATGGAAAACGTCAACGACAGCGCGATAGATTCACTCATAAGGTATGCGGCGAATGTCCATAAGCCGGTCGCAATAGACATTATCGACACTGACAGGGACAACATGGACGCCATGGGATTTATACGCGAATACAATACCGACACGCTCATCCTCGAAGAATTTGATTCATACGGCGCAAAAAACGGTTATAGTTTGATTAACAGAGCGGATATCTGCAAGCTGTGCTGTGATGACGAGGACTCCGTGCTGGCGGAAAGTCTCTTAAATTCATAACAAAAGAAAGGGGAAACACGACCATGTTTAACAGTTTTAAAAAAATATTCGCGGCGGTTTTATGCCTGACGCTCATCGCGGCGGTTTTGGGCTGCACGGCGGCCGAGGATGCGCAAAATATCGATAAAGCCGATGAAAAACAGGCGGAAATTAGCTTATCGGAATTTGATTTCGAGGTAATGCCGAATGAGAAGTTTTCAAGCTATCCCGCCTATCCCCTATTCAGCCAAAATCAACTGGCCGAATATGACGGCTGTGCATATTTCATAGGCAGCTTTGACGGTGAATACAAATTGACGCGCTATGACATTAACAGCGCTAAGATTTCTCCGCTTGAGACAGTCTCCGATTTCGGCTTAAACCGATATGAAAACAAGCTGTTTTTGAGCGGGGATGACGGATGCGTCTCCTATGACATAGCCAAAGGCAGCTCAAGCACGATAAGCGGTATGGAGAACGGCACATTGATTTTTGACAAGATGTACACCATCGTCCCCTCGACCGATGAGCAGGACTGCATCGGGGACATCTATTGCTATGATATCAAAAGCCAAAAGAGCAGCCTTATTGCCGATGGAGTTTTCACCGAGTTCTTGTCATATGACGAAAACTCCCTCTACTATTGCAGGAAAAACGGCGAAGCATACGACGTCTATGCTCAAGACCTCGTTTCCGGCGAGGATAAGCTAATAAAAACACTTGACGGAGCTCCTCTGACAGCGGCAAATGGCGCGATAGCATACCTCAAGCGCGGCGCACTCCATATCGAAAAATCAGGCGATACGCAAATATCCGACGGAAAAACCCAACCCCTGTCCGTGCTGATAAACGGCGATACCGTTTTTTATACGGCGGACAACGGCGGGCTGAGGCTCTATGCATACGACATGTCCAAAAAATCCACCTGCGATTTCGGCAACATACCCGACCCGCTCATCACGATAGCGGGAGACCACATGTACAGCTTCAGCGACCCCGCCACGGGCAACGTCTCAATGGTCGAAATCAAAAACGGCAAACCGACCTATAGGACGATAGCAATGAACCATCCCTATCCCTACGAAAGCTAACGCCGACAGATAACCCGCGTGATTTAAAGGAGGAGCATCTGTCCGAGGAGGATATGCCGAAGGTCGTATTAGGTCAAAAGTAAATTCAGGTCATTTTGGGAGGAACGCCTATGAATTATAAAAGCTATAAAGCACTGAATATAGCCGCAAATGCCGCCGGATTATCGGTTGTGCTGTTTTTCGCAGTGGAAAAGGGCACGGGAAGAATAAGCGCGATATCCCCGCAGTTGAGAACGGCTTGCGGCATCGTGCTGTTTGCGCTCAGCATAGCCCTGCTCGTATTTACCGTAAGGGCGCGAAGCCTTTATCGCCGAGATGCGGACGACTCCGTGAAAATACAATTAGACCGACTGCTGTTTAATCTCTTTAAGCCCATGTTCGTCTCAACATTGCTCATTTTGAACGGAGTATTTTCACAGCTGGACAGCGCAGGCGCCTGTTTTTACACATCTCTTATAATATTTATGATAGGTATTCTGATCGACGGCGCTTCAAGGAGAAAGCAGGGATAAAATCAAATGCAAAAATCAAAAAACCGCCTTTTCATATTGTCCTTAATTTTCGCGCTGCTCGTCATGACGTCGTGCGCCCGCATGGACTTGCTTATAAATTGGAACATATCGATAGACCCGCCTGTCGACATAAGGCATGTTGAGGATGAGGTGGATAATATCGAGGCGTATCAGGTTTGGGAATATGGCGGCAGCTCCGTAAATTTCCTCGGTCGAATGACGCAAATATCCGATGATAATGTAAAGAAAGCCGAAACGTACCTTAACAGCCTGTTGGCGACGCTCGCGTATTATCCGAATAAGGTCGATATGATTTCGCAAGCTGTCGAACGCGCGCAGTTGATCTCAAACGGCAACTATGTGTATTACGACACAAAGAGGGAAAACACCGTCCTTTTGCTGATATTCGATGTGAAAAAGGGCGAAATGTACTGTTTTTCCAGCGAGTAAACGGGCGCATCTTGAATTTAATATCAAAAAAGAGGTGATACGAATGAGAACTGTCTACAGACTATATCATCAAATCGAGCATTACGAAGATGGCGAATTATATACAAATACAAAACAGATCGCCTTCTTATCGACCAGAAAAGCCGCATTGAAAATAATCGAAAAATTCAGGCATCTTCCCGGATTTTGCGACTATCCCTACGGCTTCAAAATCGACAGGATGAGGACGGAGGCAAAAATCGACACTAAAACCATGGTAGTATGGCGGCTCACGCACACCTACATATATGATGATGTTGAATGGATAGAGGGCATCTCCGAGCTGGGAGTGTATTCAAGCAGTAAAGCGGCGAGAAAGGCCATGCGCAAATTCGCGAGGGAATATACGAATTACGCCGAACAGCCCGAGGGGTTTGAAATAGACAAAATATATATTAACAGATATATTGGTTGGCAATTTGGATTTTAAACAGCATGAATCAAGGAGGTACAAATGAAGAATAGAGAAACAAGAGATACTATTATAATCGTCGCCCTGATAATATTTATCCCCGTCGCGGTTTACCTCGCCCCGCTGCTGCCGCGTTTTATCCCCCGCCCCCTGCATATTGGCGACTCATTTACGGAGCTGCGCATTGCGGAAAGCCAAAACGACGTTAGAACCGTGCTCACGTTCAACAAGCCTGCGGGCGAATTGAGCATAATCGCCTATGAGGAATATAACGGAACTTTTATCCCCGACGCTATCGTGCGCCAAAAATACTTCTACCTCTCCGAGGAAAAGTTTGAACAGATCATCGATATCGTCAACAAATACCACATTCCCGTATGCGATATCGAGACGTTCGACCAATTAGAATGTACCCGAAATACGCTGCTGCTTTCTCCCGAATTTCTCATATCGACGTCAAACGACCCTAACGGCAAATTGAGCATGCTTTATGATGAGCTTGCGGCTATGTTTAAGTTTGAGTAAATATCGGGCGATAATATAACCCCCTATAAAACGAGGTGGATTTAATGAAAAAACTAATTATAATCAGCATATGCATGGCAGTTCTGCTGCTCACAAGCTCCTGCGGCATATTTTCAGGCGTTTCCGATTTCAACAATGTATATCAGTTTTCCGTAATGATTACTGAGAACAACGAGACGATCTCTTACGACTACTATAAAGACGAGGATAGTCTCATAAAATCGAGAATGTATTTTAACGGCGAGTTTTATTCTTGCGAAGAAATTGCGCGAATAGAGCTGACGGACGATTTAAAAGCGGAAGTGAAAAATCAATGCAAAAAAATCCAAAATCGCTGTATATCGCCTATAAACGATCCGGAATCCATCTATTCATACGACTACTGCGTAATCATAACGCCCGATACGGGGAACACCCGCGCACTGCTCGGAAAAGGAGAACTCCCGAAATACATGCTCGACCTGCTGGATTTTTATAAAAACGCCTTTAGCTCGGCAAAATAGGCAGGTCTTTTAGGAAAGCTGAAATCTGAAGAATTCTTAATATTCCCCCCACTATATTCCCCCATCGCATAAAAAGCTATATAATTAGGTAAAAGGAGGAGGATGAGTTGGGATGAAAAGAGTTCTATGCATAATAGCGGCGCTGTTTGTCGCGCTCGCGCCAGCGAGTTGTTCATCAAATATCGATAAATCCGACTATAAAATAGCCGTGGCGGCGTATGCAGAAGATGAATTATCAAAACAGTTTGCGCTGGGGATTATCGATGAGGCGGAACGACTCGGTTATGATGAAATTGAATTTATAGAAAACACAGACGACGAGATATCAAGATGGGCGGGGCATAACTCGCCTGAAAATGCGTATATCTGCATTTTATCGCGCGACCCTTCCGTCCTTGGAATGTGCGAGGAACTAAAGCCCAAGGGCTTTAACGTGACCGTGGCTTTTGACGACATGCTGTTATACCACGAGGATTTCCCCGCCGCGCTCAAGGATGATGAGGTCTCGCCCGCTATCGATTGCCTTTTGCCATACGACGAAGCGGCGCTTTACGGCGATATTGCGGCTGAGCTTAAAGAACTGCTGGACGGCAAATCGGGCAGGATGATCATACTCCCCGGCCGCACATCGGGCGCGCTGTATGACGCGAATTACTATGAAAAGTGCATAAAAATGGCGCTTGAACGCGAAAATTGCGATATATCGCGCGTGCAGATTACAAGCCTCGTCATTACGAATACGGACGACGGGCTGATATGGACGCCCGTTCAGGACGAAAGCGCAAATGCACCAACCGACCTGAAAGAAATACAGAGCGACACGATAGCGACATTGTCATTGAGTACGGACGCAGCCGAGTTTGCCGCCCGGAATTTTCCCGAAAGGTATAACGCGGCGTTTATAGGTTTGAGCGAAACGAGCACACAACTATATGAAAGCGGCGCGATAGACAGCCTGTATTGCTATCCGATGTATGAGCTGGGCGCAAAAGCCGTCCTGCATATCGATAATTTAATCGAAAAAAAACACGAGACAAAGGTCGAATACGTCCCCGCAGACAAATTCGACGCGCAAAGCGGCGGGAAGATGCTGCTCGAAAGATGCAACGACGATAGCTTGTTCTCGAAATACAATTATTTCACGAATTGATGTACGCCTAAAAGGAGAAATTGTTTATATGAACGCATGGGATGCCCCGCTCGAAAGGCTCGCCCGCACAAAAAGCGGAGTTAAATTTATATTCGACAATAATGTGGACAATGACGTGAAAAAGTCCTTTAAAAGGTTTATGAAATGGGCGAAAATGCACTACTACTTTCCCACAAAGCTATACGTCTTTATCCGCGGAACTGATTTTATAAAGGCGAGCGACGGCGATTTGGTTTACGGCAGGTCGTTTATGCCGGATGACCATATTGCCCCCTTTATAGAAGTCGCGGCGGGCGATTTTTCAACCCTTAAAAGCGAGGACGGGCGGGATAACGCCATCGCGACCTTGCTGCACTGCCTGATACACGAAATGACCCATTACTTTCAGCTGCTGTCCGACCCCGCCGCCCATGACGACATTTTGGAAAAACAGGCTGAAATATGCGCGGAGGAAATAATGGAAAGATATCAGCAAACGCGGATGCATCCATGATTTGCGCTCACCGCCGTCGAAAATAGCTTATATCAGAAAGGCCCTACGTCGAGCCGGAGCAGATAAGCGCAAATCGAAAAGGCAAAAAAGATGCTTGAAAAATTGTGGGAAGCGGAATGAAAAAAGGCGAAAGGGATGTATTTCACATGGATCACTGTACGATTTTACACGAAAAGCTCGAGGGGCTTTACTGGAGAAACTTTATAAAGATGCTTTTTAGCGTATCGGACTGCTTCGCGACGGTCGAAAGGACGAGGAGCGGTAAGGTCGCCGCGCTGGAGGAATACGAAAGAGAATTTGACTGCGACAGCGAGTCGTTTCGCGTCACGAGCAATATGCGCCGCGGACACGCGCATTATCCTAAGATGTACCCTTGCTGGAAAGCTACAAAGGCGTTTTTCTATTCGTTTGACAGCTATGATAAATTCGAAAAAAAGTACGACGATCTGTGCTTTTTCAAAAACAGAAAGGTCATCTTTTACAGCATCACTCACGATGGGCTTCACGATTTGGACTTTCGCGGCACAAACCTTTCGCTGGATGAAAGTATAAATAAATTCGATTTGTACGAGTGCATATACTTATACTAAAATCGCATAACAGTTTCCATATATTGGGCGCCGTTTTTTGTTGACTCGGCGCTCTTTTAGCGCTATAATAAAACCATAACGGGAACTTATTCCCATTAATTGGAGGGGGCCGTCATATGCGCACTATAAAAACCGAGTACTTTGACATTTTAAGCGAATACATCCGCGAAAACCAGCGCGAAAACGGATACTCCCCCACTATTTTGGAGATGGAGCGCGATTTGGGGATACCGAAATCCACCGTCGCGAGGTACTTAAAGCTCATGGACGAGCGCGGCATCATCGACATAAAGGGGCCGGGCAGGATAGTCGCAAAAAACCGCGATAAGGACCTGCTGTCTCTGCCCGTGCTGGGCGCAATATCCTGCGGTGTGCCTAAATTTGCGGAGGAAAACATAGAGGAATACGTACAGGTCCCCGCGGCATGGTTCGGCGAGGGCGAGCTTTTCGCGCTGAGGGCGAACGGCGATTCCATGATAAACGCGGGGATAGACGACGGCGACCTCGTCATAATCAAAAAGCAGTCCTACGCCGACGCGAATCAGATAATAGTCGCGCTAATAGATAATGAGGACGCCACGTTAAAGAGATATCGCCCGCAGACGGACAGGCGCTATATCGACCTCGTCCCCGAAAACGAAAAATACAGCACGAGAACGGTCGACCTCGCGCAGGAATCGCTCGTCATACAGGGCGTCGCGCTGAAGGTCATAAAGGATTTGGAGTAAAAAAACATGCCTGAAAAGCAGAGGACATATTTTTGCATAGACATGAAGACGTTTTACGCATCTGTGGAATGCGCCGAAAGGGGGCTTGACCCGTTTGAGACAGACCTCATCGTCGCCGACGTCACCCGCGGAAAGAACGCCATCTGCCTCGCCATCACCCCCAAGATGAAGGCGCAGGGCATTAAAAACCGCTGCCGGCTGTTCGACATCCCCGCGAATATAAAGTACATCGCGGCGCGCCCGCGTATGCAGCTTTATATCGACTATGCCGCCGATATTTACGCAATTTATCTAAAATACTTCGACGCCGCTGATATACACGTCTATTCCATCGACGAGTCGTTTATAGACGTGACGGCATACCTCGGCATATACAACATGACCCCAAAACAGCTCGCCAAGACCATAATGAACGACATTTTGACGACGCTGCACATACCGTCCACCGCGGGAATAGGCACGAACCTATATCTCGCGAAGATCGCGCTCGACATAACCGCCAAACACTGTCACGACCACATGGGCTATCTCGACGAGGAGCTATATAAAAAAACGCTGTGGGATCATCAGCCCATAACGGATTTTTGGCAGATCGCGAGCGGAACGGCGCGCAGGCTCGCGAAATACGGGCTGACGACCATGCGCGCGGTGGCGAATTTTCCGGAGGCAATACTCTATAAGACGTTCGGGATAAACGCCGAGCTGCTCATAGACCACGCCTGGGGACGGGAGAGCTGCCGCATTTCCGACATAAAGAGCTATAAGACGCACAGCAAGTCGCTCTCCTTTTCGCAGATACTCCCCCGCGATTATGCGCGCGACGAGGCTGTGACAGTGCTTAAAGAGATGGTGTATAACGCCTGTCGCGAGCTGGTTAAACGGCATTGTATAGCCGCGCGCGTCTGGGTGGGCATCGGGTACTCATACGGCAAGCACGACGCGACCGCGGCGGGGCTGCGCCTTTCGGGGGCGACTGCGCGGCCCTCCGCGATAATGCCCGCCGTGCTCGACTCCTTTGAGCGCGCGCTCACCCCGAACGTACCTATACGCAAGCTCTCCCTCAGCCTATGCGACTTAAAAAGCGAGATAAGCGAGGGCTACGACCTTTTTTGCGACCCGCAAAGCGTCAATCGCGAGATATCGGCGGGAAAGGCCGTGGTGGATATCACCGAGAGATTCGGCAAAAACGCCGTGCTGCGCGGCATCAACTTTTGTGAGGGCGCAACCCAGCGCGAGCGCAACGAAATGATAGGAGGACACCGAGCAGGCTATGATGACCCGAGAACAGCGCGCTAAACAGTTCATGCCCTTTGACGCAATGAAAGGGCTGCATGAAGCGCTAAAGGAGCGCGAGGAGCGCCATTCGAGAGTGGAAAAGCGCGAGCTTTCCGAGGATGAACAGGCGGCGAACTCCGCCATGCTGTGTAAGCTGAAAAAGGGCGATATCGTCAGCGTGACCTGCTACAGCCACTTTCATGAAGTCACCAAGACGGGTACGATAACCGCGATAAGCTATCCCTATCATTTCATCGCGCTCGACGATGAAAAGCTCTTTTTTGACGATATCTACTCTATCGAATATCTCCCCGAACAATAACGCCGACCATGGAAATCGATTCATGGAGGGCGTTTATATGACATTGCTTTTATATAGATAAGTCACTGATATTATGATATAATTATTTTGCAGGAAAATCAATTTAATTGAAACCGGAGTTATTTTTATGAGACTATTCAAATTGTTCAAAAAGAAAAAGAGATCCTCCTTAGATTATCCGATACCTAAACATTTGCAAACGATCATGTTTCCTATCGGGAATGATAACAGCGAATTTGAAGTAACGGGCAAAATAAAATGCCTTTGCGGCAGTGAATCCTTTAAAATATTAGAAAGCAACGACAAACAGCTAATAAAAATTATCTGTACTTCTTGCAATGAGGAATTCATTTTATTTGACATAGGAAAGCACGGCTGGGATGGCTTTATTTGCAACTATAATTTTCTGGACAGGAATTTACCTTTCGAACAATGTCGCTGTCCGAAATGCAATGACAACAGCTTTGGCGTGGTCGTTCATATTTCATCACAGGGAAAAGAGGATTTTGAAGAGGAATGTCTTTCAAACGACGATTCCTTTACCCCGGATGATTGGGTAAACGCATTTGAGGGCATAACCGTCTCCCTCACCTGCCGCGGCTGTGGCCTGACCGATGATGAATGGCTGGTCGCCGAGACGATGTGATTTTATTCTAAGTGAAATATTGCTGTGCAATGGGAAATATGCCTTGCAGCACAATTAAAACTCCTTGCACAAACTGTTCATCCCAAAACAGGATTAACTCTTTGCACCACACTTTTTCACTGTTCACTATTACTTATTACTTCCCAAAAATCGGCGATATTTTTTCAGTGAAGAGTGAAAAGTGAATAGTGAATAAGTAAAAATCGGTAAACTACTAACATAGTTTACCGATTTTTGGCGTACCCGACAGGGTTCGAACCTGCGGCCTTTGGAGTCGGAGTCCAACGCTCTATCCAGCTGGGCTACGGGTACAAGTATAAAGGGCCTTTTGCCGAAGCTATTATATCACAATCTACGCGCTTTATAAAGCCCTTATGTTTAAAATCATCCGAAAACGACGCGCTTTATGTCGTCTAACTTTTCAAGCGCCGCTATTCTTCCCTTTTCCGTTATCTCCTTTGACTTGTCAAAGTCGTACGTCGCGTACTTTCTCACGTCGGGCACCATGAGCACATCCGCCTTCTTCTCGTTCTCACGCGAGAACTTCCAATCGGGGATGTTCATGGTAAGCTCCATCGCCTGAACGAGGTTTTTGGGCCTTTTCTGCTCCCAGCCGCGGTAGTTGACGTCACACGCCAATATTACATCCGCGCCCAGGTCCTTTGCCGCGTCGATGGGCATTCTCTCCAGCACGCCGCCGTCGATGTAGCTCCTGCCGTTTATCTCATACGGCGCAAATGCGCCCGGAATTGAGATACTCGCGCGGATCGCGTCGTGCAGATATCCCTCGTTAAACGTCTTTAGCTCCGCCGAGCCGATATCCACCGCGACGCAGGCATACGGAAGGACGGTCTCGTCAAACCTCTTTCCCTTCGTGAACATGCGTATCAGGTCGAGCAGCTTGCGGCCGCCTATAAACCCGCCTGTTTTCAGGTTCACATCGGCATATTTCATTATATCAAAGCTCTCCGCGAATTTTTCAAGTATATACATATCGCAGCCGGAAGCATACAGGCCGCCGATGAGCGCGCCCATGCTGCATCCCGTCACGATGTCAATGGGAATGTCGTTCTCCAAAAGAACCTCTATCAGACCGATATGCGCATAGCCTCTCGCCCCGCCCGCGCCCAGGACAAGACCAACCTTTTTGTTTTCAGCCATAATTTCACTCCTTCTTTATTTTTTTATTATATCATATAATTCCTTATCTGCCAAATTTTATGCAAGAGGTGCCCTTTTTGACTCTGCTCATCGCCATAGCCGCCGTATTTTTGATCGTCCTGATACTCATCTACCCCAAGCTCGCCATGAGCGGCGCGTCCGACGCCGTAAGGCTGTGGATAGACGTACTCGTTCCCTGCCTCATGCCCTATTGCGCCGCGGCGTCCATGCTCGCAAAGTCGGGCTTGCTTAGCCGCCTTTCCCGCCCGTTGTCCGCTCCCACCCGCCGACTGACGGGCTTCTCCGGCTGTTTTTCATATGTCGTTTTGATTTCAGCATTGAGCGGATATCCGAACGGTGCGCGCCTTTGCGGTGAGCTATATTCGAGCGGCGAGCTTAACGAGGACGAGGCCGCGCGCATGATAAACGTCTCGTCGCTGTGCGGGCCGTCGTTCATCGTCTCCGCTGTATGCGCAGGAATGCTCGAAAATCCGTCGTTTTCTAAGTATCTTCTCATCCCGCACTACCTCAGCTTTATCGTCATGCTGCTCATTTTCCGTCCAAAGCACATATGCAAAAAGCCGACTATATCCGTCGTGCCTTCTCCCCGACCCTTTGAGATAATTGCGGATTCAGTGGGCGCGTCCTGCTATGCGATGTTAAACATTTTGGGCTTCACGCTGATTTTTTCCGTGGTCGGCGCACTTATTTCGGGGATATTTCCCGCCTTTTTCACGTCTCATCCGGCATTATACGCGCTTCTCTCCGGCTTTTTGGAGATGACGTCCGGCTGCAAGAGCGCATCTAGGCTGAACCTTCCGCTGTCCCTCGTCCTTATCAGCTTTATCGCATCGTTCGGCGGTCTTTCCGTGATATGCCAAACTGCGTCCGCGGCATGGGAGCATAAACTAAAAACACGGCGGCTGTTCGTCTCAAAGCTGATTCAAGGCGCGCTATCCGCTGTGTTTACTTTTTTGTATATGAAGCTGTCCCCGCCCGAGACCGCCGCCTTTAGCCCTGTCAACGTCTCATCTCACGCAGCATTCTCAAAATATGCAGCGATATGCGGGATTATCGTATTATTATTCAGTATTGTCTTATTATTTCTGCACCCAAAAAGCCGTGATTAGGCTATTTCGGTAGTCTGTTATTTTCTTTCGCCCATCTTGCCATTAAGACTCATCCTGTTTTCCTTGACCAGCTCAAGGCTCTCCTTGTAGTAGTCCTCAAGGTCTGCGAAGATGTCGCCCGCGTAGCTGTTCGCGCCCTCTCTGACTGCGGCGGCCTCGGCCCTCGCCTTTTCGATTATCTTCTGCGCCTTTTCCTTTGCGGCGAGCGTTATCGCGTTTTCGTCGACGAGACGCGCCGCCTGTGCGTTGGCGTCCTTAACGATCTCCGTCGCGCGGGACTGCGCCGCCTTCAAGATCTGCTCTCTCTGCGCCTCGATCTCCCTCGAATGCTCAAACTCGTCGTCCATCGCCTTTCTCAAATCATCGATAATCTCCTCGATTATCACGGGATCGACCACCTTATTATTTGAAAGCACGCTCTTTTTGGAGTTGTTGACCTCCTCTAAAAGCTCATCTATATAACCGTATACCTTGCTTTTTTCCACCGTTGTTTCCTCCTTAAAGCAATTCAAGTATGTTATCGGGAACAAGCCCGTCCACATCTGCACCAAATTCCAACAGCTCGCGCACGCTCGACGAGCTGACGTATGACAGCGCGGGGTCGGCTATCAATAGTATCGTCTCAACGCCCAGCTTTTTTTGATTTATGAGCGCCATCTCGCGTTCATATTCAAAATCGCGAATATCCCTTACGCCCCTCAAAACGGCGTCAACTTCCGCTTTTTTGCAGTAATCCGCGAGCAGCCCGTCAAAAACGTCCGCCCTCGCGTTTTTAATATCGCATATCGCCCTGTTTATCATCTCAAGGCGGCATTCGCTTGTATATTTATACCTTTTGCGGTTGTTCACGAATGCGCAAACTATCAGCTCATCGCAAAGCGCCGCGCCCCTCTTTATTATATCCACATGCCCCATGGTTATGGGGTCAAAGCTGCCTGAAAAAACCAGCCTCATCTTTTCAACTCAACACATGTCGTAACATGCGCCTTTCCGTATTTCTTGTCCTTTACTATCTCTATCCGTCCGGATTTTTCAAGGTCTATGCTGCCGTCATGCTCTATTATCATCCTGCCCGATTCGCCTAACAAGCCGTTATCGAGTATCAGATCGACTGCATCCTCATAAAACCCGGATTTATACGGCGGGTCGATGAATATAAAGTCAAACGCACCGCTCATGCCTTTTAACGCGGCGTGAAAATCCGTCTGAACTATGCTGCCCGATAATCCCGTATTTTTGAGATTTTCCCTTATGCATGAGACTGCCTCGCGCGAGTTATCCACAAATACGGCCTCCTGCGCACCGCGCGATAATGCCTCTATGCCCATTGCTCCCGAGCCGGCGAATAGGTCCAAAACCCTCGCGCCCGCGATTTGAAACTGTATCGACCCGAATATGGCTTCCCTCGCCTTATCCGATGTCGGGCGCGTTTCAAGCCCCTTGGGCGCCGTGAGCGCTCTTCCCCTTGCTCTTCCCGCAATAACTCTCAAAAAACAGCCTCCTGCGCAGTAAAAAACTTTATACTATATATAGTAATTGCAAATCGCCAAAAAGTAAAGCATTTTTGCAAAAGAAATCACTCATATACCCTGGGAACGCGCTTAGATATGCCGCAAAGTATCTCATAGCTTATCGTATCGCATATTTTCGCCATGTCGTCCGCGTCAAACCCCGCGCCCATCAGCACGACCTCGTCGCCTTCCTTTGCGTCGATGTCCGTCACGTCGAGCATTATCTGATCCATGCACACTCTGCCGACCTGCCTGACCTCCTGACCGTTTATAAACGCCTTCGCCTTATTCGAAAGAGCTCTGCGGTAGCCGTCCGCATAGCCTATCGCGACCGTCGCTATGCGCTCGTCCTTCTTCGCGATGTGCTTTCTGCCGTAGCTCACGCTCTGCCCCGCATCCAGTTCCTTTATGTGTGTGATATAGCTCACAAGGCTCATCACCGGCTTTAACGGGCAGTCGCTCATCTCCACCTCGCCCGAGGGCGGATATCCGTACATGGAGATGCCCATTCGGCACAGGTCGAGGTGCGTCCCCGCGTGTGCGATAATCGCCGCGCTGTTCGCCGCGTGGCATATCGGCTTAAAGCCCGCCGAGATGAACTTCTCGCGCATATGCAAAAACCTCTTGAACTGTCTTTCGGTATACGCCTTATCCGCCTCATCCGCCGTGGCGAAATGCGTAAACATACCCTCCATATGGACATGCGGACATTCTTTAAGCGCGGATATCACCTCGTCCGCCTCCTCGTCCGTGCGCAGTCCTATCCTGCCCATGCCCGTGTCTATCTTGATGTGTACGCGCGCGGGCTTTTTCTGTTCCTGCGCTGCTCGCTCAAGCGCATAAATGTCCTGCCTCGTGTAAGCCGTCATTATGACGTCCGCGTCAATGAGCTTCGCAAATGCGGTCTCCTGCGCGGAGGATAATATCAGCACTTGTTCATCGGGATAGCTCGCCTTGAACTCGACCGCCTCATCCGGCGTCGCGACGGCGAAATAGTGTACGCCGTGTTTTATCGCCTCGCCCGCGACCTCAATCATTCCGTGACCGTAGGCGTCCGCCTTTACGACCGCCATGACGGGCGTGTTCGCGAGCCGCTTTAACGTCTCGATGTTCTCTCCCAATGCGCAAAGATCGACCTTTGCATACGTATTTCTCAACAATTCGGATCATCTCCCATAAAAAATATTCAGATTTATTTGTCATTCGACATATTTAGTGCATAAAACTCACTAATAGACGCTCTATTAGACATCCTTCGCGCCCTTTTCATTTTATAATATCTACAAGAAAAGGAAAAGAGGAAATCCAATGAAGAAGAATACGGACAAGCTACTGCAAAACAACGCCGAATATGAACAGGTCATCCGCGACCAGCGCAAGCGCATAATCGACCTTCGCGACGAAAACCACGTCCTCAAATGCCGTGTTGAAGAGCTTGAGCAGGAGCGTAAGAGCGTCGCCGATGCGATGCTGCTCGCACAGCACAGCCGTGAGCGCATACTCGCCGACGCGCGCGACCGCGCAGAGAAGATACTCGCGGCGGCCGAGACCAGCCGTAAGAAGAACGAGCTTGCCGTAAAATACTATTGCAGCTCCTTAAAGGACCTCGAAACGCGGTGCGCGAATATTTTAGAGGGCATCTCCCGCGAGCTGAACAGGCCGGACGAGCAGCGTCTGCGCATAGTCAAATAGTCCATTTACTACTCCATTCCATATACCTTTGGCGCTTAGGCAACTGCCTTTGCGCCTTTTTTATACGCCGATGAGCGTTAAAAATTCGTCCTCGCTTATCACGTCTATACCCAGCTCTCTCGCCTTATTCAGTTTACTGCCCGCTTTTTCGCCCGCTATGAGTATATCCGTGCTTTTCGCGACCGCGCTTTGCAGCTCACCCCCCGCGGCAATGACGGCGTCTCCCGCCTGCTTTCTTGAAAAGCTCTTTAGCGTACCCGTTATTACCACCTTTTTTCCGCTGAAAGCGCCCTGCGTCTTTTTATACTCTCGCGGCGATACACCCGCGTATTTAAGCTCATTCAGCGTCTTTTCAACCGCGTCGCTGTTAAAAAAGTCGATTATGCACTTCGCCACGACCTCCCCCACATCGCGCATTTCGACAAGCTCCTCCTGCGTCGCGTGTGAAAACGCCTCGAAGCTGCCGTAGCGCTCAGCGAGGTCCTTCGCGGTCTTTTTACCCACATTATTTATGCCCAGCGCGAAAATGAACTCCGATAGCTCGGGCTGCTTACTCGCCTCTATCGCATTGATCACCTTCTGCGCCTTTTTCTCCTTAAAGCCGGGCAAACTCATGAGCTGTTCTTCGGTTATGGCATAAAGCCCCGCGATATCCGAAACGCCCAGCTCGTTATAGAGCAGCTCTATCGTCTTTTCGGAAAGTGAATCGATGTTCATGGCATCCCGCGAGACGAAATGCACCATTCTCGCAACGAGCTGCGGCTTACACGAAAGCGTATTGGGGCAGAACAGGTTGGGGCCTATCTGCTCGAGCGCCGTGCCGCACGCGGGACATACCTCCGGCTTTTCTATCGGCGGGAAGTCGTCCTCCTCCGCCGCGCCCATTATTTCGGGTATCACGTCGTTACTGCGCCTTATGAACACTCGGCTGCCCATATGCACGCGCTTTCTCAAAATATCCTCGTAGTTGTTGAGCGTCGCGCGCTTTACCGTCACTCCTGAAAAATCCACCGGCTCTAATATCGCGGTGGGCGTCAGCCTGCCCGTGCGGCCGACCTCCCAGCTCACGTCCAAAACCGTCGTGGTCAGCTCCTCCGCCTCAAATTTATACGCTATAGCCCATCTCGGGAACTTCTGCGTATATCCCAGCCTTTCGCGCGTTAAAAAATCCGTGACCTTTATGACCATTCCGTCTATTAAAAAGTCCAGTTTATCGCGGTTTTTCCCGACTTCGTCTATCTCGCTCAAAAGTCCGCCTATATTATCAAATCTCTTTTCAAAATCGCTCACCTTGAAGCCCTGTTCACGCAGAAATTCTATCATCTGCCCGTGATTTTCAAGCTCCATGCCCTCGATGTATCCTACATTATAAAAATACGCGTCCAGCTTTCTGCTCGCCGTGACCGACGGGTCGAGGTTCCTCAGCGCGCCCGCCGCTGCGTTCCTCGCATTTTTGAGCGGTTCCTCCGCCGTTTCGTTGTATTTTTCCAGCGTGGAAAGGTGCATTATCGCCTCGCCCTGAACCTCCATCCGCCCCTTGAACGGGATGGACAACGGCACGGATGATATCGTCCTGACCTGCGCTAAAACCTCCTCGCCCTCCGTTCCGTCGCCGCGCGTCGCCGCCATGACGAGATATCCTCCATCATACGTGAGATTGAGCGTCAGGCCGTCAAACTTGTATTCAAGTGAATATGTGCACTTCCCCGCGAGTTTTTCAACGCGGCTCTCCCATTCTCTGAGCTCGTCAAAGCTCTTACACTTATCCAGGCTGTATAGCGGCGCAATGTGCCTATGCTTTTTAAAGCCCTCCAACAACTGACCGCCCACTCTCATGCTGGGCGAATCCGCAAGCACGACGCCCGTGCTCTTTTCAAGCGCGGTCAGCTTGTCATATAGTGTGTCGTATTCCGCGTCCGCTACCGTAGGGTCATCTAACACATAGTACTCATAAGCGTATTTATTTAAACGCTCAACGAGCGCTTTCATCTCATCCATCGCTTTTCCTTTCACTTGATCGGCTTCAGTGGAGCAAACTCCAAGAACATCTTTCTCTCCATATCGGAAAATGCTATCACGGCAAGGTGCTTGTCCCCCGCCGCCATTATGTTCTTTATCTTTCCTCTGCCGAATTTGTCATGTTCCACGATATCGCCCACGTCGAACTTCGATGCATCCGTCTTTGCCCTGGGCGTAAACGTCGGCTTTTTGACGGCATCGGACATGCCCTTTACGCTGTGCGTCGTCTTTGCGCTGGGCGCATAATCCGGCTCCTTCTTCTCATATTTTTTACCGACGATTTCGAGCTTATTCTCGGGTATCTCCCTTAAAAATCTGGATGGCTCGTTATAGCTCGTGGTCGCATATACGTTTCTCGAGCGGCAATTCGTCAAAAACAGCTTTTCCTTCGCGCGCGTCACGCCGACGTAGCAGAGCCTTCTCTCCTCGTCTATCTTGTTTTCCTCAATGCTCTTATACGATGGGAAGATGTTCTCTTCCATGCCCACTATGAACACCGCACGATATTCCAGTCCCTTTGCGCTGTGCATGGTCATGAGCGTCACGCTGCCCTCATCCGAGGTCGTGTCCATGTCTGTTATGAGCGCGACGGTCGATAGATATTCCGTCAGATCCGCCTCGGGATTGTCCTTTGCGAATTTGTATGCGCCGTTTATAAGCTCGCCAATGTTCGCCTTTCTCGCCTCGGCCTCGTTTCTGTCCGGCAGGTCGTCGAGCATCCTCCTATATCCGCTTTTTTCAAAAACTTCGTTTACTATCTCACCCGGCTCAAGGTCTGCGCAGTCTTTTATGAGCGAATCTATCAGCGAATATATCTCGCCTGCCTTTTTACCCGCAGCGCCGCTCAAAAACACGGATGCATCCCCCGCCGCCGCGAGCAGGGATATCCCGCGCTCGTTCGCATAAGCGGCAAGCTTTGCTATAGTCGCCTCGCCTATTCCGCGCTTGGGCGTGTTTATTATCCTCAAAAGAGACGTATCGGACGACGGATTTGCGATGAGCTGCAAATATGCGACCATATCGCGTATCTCCTTTCGCTCATAGAAGGACATTCCGCCGTATATTCTATACGGTATCGCATACATCCTCAGTTTTTCCTCGAGCACTCGCGCCTGCGTATGCATTCTGTACAGCACCGCGATGTCCTGGTATTCATATCCCGCGCTGCGCAGCTCGCCAATCTGCCGCGCGACGTACTCCGCCTCGTAGTATTCACTTGACGCAGTGAACCAAACGGGCTTTTCTCCCGTCTTTTTCGCGCTCCAAAGCTTCTTGCCCTTGCGCTCATGCGCCCTGCTTATGACCTCGTTCGCGACGTCGAGAATCTTCTCATGTGAACGGTAGTTCTGCTCCAGCTTTATCACCGCCGCGCTGGGGTGATCCTTTTCAAAATCCAGTATATTTCTTATGTCCGCGCCGCGCCATGCGTATATCGACTGGTCGTCGTCACCCACGACGAACAGATTTCCCCATCCGCCGGAAAGCAGGCTCACGAGCTCATACTGCACGCTGTTCGTGTCCTGATACTCGTCCACCAAAACATACCTGAATCGCCTTTGATAATAGTCCCGTGCGCGGTCGTTTTCCTTTAACACGCGCAGCATGTTTAACAGCAGGTCGTCGAAATCCATCGCGTTTTCCGCCCTCATCGCGCGCGAATACCGCTCATATATCGCGAGCATGTCCTCAGCATCCCCGTCGCAGTTTTCCGCGATATATGCCGAAACGGACTGCTTGGAGGACGCATTTTTCGCCGAGCTTATGAGGTTCAAGCAGTAGCGATAGGTCAATATCTTATCGTCTATCTGAAGCTCGTTAAGCACCTTTTTCATGAGCGTGTTCGCCGCATCTCTGTCATAAATCGTAAAATCGCGCGTATATCCAATCTTATCCGCGTCCATGCGCAAAAATCGCGCGCACATGGAGTGGAAAGTTGAGACGATCATCGAGGACGTGTCCGTGTCGACGATGCGCTCTATCCTCTCCTTCATCTCCCGCGCCGCTTTGTTCGTGAACGTTATCGCGAGTATATTGTATGGGTCGATCCCCTTTTCATTTATTAGATACGCCACGCGGTTTGTGAGCACGCTCGTCTTTCCCGAGCCCGCGCCCGCAAGCACGAGCACCGCGCCCTCCGTCGTCATTACCGCACGTCTCTGTACATCGCTCAATCTGCTAAGATCCAAATTCATTTCTCCTGTTCATCTTTCTATAAATGATATTATAATACAAAATCGCGATTTTCTCAACGCCTCGTGGTTTGCATTTGTATGCGCCGATATGCTATACTATCTTATAAATGAGGTGCTTTATGAACGGATTTTTACCCATGACAAAAAAAGAAATGCGCGCCCTCGGCTGGGATGAGTGTGATATAATTCTTGTCAGCGCGGACGCATATATCGATCATCCGAGCTTTGGCCCGGCGATAATTGCGCGCGTTTTGGAGTCAAACGGCTATCGCGTGGGCATTATCGCCCAGCCCGATTGGCACTCCACGGACGATTTTACCCGCTTGGGTAAGCCACGTCTCGCGTTTTACGTCTCCGGAGGAAACATTGATTCAATGGTCTCTCACTATACCGTCGCCAAAAAGCGCCGTTCAAACGACTTTTACACGCCGGGCGGCGTCGCGGGGAAGCGCCCCGACCGCGCCACTATCGTATATTCAAACATGCTCCGCCGCGCATACGGCGATGTTGCTATTTGCGTGGGCGGCATCGAGGCCAGCCTGCGCCGCGCGTCACATTACGATTACTGGTCGAACAAAGTACGCCACTCTCTGCTCATTGATTCCGGAGCGGATATCCTCATGTACGGCATGGGCGAGCGCGCGTGCGTCGAGGTCGCGGATTCTCTCAACGCGGGCATCCCCATAAGCTCTATCACGTTTGTCAACGGAACGTGCTACAGAACAAATTCACTCGATGATGTCGTGGATTATATTAAAATTCCCTCTCATATGGAGGTAGCGGGCGATAAGATAAAGTACTGCGAGGCGTTCATGACACAGATGAACGAATGCGACGGCATACGCGGAAAACGCCTCGTTCAGCCATATGAAAAGGGATACGTCGTCATTAATCCGCCCTCTGCTCCCCTTTCGACTTCAGAGCTGGACACGGTCTATGACCTCCCTTACATGCGCTCGGCTCACCCGTCCTATAAACAGCACATCCCCGCCATGGATGAGATAGAGTTTTCAATAACCTCCTGCCGAGGGTGCTATGGCGGCTGTGCTTTTTGTGCATTAACATATCATCAGGGAAGAATTATTCAGGCGCGAAGTCATGAGAGTATTATCAAAGAAGCAAAGTTATTGACGCAAAGTCCTAATTTCAAGGGATATATTCACGATGTCGGCGGCCCGACGGCAAACTTCCGCGCGCCCGCCTGCAAGAATCAGCTAAAGAGAGGAGCTTGCAAGAATAAGCCCTGCCTTTCCCCACGTTGCAACAACCTCGAGGTGTCGCATGAGGACTATAGAAAGCTGTTAAAGGAGCTGCGTGAGCTGCCCGGTATAAAAAAAGTGTTCATACGCTCAGGGCTGCGCTTTGACTACATCTTATACGATAAAGACGATAGGTTTTTGACAGAGCTTGCGAAATATCACATAAGCGGACAGCTTAAAGTCGCTCCCGAGCATGTGAGCAACAAGGTCCTGCGCCTCATGGGTAAGCCCGACCACGCGCTCTTTGAAGAATTCGTCAAAAAGTATAATGCAGTGAACAAGCGCCTGAATAAGGATCAATATATCGTCCCGTATCTCATGTCATCTCATCCCGGAAGCGACATGAGCGTCGCTATCGAGCTGGCGATGTATCTCAAAAAAAACCACATGAGACCAGAGCAGGTTCAGGATTTTTACCCCACCCCTGCGACGCTTTCAACGACGATGTATTACACGGGAATTGACCCGCGCACAATGAAAAAGGTCTATGTACCCAGGACATTTGAGGAAAAGAACGCTCAGCGCGCGATGCTTCAATACTATAAAGTTGAAAATCATCCCGCAATCCGCGCGGCGCTCATTAAAGCGGGCCGCCGCGACCTGATAGGCTACGGAGATAACTGCCTCGTTCCTCCCGAAAAGCAGCAGGTTGATAAATCAAAACACAGGGATAAACAGACGAACAAAAGGAATTTATCTAACAATAAAAAAAGGCGTCGCTGATTTCAGCAACGTCTTAATTTTTTTGAGTAAATCTCCGTGTATTTCAATACTCCGTCCACTCTTTCCGACTGCATCAGACTCACTTTATCTATAATGGATCTGCCCTTAACATTTATGCTCTTTATAAATTCGGTGTTCAAAGAGCACTCCCTCGCAAGGGTAATGTGCGGCTTAAATGGTTTTTTATCAAATGATACGGAGCGGTTTATAAGCGCATCATCAAGTGATTTTTTTAATTCAATTAGCTTCGTGGAAGATATTCCCGCCCAAATTAGGGAATTGTCTCTTGATTTAAAGCAGCCCAGTCCGTTTAATTTTACTTCAAAAGAATCCATATCGATCTCGTCTAACGCCAAACATGCCGAATACATCTTTTTTCGGTCACATTCACCTAAAAATTCTAATGTGAGATGCAGATTCTCCTCGCGCGATAATCTGCATGTGGGTGAATTTTCCTTTATGACTTTCTGCACCCTGAGCAGCTCATCTATCACCATTTTATCAAAATGTATTGCAGTAAATACTCTCATATCGTTTAATAAGCAAAAACCGCAAGGCAGAGTAATTTCCGCCTCACGGTCTTTGGGAAGAATATAAGTTGTGTGATTATGCTTTGATCTTTTTCTTCTGTCTCGCCATGTCCCAAAGAACAGCCGCCGCCATGATTATACCACGGACTGCAACCTGCATCGTAGAGGGAACGATGTCGGGGAAGAAGAGGATAGCATTCTCAACCGCCATAACGAGGAAGCAGCCGATGAATACCGATATGGGTGAGCACTTGCCGCCTGCGAGAGACGTACCGCCGACAACGCATGCCGCGATTGCTCTGAACTCCCAACCATCACCGGTGGAAGGTCTGCCGACCTTAGCGCTTAAGCAGTAGATAACGCCGCAAACGCCGCAGAGAGCTGCACAGATGATGTAAGAAACTATTCTGTAGTTAACGGGGTTGATACCTGCGAGAGCAGCAACTTCGTCGTTGTCGCCGACTGCGAGAATTCTTCTGCCGAAGAGAGTCTTCTTGATAACGAATGCTGCAATAACAAATATCGCAAGAACTATCCAGAAGTTCATGGGCAGACTGAGGAATCTGTTGGAGTCATCAAAGAAATTGATAACACCCGCAATGTTCTCCTGACCGATCATCGTTATCTCGATACCGTCAAAGAGGAGATAACGGCAACCGCCGGAGATGTAGAGAACACCCATCGTAGCGACGAAGTCCGGTACGTTTAACTTAACGACAAGGATACCATTTAATATGCCGAATAAAGCGGTAAGTAATATGGCAATAACAGCTACGAGGAGGGGATTTAAACCCCAGTTCATTATACCGGTTGCGGTAACCATTACCGAGAAGCCTACGAGACGACCGGTTGAAATGTCAACTCTACCAACCATGAGCGGGAAAGCCGCTGCAAGGGAGGTCAGACCGATGTAGGGGAACATCGTAAGAATTGAAGATATGTTGCTCCATCCGAACCAGTTTAATGCATCTTTTCTGAACAGCGAAATGATGAGCAGTATAACGCAAAGAGCTAAAAGCGGTACCGCAACGCTGAATTCATCAGAGCTAATTATTTTCTTAAAAATGTTATTATTTGATTTTTTCTTAGCTTGTGCCTGCATTGAAATATTCTCCTTCCCGATTACTTAACAGCCTGCTTAGCCTTAATCTTAGCGCGAACCGTATCGAGGATAACCGCGAAAATAAGGATAGCGCCCATGAGGATGAGCTGTCTGTTAGTGTCGATGCCAACAGCGGGACCAGCAATCTGGAGAAGCTGCTGAACAACGTGGAACAGTATGATACCAAGGAAAACACCCCATACAGAGCCTGCGCCGCCGCCCATTGCTATACCGCCGATTGCGCAGGAGGTTATTGCACGGAACTCACGGCCAACGCCGTTTGTATCTTTAGCAGATGCATTCTTGAGCGTATCAGCAAGACCACCCATAACGGTGACTATACCAGCAAGCACGAATACTATGAGCTTGATGTTGGATACATTGATACCTGCGAGAAGCGCCGCTTCCTTGTTGCCGCCGACTGCTCTCATCTTATAACCAAACTTGGTTCTGTAAATGACGAACCAGAGGATGAAAGTAGCAACTAAGATGAGTAAGAACCACCATGACAGTCTTAACTTCATAAATCCAAGATCTGCATCGATGAAGTTACCGGATGAGAACCAGCTGTAATCGAAATCTTCATACTTGATGGACTGAGGAACGCCGTTTGTGATGGTAGCAGCAATACCCTGGCACAGGAACTGCGTCGCAAGTGTCGTTATCCATGAAAGAAGACCGATTTTTGCGGAAAGTATACCGTTTAAAAAGCCAACGAGGGCGCCCATTGCGAGAGCTGTGAATACAACAGCCCAGAAGCCAAAGCCCCAGTTTACGCAGCAATAACCTGCAAAGCAGCATGCGAGCGTGGAGTTCGTACCTACGGAGAGGTCGATCTCACCCATCATGATGATAAGCATTTCAGCGAGTGCAGCGAAGCCGATGGGAGCCATACCGGAAAGGATCTGGCTGAAAATTGTATCCCAGTTCTTAGCGACGTTCGGCTGAACGATCATAGCAACAACTACGATTACTAATATAGGAAGCAAAATGCCGACTTCAGGCTTTAAAAGTATTTTTGTAATTAATGAATCTTTTTTCTTTGTTTTTTCCATTTTTTACTCCTTCCTGCCATTAAACCTGCTTAAAGGTCTTAACGGCAAGCTCCATGATCTTGCTGGTGGAGGCCTCTTCCTTGGAGAGTTCACCCGCAACACGGCCTTCTGCCATTACGACATAACGGTCGGACATAGCCATGAGCTCGGGAAGCTCAGAGGAGATCATGATAATAGCGATGCCTTCTGCCGCTAATTCATTTATAATGTTATAAATCTCGTTCTTGGAACCTACGTCGATACCCTTTGTGGGCTCGTCGAGGATAAGCACCTTAGGCTCCGCGTTAAGAGTACGCGCGATAACGACCTTCTGCTGGTTACCACCGGAAAGCGTACCGACGTTAACTCTCGGGTTGTTCGCCTTAACGGACATTGCGTTGAAGTACTTCATGATTCTGTCGTTCATCTTCTTGGAGGAAACGACGGGACCTGCGGAAACTGCCTTCAGGTTGGAAATACCGATGTTATTAGCGATATTCCAAACGAAGTTTAAGCCGTACTTCTTTCTGTCCTCGGAAACGAGGCCGATGCCTGCCTTAAGAGCATCCTCGGTGGAGTTGACCTTAACTTCCTTGCCGTCTACAAAGATCTTACCGGAAGCGATCTTGTCAACGCCGTAAATGCCCATGCAAACCTCAGAACGGCCCGCGCCGACAAGTCCTGCAAGACCGACGACTTCACCCGCACGTACTTCAAAGGATACGTCTTCAACGAGATTTCTGTCTGCGATAAAGGGATGAGCGATGGTAATATTCTCAGCCTTGAATACGACGTCACCGATTTTGACGTTTCTCTCGGGATAGAGGTTGGTGAGCTGACGGCCGATCATGTCTGCGATGATGGCGTTAGCATCGTAATCCTTTCTCTCGAAAGTGCTGATGTATTTACCGTCTCTTAAAATAGATACTCTGTCGGTAAGCTTTAATATCTCGTCCATCTTATGTGTAACGAAAATAACGGCAACGCCCTGAGACTTCAGGTGGTTGACAACCTCGAACAGGGATTCAACGTCGGAATCGGAAAGAGAGGTCGTGGGCTCGTCGAGAATAAGTATCTTCGGATTAGAAGCCAGCGCACGCGCGATCATGAGCATCTGCTGCTGGCCGATGGAGAGCTTTCTTACGTCAGCCCTGGGGTCAAGGTTAATCTTGTTGTTCTCTAAAAGCTCTTCGGTTATCTTGTACATCTTCTTAAAGTTCACAACAGGGCTCTTAGTGGTCTTATCACTGACCTTGTTGAGTCTTAAATCAGACATGAATATATTTTCAGCAACGCTGAAGTTCTTTAAAACATTGATTTCCTGGGGTACGAAGCCGATGCCGACCTTTGCGGCGTCGTTAGAGTTAGAAAGCTTTACTTCCTCACCGTCAACTTTTATCGTACCTTCATAAGTTCCGGTAGGATAGATACCGTTTAAAACCTTTAAAATAGTGGATTTACCGGCACCGTTCTCACCGATAAGGCCTAAAATTTCGCCTTTTTTTACGCTTAAGCATACATTATCATTAGCAATTACACCGGGGAATTTCTTCGTAATATTAATTGCTTCAAGCATGTATTCTGCCATTATCCAAATTCACATCCTTCCCATTCTGTGCGCAAAATGCGCGTAAAACTGCGGCTGGTCCGCAGTTATAAGTGTTTCTGAAAAAAAGGGCTTGTTACCAAGCTTGGCAACAAGCCCAAATTTCGATTAATTAATAATCTTTGTTAGACTTAATGTTGATTAAGCACCGAACATCTTGGTAACCTGCTCAGCATAGCCCTTCCAGGTCTCGATGGAGTTCTCACCGGTAGCATCCTTAGTTACGATGCCAGCAGAAAGGTCAGTCCAAGGCTCAACGGTGCCGCCATTGAAGAGAATATCGAAGTACTCCATGGTCTTAGCAGCTTCCTGAACGAGGGGCTGTGCAACGATAACCTGAACCTTACCAGCTTCGAGGTACTGGAGGTTGGTGTCGGTAGCGTCCATACCAGCGATCCAGAGCTCGCCGTCCTTCTTGCCTGCCTTGGAAGCAGCGTCTGCCCAAGATACAGGAGAGTTACCGGTCGTGCCGAAAGCACCAACGAGGTCCTTGTTAGCCTGGATGATACCAAGGTTGTAAGTGGTAGCAGGCTCCATTTCGCCGCCCTCAAGACCTACTTCAAGAATCTTGATGCCGTCGAGCTTGTAGTTAGCCTTCTGAGCTTCGAACTCCTTGATGAAGGAATCGGTTGCAGCGTTCTCGGTGGAGTTCTTCGTGTTCTGAGTCAGAGCGAAGGAACCAGTCTTACCGTCGAGAGCAGCAGCAGCGAGCTTAGCAACTTCCTGGCCGTAAGCAACCGGGTCGCAAGCCATTTCGAAAGCATAACCTTCGGGGAGCTCCTTCTTCTCTACATCGTCATTAACGAAAATTCTGAAGTGAGGAACACCAACGATGATCTGATAATCATTGTAGAGCTTAGCAACTAACTCATCAGAGTTGTGGTCGCCGTTCCACATAAGGATAGCAGCCTTGCCGGGGGTTACGGAAGCAGCCCAAGTCTCGCACATTGCGAACTGCTCAGCCTGGTCGCCGGTATCAGGACCAACTACCTCGGGCTTTTTGTAGCCAAGCTCAGTAGCCTTGTTGATGAGGCCCATCTGAACCTGTCTGTGAACGGGATGGTTGATCGTGTTCTGGTTGATGCAGATAGAGTACTCGGACTTGTCGATGCCAGCAGCCTTGCTCTCTTCGGGCTGAGTGCTCTCTTTGGGAGCAGTGCTCTCTTCGGGCTTGTCGCTAGTAGCGGGTGCGGTCGTGCAAGCTACTGCAACTGCTGCTACCATGAGGATAGCAAGTACGAGTGCAATAAGTTTCTTCATTTTTAGTCCTCCTAAAATTTTAGAGTAATATTATTTACTTTCCGATCTTCTCGGAAACTTAGAAACTAAATCAAAATACGAATTATTCTGTTTTCAATGTGTAGGCCGTGAATGTGATGGACACGTTCACCGCCAAAACAAACTTTTATAACACAGAACGAAGGACGTTCATTAAAATTTCACATTTGACTATCACATTATTGCACACAAGCTGTTAGTTGTCAATAGTTTTTTCTGCCATACATATTTTGCCATGTTGTTTTTCAACAGTTATTGCTCCACATGAACGGTATATTTACATAATTGAAAACAATCTGTGAACAATCAGGTTACTGTATATATTATAGTCCTATTCTGCAAATAGTCAAGTAAATTTTTTTATGTGTATAAATTTGTCACCTTATTTGCAGATAAAAGCCTTTCCGGGAGTGAGCAGCGCAAGCTCTACATCGGGCGCAAGCTCGGGGAAGCACTCTATCGCATCGATGGGGTCGCCGCCCTCGCCCTTGTGCTTTGCAAATGTCCAGAAGTGATGGGGAACGCATACCTTCGCGTGGAGATCCTTAGAGAGCTTCGCCGCGTCCTTCGCATTCAGGTTGCCGAAAGCGCCGTTTATGGGCAGCATGACGACCTCGGGCTGAGCTTCTATAGCGACCTTTAACGCGTCTAAATTATAGCACGTATCACCGCTGTAATAGAGCTTTGTAAAGCCGAAATCGAGAATGAAGCCCATCGCATTGGGCGCAAGCGGGCCGTGATCCGCCTTGGTGCAGGTGAGTGTAAACTCGTCAAACTTTACGACGTCGCCCGCCTTTACCTCGTTTATCTTGGAGGTGTCGATGCCCTTTGCGTCCGCCTTGGCGATGGAATCCGCATTTGCGTATATCTTGGTCTTTTCACATGCCACGAATACGGGAAGCGCATCCAGGTCAAAGTGATCCTCATGCTCGTGGGATGAAAGCAGTATGTCGAACTCTATCTCATCGGGATCGCACAGCGCGGGGGAAAGCCTTCTGAAAGCAAGGCCCTCTTCGGGGATCGCCTTTTCGACGTAGTCGGTGAGGAAGGGGTCAAGGCCGATGAGCGTGCCCTTCGCCGTCTTAAACGCAAAGCCCGCCTGTCCCAGCCAGAACAGTGCGACTGTGTTCTCTTTTACTTCAAGCTCTTTGATGTACTTGGCAAAATTCATTTTCTTTTCTCCTTTTGTTTGTGTTTTGTACTTCTCAATATAATCATTATAGCATAACGGACAACTGTATGACAAAAAAATGTGTACGTCTCCCCATGTGCGGGCATTTAATCCGCGGCATATCAAAAAAGGCGGATTTCGCATTGACGGCGACGTCATTTATTTGCCTTAGAACGTTTTTTCAAAACTCAGTTTTGAAAAACTATTCCTAAATTGGGGCTGTATAAAAGGCCCGATTTTTCGTTATTTTTCAAGCGAGGCGAGAAGGCTGTACATAATAGTACGCCGCCGAGCCGAGTCGCAGAAAAAGAGCGGAAGGGCGAGCCTTTTAGACTGCCCTACTCTTTCATATGAGATAAAAACAACTCCTTGTTGCTGTTCAGCACCACCTGCGGGTCGGTATACAGCACCTTGTTCTGGAACTTTCCTATCTCCGTGAGATTTTCATATATGCACTGCACGAGCAGCTTTCCCGTCAAAAACGGGTTCTGGAAGATGGACGCATCCGCGACATGTCTGTCCAGATACTGCGCGAGCGCGGGAAATATATCAGAGGTTATTATCCTGATATCATTCTTTTTGTTCATCTTCTCTATTTGATCACAAAAGCCTATGGAATTCGCGGATGAAATATATACCCCGGAAATGTCCGGATGCTCATCCGTTATCCTTTCGGCAAGAGACGCGCTCACCTCATAATCCTCTAAGCTTTCGTAGTAATCAGTCAGCTCGAGCGGGCTGTTATCGACGTATTCCTTAAAGCCCAAATAGCAGTCGTCGTGGACGTTCGTCCCCTTATCGCCCACTATTATCGCGACCTTGCCCGTCCCCAGCATGTTTTCCAGCAGTTCCGCCGCCATCTTGCCCGCGACGATGCCGTTTGACTTCACGCTCAAGGTATTGCATTGGTCGGATATCTCCGAGACGCCTATGGCGAACTTTATCCCCCTGCGAGAGATGTCCTTCATCGCGCGGATGACCGCGGGTTCGTCCTTATGGCAGACGAGCGCTATCGCGTCCACGTCCTTGTCCGCCTCCTCATACATCGCCTCTATGAATTTATCCGCCTCGGGGCGCTTTTCTATCACGCGCACCTCTCCGCGCACGTTAAAGTCGAAAAGCTCGTCTAAAGCCGCGTTCGCCCCGCGCTCTATCTCATTGTGGAAGTCCGCAATGGACGCCGCTATGAGCACTGAAATATGTATGGGCGCGCGCGAAAGGCTGGCCGCGGTCTTTGAGGGACGATAGCCCATCTCGTTAACCGCATCAAGCACGAGCTTCCTCGTCTTTTCGCTTACGTTCGGCTTGTTGTTGATAACTCTGTTAACCGTCGCCGTAGACAACCCCAATCTCGACGCGACGTCATATATAGTCACCTTGTTCTTGCTCATTTTCTCCTCCGGAACCGATAACTTACGATTCTACATTAATAATATAAAAACAGCTTATAAACACACATCAAATAAAATATATCAAACTCGTTTGCCGAAGAGCGTCGTCTTTTTACCCTCCGTTATTTCCACGTCAATAAAGCTGCCCACGAGGCTCTCATCCCCCGCGAGGTTGACCATCCTGCCGCAGTCCGTCCGTCCGCAGACGCAGCCCTCGTCGCGCTGGCTCACGCCCTCTATGAGCACCTTAAAGCGTCTACCCGCACATTCGAGGTTCTTCTCATAGGTTATCTCGTTTTGCAGGTCGACGAGCGCAACTATGCGGCGCTGCTTTTCGTCCTCGGGGATCTGATCGGGCATCGCCGCCGCCTTTGTGCCTATTCTCGGGGAATAGACAAATGTATATGCCGAGTCATATCTGACCTGCCCCATGAGCGAAAGGGTATCTTCAAAATCGCGCTGCGTCTCTCCGGGGAAGCCTATCATGACGTCTGTGGAAAGCGTAATTCCCGGCATGACCGCACGCACATCCTCTCTTATCTCGAGATAATGCTCGCGCGTATAGTGCCTGTTCATCTCTTTAAGCACCCGCGTGCTGCCCGACTGAACGGGAAGATGCAGCTGCTTACAGATATTATCATGGCTCGCCATGACCTCTATCAGCTCATGCGATATGTCCTTGGGATGGGACGTCATAAAGCGTATGCGGCTTATCCCGGTTTTTGCCGCAATTTGGTCTAAAAGCTCGGGAAAGCGCATGTTTGCCTCCGTTCCCTTGCCGTAGGAGTTCACGTTTTGTCCGAGCAGCATGACCTCTTTATAGCCCGCGTCGGCTAAGCGCTTCACCTCGTCGATTATCTGGATCGGCTCTCTCGAGCGCTCCCTGCCGCGCACATACGGGACGATGCAATAGCTGCAAAAATTGTCGCAGCCCTGCATTATGCTCACATATGAAAGGGGCGGCTTGTTCCTGTGCATGGGAATATCTTCGATTATCTCCTTGCCTTCTTCCACGCAGATAGCGCGCTTTCCCGTCGTTATCACCTTGTATATCATCTCAGGAAGGCTCTGCATCGCGTGCGTGCCGAAAATTATGCGCACAAAGGGAAAGGTCGAGGCGAGCTTGTCCGCCGCGCCGTCCTGCTGCATCATGCACCCGCATACAGCCACTATCAGGTTCTTCCTGCGCTGCTTTATCTTCTTATATACGCCCACATTGCCGTAAAGTCGCTTTTCGGCGTTGGCGCGCACGCAGCAGGTGTTGAAGAGCACAAAGTCCGCTTCTTCACCCTCCGCCGCCTTTTTATATCCTATGGATTCCAATATTCCCGCCAGCTTCTCAGAGTCGTGCGCATTCATCTGGCATCCGTAGGTCACTATTTCATATTTCAACCC
>CAKROK010000020.1 GCA_934373295.1 uncultured Christensenellaceae bacterium | reverse complement strand
CATCCTCTCCAAAATCCTTTTGCAGCACAAGCTATACATTCCCCCAAAAACTAAAACCAACAAATCACTCCCCACAAACTTCTCACTTCATACCCTGCTTAACTCCCCTCGCCAAACTTCTTCACTTTTCACTCCTACTTATTACTTTCCAAAAACCGACCCTAAATTTTAGGCCAAACGTGCATCTTTTCTCTATAAAAGAAAAACCGACAAACCACTTATCCGATTCGTCGGTTCTCAATTCATGCACAAACGTCTGTCTTTTCCACATGCATATTTGTTTTCTTTAAAGTATTCTTTTCCTTGTCCTCAACATTTCTTTCCCTATATACTTCCCATTTCAAAGCCAACTCATCTTCCTCCACCATACTTTTTCACTCATCACTATTACTTATTACTTTCCAAAAATCGACCCTAAATTTTAGCGCAAACTTGCGTCTTTTTATTGCAAATGAAAAACCGACAAACCTCTCTTCCGATTTGTCGGTTCTCAATTCATGCACAAACGTCTGTCTTTACCACATGCATATTTGTTTTCTCTAAAGCATTCTTTTCCTCGTCCTAAACAATTCTCTCCCTGCAAATTTCTCACTTTAAAACCTGCTTAACTCTCCGCTCCACACTTTTTCACTAATCACTATTACTTATTACTTTCCAAAAACCGACCCTAACTTTTAGCGCAAACTTGCGTCTTTTTATTGCAAATGAAAAACCGACAAACCTCTCTTCCGATTTGTCGGTTTTTGGTGCGCCGCCGGGGGCTGAGGTGCGTCCAAGGGCCGCACGACTTCGCTCACCGCCGTGGGCGCTTTCGCTCGTCCGTTCGCTAAAAAACTGTCGCACAGGACAGTTTTTCTACACGCTCACGCCTTCGGTTCGAGCCTCCGCGGCACAAAAAAACACACCCAAAGGTGTGTTTTTGGTGCGCCGCCGGGGGCTCGAACCCCGGACACCCTGATTAAGAGTCAGGTGCTCTACCAACTGAGCTAGCAGCGCATATGGAGCGGAAGACGGGGCTCGAACCCGCCACCTCCGCCTTGGCAAGGCGGCGCTCTACCAAATGAGCTACTCCCGCGACTTTTAAAGTACCCGTCAATCGAGCACTTCATCAGTATACTACCCTAAATATATTTTGTCAATACTTTTTTATATTTTTTGTGTTTGACCCTTACCCGTCTATGTAACTGACGCCCATCATCGTCAAACCCTTCGCAGGTGCAGTCGCAGAGGCGTTGTTTCTGTCCTCGCTTTGGATGATATATTTTACACGCTCGGGCGGGATCCTACCCGTCCCCACATCTATGAGCGTCCCCGCGATTATCCTCACCATGTTGTATAAAAATCCGCCGCCCTTGACGTCAATCGCGACGTATTTTCCGTCCCGCGTCACTGCGCACTCATACACCTCGCGCACGGTCGTCGCGACGGGCGTGCTTCCCTTAGCGCAAAACGCCGCAAAATCGTGCTTTCCGACGATGTATTTCGCCGCGACGTTCATCGCATCGACATCCAGCTTGCGCCGAACAAATGCGCAATATCGACGCATTATCGCGCATTCCTGCGTGTCGTTATATATGAGATATCTGTAGTGCTTTATCTTCGCACTCTTTCGCGCGTGAAAGCCCTCCTCGGCTCTCTCACTGCTCCTTATGCGAATATCATCCGGCAAATGCGCGTTGAGCGCGAACGCTATCTTGTCCGCGGGGATGGTCGTGTCAGTGTCAAAATGCGCCACCTGTCCGAGCGCATGTACTCCCGAATCCGTTCTGCCCGAGCCGGTCACGCGCAGCCGTTCCCCCGTCGTCTCAAAAATCACCTTTTCAACTGTCTCCTGAATACTTTTGCCGTTGTCCTGCGCCTGCCATCCGCAGTAGCCCGTTCCGTCGTATTCAATTATGAGCTTTATCCTCATCATTTTCTCACATTCCAAAGCAAAGTCCGACGATGAGCGCGGCTATCACGATCAAGCCTATGAGGTCGCGCCACGTAAAGGTCATCTTCTTCATGCTCGTCCTCTTTGCGTCCGCATCATAGCATCTCGCCTCCATCGCCAGTGCGAGGTCGTCCGCACGCTTGAACGCAGAGACGAACAGCGGCACCAGTATGGGCACGATGCCCTTTGCGCGCGCGATTATGTTCCCCTCGGAAAAGCTCGCTCCCCTCGCGGTCTGCGCCTTCATTATCCTGTCCGTCTCCTCCATGAGCGTGGGGATAAATCTCAGCGCGATGCTCATCATCAGCGCAAGCTCGTGTACGGGAAAATGCACGACCTTCAGCGGTTTTAGCAGGCTTTCTATCGCCGCGGTTATGTCCATGGGCGACGTGGTGAGCGTCAAAAGCGATGTGGTCATTATGAGCAATATCAACCTTATTGCAATGGTTACCGCCTTTATAACGCCTTCTAAGTATATTTTGATTATCCACCACTTCACAAGCAGCGTTTCTCCGCTATAGAAGAACAAATTGAGCACAAATGTGAGCAATATCAAAAACCACAGCGGCTTCAGACCGCGCAGCACGAACTTGACGGACACTCTACTCGCTATTATAGTAGCCACCAGCACGGCGAACACCGCCGCATAGCCTATCCACGTCTTTACGATGAACAGAACGACGATCATCGCTATGGACAGCAGCAGCTTCGCGCGCGGGTCCATCTTGTGTATTACCGAATCGCCGGGGAAAAACTGTCCGATGCTTATGTTTTTCATCTATTCTCCCTCCGGCTGTTTATTATTGCGCTTAGCGTCTCGTCGTATTTTATGAGGCTATCGGGCAGATCACACCCCCGCTTGTTGAGCTCGTATACAAGCTGTGCGGAAAAGGGCAGCTCAAGACCCGAGTTTTTTATGACCTCATGACGAGCGAAAACCTCTCTCGGCGTGCCGTCCGCCATGAGTTTGCTCTCGGAGAACGCAATTACGCGCGTCGCATATTCCGCGATTCCCTCCATGTTGTGCGATATCATCACGATGGTCACGCCCTTTTTGTTTAGCTCGACGGTCATATTCATGAGCGCGTCTCTGCTCATGGGGTCGAGTCCCGCTATCGGCTCATCCATGAAAAGCACGTTGGGCTTTAACGCCAATACGCCCGCTATCGCGACCTTGCGCTTTTGACCGCCGGACAGCTCAAAGGGCGATTTGTTGCGGTATTCGTCATAATCTATCCCCGCGAGCGCCATGGACTCGATGACCCTTTTTGTTATCTCATCCTGCTCTAATCCCAGTTTTTTGGGGCCAAATTCGATATCCTTCTCCACCGTCTCCTCAAAAAGCTGATATTCAGGATACTGAAACACCACTCCGACGTTGCTTCTCAGCCACTTCTTGTCCAGCTTTTTGTCGTATATATCGCGGCCATCCATTAATATCTGTCCGCTCGTGGGCTTATTTAACCCTGCCATCGCCGTGAGCAACGTGGATTTTCCGCTGCCCGTATGACCGATTATTCCCACAAATTCGCCCTGCTCGATCGTCAAATTGACGTCGTCCAGCGCCGTATGGCAAAAGGGCGTCCCGCTCATGTATACATGTGTCAGATTTTTGACTTCGATGCGCATATTTCCTCCGCAAGCTCCTCTATCGTGAGTACGTCCCTTTTTATCTCTATCCCGTTTTTGCGCAAATCAATACACATCTGCGCAGCAAATGTCGTGGAAAGCCCCGCGCTCTCCAGCAGCGCCGTGTCGTACATTATCTCTCGCGGCGTTCCGCTTCCTATTATCCGCCCGTCGTTAAAGACGAATATTTTATCCGCAAAAACCGCCTCCTCCATAAAATGCGTTATGAACACGATGGTCATGCCCTCTTTGTTCAGCTTTCGCATTATGGACAGCACTTCGTCGCGCCCCTGTGGGTCGAGCATGGCCGTCGATTCGTCGAACACTATTATCTGCGGGTGTATCGCCAGTACTCCCGCTATCGCTATACGCTGTTTTTGTCCGCCGGAAAGCATGTGCGGCTGCATTTTCGCGAATTTTTCCATGCGCACTGCCTTTAGCGCCTCGTTCACTCTCGTGATTATCTCATCGCGCGGGATGCCGAGGTTTTCCGGGCCAAAGGCGACGTCCTCGTCCACCACTGTCGCGACGAGCTGGTTATCCGGATTTTGAAAGACCATTCCCGCCGTGCTGCGTATTTTAAACAGGTTGTCGTCATTGCCCGTATCCATCCCGTTTATCGTCATCTGTCCCTTTGTGGGGAGCAATAGCGCGTTTATCAGCTTCGCGAATGTGGATTTCCCGCTTCCGTTATGCCCCAATATCACGGCGAATTCGCCCTCATTTATGTCAAGCCCGATGTCCTTGAGCGCCCTTATGCGCGTCTTTTCATCGGACGCATATTCGAATGTTATGTCTTTTGCGTTTATGATTCCGTTCATTCTTAAAAAATAAGACTACGGCGAGAACCCCCGCCATAGTCTTTATGCATGTTCTGATTATACTAACTCAAGTATTACCATCTCAGCAGCGTCGCCGCGTCTGGGACCCTTCTTCAGGATGCGGGTATAGCCGCCGCCCTGACCGAGTTCCTTAGCACGCTTGTCATACTTGGGAGCGATCTCTCTGAAGAGCTTCTCAACGACGGGATGCTTGTTATCCTTCGTGCGCTGAGCGTACTTATACTTGCTCTCCTTTGCGAGCTTTGCTTCCGGTACGTCGTAAAGATAGCTCATGAGCTGTCTTCTCACCGCGAGTTTAGCGGGTGCGTCGTTCACGAAGTCTACGGATACAACGTTGCCGTTAGCATCCTTTACAGACTTGGTGACCGTCACTGTATTTTCATACTGCTTGATAGCCTTGGTGATGAGCTTCTCTGCTATTCTGCGTACTTCCTTAGCACGTGCGTCAGTGGTTTCAATCTTTCCGTTCCAGATGAGGGCGGTTACCTGATTTCTCAGGATGGCCTTTCTCTGAGCGGAAACTCTGTTAAGCTTATTTAAACCTGCCACCTTGCGTTTCCTCCTATATTATTAATCATCCTGGCGCAATCCGAGGCCCAGGTTGGCGAGCTTCTGCTCGACTTCCTCAAGGGACTTTCTTCCGAGATTGCGGACCTTCATCATTTCTTCTTCGTTGCGCTTTATAAGCTCCTCGACTGTGTTGATACCGGCGCGCTTTAAGCAGTTATAAGAGCGGACGGAGAGATCGAGCTCCTCGATGGTTATCTCAAGGATCTTCTCCTTCTTATCGTCCTCCTTAGTCACCATGATCTCGACGTCGCCCACGTGATCGGTCAAGCCGATGAACTGACCGAGGTACTCGGAAAGTATCTTCGCGGCGAGCGAAACCGCCTCATTTGCGGCTATGGAGCCGTTCGTCCACACGTCAAGCGTGAGCTTGTCAAAGTCGGTTATCTGACCGACACGCGTATCCGTGACCGCAAAATTCACCTTTGTTATGGGTGAGAACATCGAGTCAACGGGGATGACGCCGATGGGCATGTTGGGCAGCTTGTTCTTATCGGAAAGAACATAGCCCCTGCCGTGATCGAGCGTAAGCTCCATATTCAGCACAGCGCCCTCATCGAGGGTAGCTATGTGAAGATCGGGATTGATTATCTCAACATCCGAATCAACGGCTATATCCGCCGCAGTCACCTCACAGGGGCCGACCGCGGAAACGGAAACTGTCTTTGCCGTCTGGCAGAACAGCTTCGCCGTGAGGTTTTTGACGTTGAGAACGATGTTTGTAACATCCTCACGAACGCCGGGAATTGAGGAAAACTCGTGCAGTATGCCGTCGATCTTGATCCTCGTTACGGCAACGCCGGGCAGACTGGAAAGCAGCACGCGTCTTAAAGAGTTGCCGAGCGTCGTACCGATGCCTCTCTCAAGGGGCTCCATCACGACCTTGGCATAGCTCCAGTCGGCGTTATGCTCTACACACTCAATTATCGGCTTTTCAATTTCCAACATCTATGTATTACCCTCCTTAGGTAGTTGCTTATGCTATGCGCTTACTTGGAGTACAGCTCGACGATGTAGTGCTCCTCGATGGTGAGATCGATATCGTCTCTGTCGGGGAGAGCCACAACCGTGCCCTGGAGCTGCTCTAAGTCAAAGGTGAGCCACTTGGGCAGCGGACGAGCCGACTGCTCGGAGATCTTCTTAAATCTCTCTTTGGATGCGCTCGCTTCCTTAACGGCGATCACGTCGCCCGCCTTAACTCTGAAGGAGGGGATGTCCACCTTCTTGCCGTTGACGGTGATGTGACCGTGGAGAACGAACTGTCTCGCCTGGGGCTTGGATTCTGCGATACCCATGCGATATACGACGTTGTCAAGTCTTCTCTCGAGTAAGGAGAGGAGGTTTGCGCCGGAAACGCCCTTCATCTTGACGGCGTCCTCAAAGTAGCTTCTGAACTGACCTTCCTGCATACCGTATGCTCTCTTGACCTTCTGCTTCTCTCTTAACTGAACGCCATACTCGGAGAGCTTCTTTCTGGACTGACCATGCTGGCCGGGCGCAACGGGCCTCTTCGTGAAGGAGCACTTCGCGCTGTAGCAGCGGTCACCCTTCAGAAAAAGCTTGCAGCCCTCTCTGCGGCAAAGGCGGCAAACGGAACCTGTATATCTTGCCATTTCTATTTACCTCCTTATACTCTTCTACGCTTGGGCGGACGGCATCCGTTGTGCGGGATGGGCGTCACGTCTCTTATGAGCGTAACCTCGAGACCTGCGGTCTGCAGCGCGCGGATAGCCGCCTCTCTGCCGGAACCGGGTCCTTTTACATATACTTCAACTGACTTCAGACCATGCTCCATAGCAGCCTTCGCAGCCGTCTCCGCCGCCATCTGTGCAGCAAAGGGCGTGGACTTCCTGGAGCCTCTGAAATTGAGCGCACCGGCAGAGCTCTGAGACAGAGCGTTGCCGTTCACATCAGACATTGTTACGATCGTATTATTGAAGGAAGCTCTGATATGTGCCGTGCCGCGCTCGATGTTTTTCTTTTCTCTGCGCTTTCTAACAACTTTAGCTTTAGCCATTATCTAAAAACCTCCTCTTACTTCTTCTTGCCCGCTACAGTGCGCTTGGGACCCTTACGGGTACGGGCGTTCTGCTTCGTGCTCTGTCCTCTTACGGGCAGACTCTTACGATGGCGAACTCCTCTGTAGCAGCCAATTTCCATAAGTCTCTTAATGTTGAGGGTCACTTCTCTTCTGAGGTCGCCCTCTACCTTGCAGTTATGATCGATATAATCTCTTATTTTACCGAGATCATCTTCAGAAAGATCCTTTACTCTTATATCGGGATCTACGCCTGTCGCCGCGAGAATTTTCTGTGACGAGCTGAGACCTATACCATAGATATATGTGAGGCCTATCTCTACACGCTTTCCATTGGGAATATCTACCCCGGCAATACGTGCCATCTAACCTTTCACCTCCGGTTGATTTTTAGTGTTATTGAAAAAATAAGCGTATGGTTCGGTGCCACGCATCATGGGTTTTTTACAGCATAATTATACCCATGCAGCCGCTGCATGTATACCTCACTTGATAAACTTATTTATCAGCCCTGCTTCTGCTTGTGCTTCGGGTTCTCGCAGATAACCATGACCTTTCCGTGTCTCTTGATTATCTTGCATTTTTCACAGATGGGTTTAACTGACGGTCTAACCTTCATAGTCATTTCCTCCTATCCTATCCTTTTCACCGGCCAAAATCAGCATGACCGAATGAGCCTGTAAAAGCATACAGGCGTACTATACTATTTTATATGTTTTTCTCGCATATTGCAATGGTTTTTTTAGAAAAAATCTGTAAAAAACCAAAATTTTTACCTGTGCGATCAGTTTCTCGCTCTCCAGGTGATCCTGCCTCGCGTGAGGTCATAGGGTGATATCTCAACCTTTACCTTATCGCCGGGAAGTATCTTTATGTAATTCATCCTGAGCTTGCCCGAGATGTGCGCGAGAACCTTGTGTCCGTTCTCCATCTGCACCTCGAAGCTCGCGTTCGGAAATGCGTCCGTTACTATACCTTCTACTTCTATTGCGTCGCCCTTGGACATTAACGCTGACCTCCTATAAAATCATCTGTCATAGTATTCGCTGCTCATTATCGCGCTCGCGACTTCCTGATCGAATACCTTGCTGCCTTCATCAAACTTTGCCGCGATCGCCTCAAACCTCACGGGCTTCAGCTCTAAGTGCTTGATGTTCTTTTTCTTGGGATTTGCGACCTTTCTCAGCATTCCGTCCGTCACATAGACGAACCCGTTTTCGCAAATCTCTTTTATTATGAACAGCCTGCCCGCGTCTCTGCCCGATGTCGACCTCACGAGCCCGCCCAACTCGGGTGTCTTTACCTTCATTCAGGCTGACCTCCGTCGGTAAATGTGAGTATCCTCGGACCGTCCTCCGTTATCGCCACCGTATTTTCATAGTGAGCGGCGAGGCTTCCGTCCGCAGTCACATGCGTCCACTCATCGTCTAAGCAATATACCTCGTCCGTGCCCAGGTTTATCATGGGCTCTATCGCGATGGTCATGCCCGCGCGTATCTTCGGCCCGCGGCGACCTGTCACAAAGTTGGGTACGCCCGGATCTTCGTGCAGAGACCTACCCACGCCGTGGCCCTCCAAGTCCTTTACGACTCCGAAGCCGTAGCTCTCGGCATATCTCTCGACTGCCGCGCCGATGTCCTGAATGTGGTTGCCCACCTCGGCAAACTCGAGCGAGCGGAAAAAGCACTCTCTCGTCACGCGGATGAGCGTCTCGGCATCCTCGGATATCTTGCCCACGCCCTTTGTCCTCGCCATATCGGAATGATATCCTTTATATATAGCGCCAAGGTCGATGGAGATTATGTCGCCCTCCTTGAGTATCGCCTTTTTTGAGGGAATGCCGTGGACGACCTGTTCGTTTATGGATGCACATATCGAGCCGGGATAGCCGCAGTAGTTCTTAAAAGAGGGAACTGCGCCCGCCTTTGCGATGTAATCCTCAGCGATTTTGTCCAATTCCCATGTAGTGATGCCGGGCTTGATCGCCTCCAAAACCCTTATCATGGTCTCAGCGGCGATCGTGCCGGAATCATTCATGAGCTCGATTTCATGTTTTGATTTAATATAGATCATTTATATATCTCTCAAATGCTCAAGCACTTTTTTAGAAATATCATTCATGTCCCCTTCACCGTCCACGGTATAGAGGACGCCTTTGTCCTTATAGAAATCGATGAGCGGCTGCGTCTGCTCGAGATAGACGCCGAAGCGCTTGGAAACCGTTTCCGGCTTGTCGTCGTCTCTCGCGATGAGCTTACTTCCGCAATGGTCACATTCGTCGGAAGGATGGCTCTTTACATTATATACAGCTTTGCACTGCGAGCATACGCGTCTCGAACAAATTCTGTCGATTATGGTATCCAGCCCCGCGCTGAGCTCAATGACCGCGTCAATATCGACCGCATCCGCGAGCTTTTCCGCCTGAGTGACGGTCCTCGGGAAGCCGTCCAAAATGACGCCCTTACCCAGTCCGTTGATCTTTGCTAAAATCATGTCGATGATGTCCTCATCCGGCACGAGCTTGCCCTCGGCAATGTACTGTTGAGCCTTTTTGCCAAGCTCCGTTTCCCGCTTTATCTCATCTCTTAAAATGTCTCCGGAGGAAAGGTGAGCTAAATCAAGCTGTTCCTTAATGTTTGATGCAAGTGTTCCCTTGCCCGCTCCGGGAGGTCCAAGTAAAATAATATTCATAATCCGTCTCCTTTTTAAGGAATACCGCAATTCTTTAAATACCGAAACGGCAGCAACAGGCGAAAATCGCCCGCTGCTGTCTTAATAAAGTGCTTCTTCTTAAATGCCGTATCAGCCTAAGAATCCCTTGTAGTTGCGCATCATCATCTGAGAATCGATCGCTCTCGTCGTCTCCAGCGCAACGCTTACCATAATGAGAACGGAGGTCGCTCCGAACGCAGAGGCAAAGCTGCTCTGACCGGTGAAGCCGGTGACGAGCGTGGGGACAGCCGCAAGTACCGCGAGGAATATCGCGGAGAACAGGGTTATCCTCGAGAGGATCCTTGCGAGATAATCAGATGTGGGCTTGCCCGGTCTGATGCCCGGGATAAAGCCGCCGTACTGCTGGAGGTTCTTGCTTACGTCTATCGGATTGAAAGCTATCTGAGAATAGAAGTAAGAGAAGAACAGTATCAGTAACGCGAAGATTATCATATATGCTACGGAGCCCGTTCCGAGATACTGCTGCCACCATGTATAGAACGCGCTGTCTCTCCAGAAGATCTGGCAGAGCATGGGAACGAACTGCATGAACGTGGATGCAAATATCAGGGGAAGAACTCCCGAGGGGTTGACCTTCATGGGAATGAAGGTGGACTGACCGCCATACTGCTTTCTTCCGACGACTCTCTTGGCATACTGTACGGGGATTCTCCTCTCGCCCATGTCGATGAACGTTACCGCTACGATGAGCACGAGCACGAGCACTATGAGCAGTGCGAGTATCCACCAGGACATCGTACCCGCGGCCGCGTTTCCGAAGAGCGCGATCACCGCAGAGGGAACTCTCGATAAGATGGAGGCGAAGATTATCATGGAGATGCCGTTTCCGATTCCCTTTACATTTATCCTCTCGCCCAGCCACATTGTGAGCGCCGAGCCTGCCGTGAGGCAGAGGACCACCGTCGTGCAATGAAGGAAGCCAGCGTCTTTAATGGCTCCGTTTGCGACGAAAGTGAGGACCACGCCGATAGACTCGACAAGGGCGAGGCCGATGCCGACGTATCTCGTGATCTGTTCGATCTTCTTGGGGCCGTCCTCTTCCTTAGCGAGCCTCTCGAGAGGAGGCAGCGCCACGGTGAGGAGGTTTATGATGATCGATGCGTTAATGTAAGGAGTGATACCAAGAGCAAATACCGCCATGTTCTCAAGACCGCCGCCGGAGAACAGGTTCAGGAAGCCTAAGATGTCATATTTCGAGATCGCATCAGCGATAACTGAAGTGTTAACGCCTGGGACGGGAATATAGCATCCGATTCTGTATATTACGAGTATCATTACCGTAAATAACAGCTTCTGTCTAATTTCTTTTATCTTCCAAGCATTTGCTAAAGTCCTAAACATTATTTAATTACCTCAATTGTTCCACCCGCCGCGAGTATCTTCTCTTCAGCGGATTTCGTGAATTTAGCGGCTTTAACTGTAAGCTTCTTGGTGAGCTCACCGTCGCCCAGGACCTTGAGGCCATCGTTAATCTTGTTGATGACGCCCATTTCCTTGAGCATAGCAGCTGTTATCTCCGTGCCGTCCTCAAAGATGTTGAGGTCGGAAACGTTGATAGTTGTATATACAGTTGCGAAAATATTCGTGAAACCTCTCTTGGGTACACGTCTGGAAAGGGGCATCTGGCCGCCTTCGAAGCCGGGGCGAACGCCGCCGCCGCTTCTGGCCTTCTGACCCTTGTGACCCTTACCGGAGGTCTTGCCCAAACCGGAGCCGGAGCCTCTTCCAAGTCTCTTGGGAGCGGTCTTAGCGCCTGCTGCGGGCTTTAACTCATGTAACTTCATGCTTAATACCCTCCTTATACTTCTTCAACAGTGACGAGGTGCTTGACCTTGAAGATCATGCCTCTTACTGCCGCGTTATCGGGCTTCATCGTGGTGGAGTTGAGCTTTCCGAGACCGAGCGCCTTTACGGTGTCCTTCTGGTCCTGGGGGCAGCCTATCGTGCTCTTTTTAAGAGTAACCTTTAACTGTGCCATAATACTCCTCCTTACTGAAGCTGATCTACGCTGATACCGCGCAGACGAGCAACCTGCTCTCTCGTCTTGAGCTGAGAAAGACCCGCGATCGTCGCCTTAACGCAGTTGATCGGGTTGTTGGAGCCGTGGGACTTCGTTCTGATGTCCTTAACGCCTGCGAGCTCTAATACCGCACGGGCATGGCCGCCAGCGAGTACGCCGGTACCTTCCTTAGCGGGCATCATGAGAACCTGACCTCTGCCGAACTTGCCGATGATCTCGTGGGGGATGGTCGTGCCGTCGAGGGGAACCTCGATAAGGCTCCTCTTAGCCGCCATCTCAGCCTTTCTGATAGCTTCGGGTATTTCAACCGCCTTACCCATGCCGCATCCGACGTGGCCTTCGCCGTCGCCGACGACTACGAGCGCCGCAAATCTCATGTTACGGCCGCCCTTGACCGTCTTAGCAACTCTGTTAACGGATACGAGGGTGGTTTTTAAATCTAATGTGCTGGCATCTATGCGCTGCATTCCGATACCTCCTTATAATTTCAGTCCGGCTTCTCTAGCGCCGTCTGCCACTGCCGCTACTCTGCCCGTATAGACGTAACCGCCACGGTCAAAGACGACCTCTTTAATGCCCTTATCCATCGCTCTCTCAGCGGCGAGCTTGCCGATGAGCTTAGCGGCGTCGGTCTTGGTCATTTCAGCGACCTGAGAAGCAACTTCCTTCTCAACCGTGGATGCGGACGCAAGCGTCATGCCCTTAACATCATCTATTACCTGAGCATAGATGTGGTTTAAGCTTCTGTAGACGCAAAGCCTCGGTCTCTCGGCGGTGCCGCTCACCTTGTTGCGGATGCGCTGGTGACGGCCCTTGCGGATCTCGTTCTTATCAATTTTCTTAATCATTACCTAACGCCTCCTAATTACATTCCGGACTTGCCTTCTTTGCGGCGGATATACTCGTTAGCGTACTTGATACCCTTGCCCTTATAAGGCTCGGGAGCGCGTACCTTACGGATATTAGCCGCGACCTGACCGACGAGCTGTCTGTCGATGCCCTTTACGACGATCTTGTTCGGGGTAGGAACCTCAAACGTGATGCCTGCGGGGGTCTCAACTTCAACGGGGTTAGAGTAACCAACGTTGAGGATGAGCTTTTTGCCCTGGAGCTGTGCTCTGTAGCCAACGCCGACGATCTCGAGCTCTTTTGTGAACTCAGCGTTTACGCCGTGAACCATGTTGGCGAGCAGCGCGCGGGTAAGGCCGTGATGCGCTCTGTGCTCCTTGTCGTCAGAGGGACGGGTAATAACGACTTCGTTATTCTCGACCTCGATCTTCATATCTTTGTCGAACTTCCTTGAGAGCTCGCCCTTGGGGCCCTTGACGGTAACGTTGTTGTTATCGCCAACGGTCACTGTCACGCCCGCGGGGATAGCGATAGGAAGCTTACCTATTCTTGACATAATGTAAATCTCCTTTCAATCGCCGGCTTACCAGATATAAGCCAGAACCTCGCCGCCGACAGCGTTCTCACGGGCTTCTCTGTCCGTAATAACGCCCTTAGAGGTGGAAATGATGGCGATGCCCATTCCGTTAAGAACCTTGGGCAGCTCGTCCTTTCTAGCATAAACTCTAAGGCCGGGCTTGCTGATCTTCTTGAGGCCGTTGATGACGGATTCACCGTTCGGGCCGTACTTCAGCTTTATCCTAAGCGTTCCCTGAACGCCTTCTTCTATAACTTCGCAGCCCTTTATGAAGCCTTCTCTCAAGAGAATCTTCGCGATAGCGATCTTCATCTTGGAAGCGGGCATATCCACTGTGTCCATCTTGACGACCAGGGCATTGCGAATTCTTGTAAGCATATCTGCTACAGGATCCGTTACTGGCATTTTATTGTCCTCCTTAAATAGTTTTTACCAGCTTGCCTTCTTGACGCCGGGTATCTGACCGCGGTAAGCAAGCTCTCTGAAGCAGATACGGCAGATGCCGTACTTTCTCAGAACACTGTGAGGTCTGCCGCAGATACGGCACCTCGTATATTCTCTTGTGGAGAACTTAGCAGGTCTCTGCTGCTTTAATTTCATTGATGTCTTAGCCATAGTTCCTCCTTACCTTTCAAAGGGCCAGCCCATGAGCGTCAACAGCTCGCGAGCTTCTTCATCCGTGTTAGCCGTGGTAACGATGATGATATCCATGCCGCGGACCTTCTCGACCTTATCGAAGTCGATCTCGGGGAACACTAACTGCTCCTTGAAGCCCATGGCATAGTTGCCTCTGCCGTCGAAGGATTTAGCCGAAAGACCTCTGAAGTCTCTCACACGGGGGATCGCGATGCTGATGAGCTTATCTACGAACTCATACATTCTATCGCCCCTGATCGTGACTTTCGCGCCGATCTTCATGCCTTCACGAACCTTGAAGTTTGCAACGGACTTTCTCGCGTAGGTTACTACGGGAGCCTGTCCGGAAATGGTCGCAAGCTCTTCGAGTGCGGAATCAAGAGCCTTGGGGTTCTCTTTGATATCGCCCATGCCCATGTTGATGACTACCTTCTCAAGCTTGGGAACCTGCATGATATTATCGTAGTTAAACTTCTTCATCATAGCGGGAACGATGTCCTGCTTATATGTATCCTTTAACCTTGCCATTTATATCTTCCTCCCTTACTTTTCGAAAGCAGCGCCGCACTTCTTGCAAACGCGAACCTTCTTGCCGTCCTCGATCTTCATCGCGACTCTCGTAGCCTTGCCGCACTTCTTGCAGACGAGCATTACGTTAGAAGCGTCGATAGCCGCTTCCTTCTTGATGAGACCGCCGGGATTCTGCTGATTGCGGGCCTTCTGGTGCTTGGTTACGATGTTCACGCCGCCGACCATGACTCTGCCGTCCTGAGGAAGCGTGCTTAAAACCTTGCCCTCTTTGCCCTTATCCTTGCCTGTGATGACGACGACCTTGTCGTCCTTCTTTATCTTCATTGCCATATCTTAGCCCTGCCTTCCTTAGAGTACTTCGGGAGCCAGCGAGATGATCTTCATGTAATCATCGTCTCTTAACTCTCTTGCGACGGGCCCGAAGATACGGGTGCCCTTGGGCTGTTTGTTGTTGTCGATGATGACCGCTGCGTTTTCATCAAATCTGATGTAGGAGCCGTCCGGTCTTCTTACGCCCTTTACAGAGCGAACGATTACGGCTTTAACAACGTCCTTCTTCTTAACAACGCCGCCGGGGGTGGCCGTCTTGACGGATGCTACGATAACATCGCCGATGTTGGCCGTCCTCTTCATGGAGCCGCCTAAAACCTTGATGCACTGGATCACCTTTGCACCGGAGTTATCGGCAACCTTTAAGCGTGTCTGTGGCTGTATCATATTGCTGTCTCCTCCTTATTTAGCTTTCTCGACGATCTCGACGAGTCTCCATCTCTTGTCCTTAGAGAGGGGACGGGTCTCCATGATCTTCACGGTATCGCCGACGCCGCACTCGTTGTTCTCGTCGTGCGCCTTGATCTTGGAAGTGAAGTTCACCGTCTTGTTGTAAAGGCCGTGCTTTTTCTTGGTCTTTACCGCTACTACGATGGTCTTATCCATCTTGTCGCTGACGACTTCACCTATTCTGGTCTTTCTGAGATTTCTTTCCATAATAACCTCCTATTAGCGTGCGTCAGCAGCGAGCTCACGCTCACGGATGATGGTCTTAACGCGTGCGATGTCACGCTTGACCTCTCTTATCTTGAGAGGGTTGGCGAGCTGACCCGTAGCGTTCTGGAAACGCAGGTTGAAGTATTCCGTCTTGAGGTCTAAAAGCTTCGCCTGAAGCTCAGCATCGTTCATTTCATGTAGCTTATTAGCCTTCAATCTGCTCACCGCCTTCCACTATCTCTTCTCTCTTGATTATCTTGCACTTTACGGGCAGCTTGTGAGACGCGAGTCTCAGAGCTTCCTTTGCAGTCGCCTCGTCAACGCCGGCTATTTCGAACATGACTCTGCCCGGCTTAACTACTGCTACCCAATATTCGGGAGAACCCTTACCGGAACCCATTCGAGTTTCAGCCGGCTTCTCTGTTACGGGCTTGTGGGGGAAGATCTTTATCCAGACCTGACCGCCTCTCTTGATGTATCTGGTCATTGCGACTCTGGCAGCCTCAATCTGGTTTGACTTTATCCAAGCGGGCTCAGTCGCAACGAGACCGTATTCACCGTAGTTCACCACGTTGCCGCGAAGCGCCTTGCCCTTCATACGGCCGCGATGTACTCTTCTACGCTTTACTCTTTTTGGCATTAACATGTCTTCTGCCTCCTTCCGCTTTCTTACCCTCTGCGGTAGCCTTAGCCTTTTCCTTTAAGGGGTTAACGAGAACCTCTCCCTTATATGTCCAAACCTTTACGCCGATACGGCCATAGGTCGTATGCGCTTCCGCGAAACCGTAATCGATGTCCGCGCGGATAGTCTGAAGCGGGATAGAACCCTCGTGATAATGCTCGCTTCTTGCGATCTCGGCGCCGCCGAGTCTGCCGGAGCACTTGATCTTGATACCCTTTAAGCCGGCCTTCATGGAGCGTCCGATAGCGCCCTTCATGGCGCGTCTGAAGGCGATTCTTCTCTCTAACTGAGAAGCGACGTTTTCAGCGATGAGCTGCGCGTCGATATCGGGCTTCTTGACTTCCATGATGTTGACTGCAACGTTCTTGCCCGTGAGCTTTAAGAGATCCGCCTTGATCACCTCGATGCCTGCGCCGCCCTTGCCGATGACAACGCCCGGCCTTGCGGTATAAATGCTGACGGAGATGGTCTTTGCCGCTCTCTCAATCTCTATCTTGGAAATTCCTGCTTCATAGAGCTTTTTCTTCAGGAACTTTCTGATCTTGTCGTCCTCTACAAGGTAATCGGCGAACTGATCCTTCTTCGCTATCCAGCGGGAATCCCAGTCCTTGATGACGCCAACCCTGTAACCATGCGGATTAACTTTCTGACCCATCTTTTACCTCCTCCTTACTTTGCTTCATCGAGAACGATCGTGATGTTCGATGTCCTCTTGCGGATGCTCGTGGCTCTGCCCTGTGCGCGGGGCCTAAACCTCTTTAACGTGGGGCCCATGTTCGCGTAAACTTCCGCGACATAGAGGTTATCCCTGTTTAACTCGAGGTTGTTCTCGGCATTCGCAATAGCGCTGTTGAGAAGCTTTAAGACGGGCTCACAAGCCGCCTTGGGGGTGTTCTCAAGTATCGCCTTGGCTTCGCTGACCTGCTTGCCTCTGATGAGGTCGATCACAGCCTTGACCTTGCTGGAGGAAATGCGAATGTATTTAGCTGTAGCATGAGGTCTCTTTTCAGCGGTCTCATGTCTCTTAAGAGCTTTTTCTCTCTCTCTTTTTGCCATGTCTCCTACTCCTCCTTATTACTTAGACGATTTCTCGCCCGCATGTCCTCTGAATGTACGCGTGGGGGCAAATTCGCCGAGCTTGTGGCCGACCATGTCCTCAGTTACATATACGGGAACAAATTTCCTGCCGTCGTGCACTGCGATGGTGTGCGCTACCATATCCGGGAAGATCGTGGAAGCACGAGACCATGTTTTGAGCACCTGCTTTTCGTTCTTTTCGTTCATCTGCTGAATTCTCGCTAAGAGCTTCGCATCTACGAAAGGTCCTTTTTTAACTGACCTGCTCATAATCTATCTCCTTTCTTATCACAGCGCATTACTTGCTGTTTCTGCGCTTAACGATAAGCTTGTCAGAAGGATTCTTCTTCTTACGAGTCTTATAGCCAAGTGCAGGCTTGCCCCAGGGGGTGACAGGACCGGGTCTGCCGATAGGTGATTTGCCCTCGCCGCCGCCGTGCGGGTGATCGCAGGGGTTCATGACAGAGCCTCTGACCGTAGGTCTTATGCCCATATGTCTCTTTCTGCCCGCTTTACCGATGCTAACGTTTTCGGAATCGATGTTGCCCACCTGACCGATCGTAGCCTTCGCGTTCATGGGGATCATTCTAACTTCGCCCGAGGGGAGTCTCACCTGCGCATAAGCGCCCTCTTTAGCCATGAGCTGAGCTGCGTTGCCGGCGGATCTTACGATCTGGCCGCCCTTACCGGCCTTGAGCTCGATGTTGTGGATGAGCGTACCAACGGGGATGTTCTTTATCTCAAGGGCGTTGCCCGGCTTGATATCCGCGTGCTCGCCGGAAAGGACGGTATCGCCGACCTTTAAGCCGAGGGGCGCTAAGATATATCTCTTTTCGCCGTCCGCATAGTGTAAAAGCGCGATGTTAGCCGTTCTGTTGGGATCGTATTCGATCGTCGCTACCTTTGCGGGAACGTCGTCCTTGTTTCTCTTGAAGTCGATTATTCTGTACTTCCTCTTGTTGCCGCCGCCGATGTGACGAACGGTGATCCTGCCGTGGACATTTCTGCCGCCGGACTTTTTAAGAGGAGCAAGCAGCGACTTTTCGGGAGTGGTGCAGGTGATCTCCTCAAAAGCGGAGACGGACATGCCTCTTCTGCCCGGTGTTGTCGGATTATATTTCTTTATAGCCATTAGACTTGTCCTCCTTACTGCATCATGCCGTCAAAGAACTCGATTCCCTTGGAGTCCTTCTTGAGCGTCACGATAGCCTTCTTGACCTCGGGTGTGGTTCCCTGAGCATAGCCCTGTCTCTTCTTCTTGCCCTGCGTGCGGACGGTGTTAACCTTGTCAACCTTCACGCCGAACATTTCCTCGACAGCCGCCTTTATCTCCGTCTTGTGAGCGTCCTTCGCCACGACGAATGTGTATTTCTTTAAGGGGATGAGGTCATAGCTCTTTTCCGTTAATACGGGAGCCTTGATGATATCCTGTGCGAGCTTCATTATGCGTATACCTCCTCAACTTCCTTTACGGCAGCCTCGGTGAAGATCACCTTGTCGCAGTTTACGAGGTCGTAAACGTTGATTTCGCCGGTGTGGATGGTCTTAACGGTGGGGATGTTGTTGGATGCTCTTACTACATCTTCATCCTTGCCCGCGGTGACGACGAGCGTCTTACCCTCGACCTTTAAGTTGTTAAGCACCTTGACGAATTCCTTGGTCTTTGCCGCTTCGAGCGCGAACTCGTCGATAACGACCATCTCTTCGCCCGCCACCTTCATGGAAAGTGCGCTTATCATTGCAAGCTTCTTGAGCTTCTTGTTTACCTTTACGTTGTAGCTTCTGGGCTTGGGGGCGAATACGATGCCGCCGTGTCTCCACTGGGGAGATCTCGTAGAGCCCTGTCTTGCTCTACCCGTGCCCTTCTGGCGCCAGGGCTTGATACCGCCGCCGCTTACTTCTGAACGAGTCAGTGCGGACTGCGTACCCTGTCTCAGGTTAGCGAGCTGCGCTACTACTACTTCGTGGATAGCATGTTCGTTGACTTCCGCGCCGAACACGTTTTCCGCAAGAGCGATCTCACCCACCTGCGTGCCATCATTTTTATACATCATGACTTTAGGCATTTGTGCTTCCTCCTTTCAATGCTGATCAAGCCTTAACCGCTTTTTTGATTATCACGAGCTGACCCTTAGCACCGGGAATAGCGCCCTTTATGAGGAGCATATTCTTATCAGCCTCTACGCCCACGACCTTAAGGTTCTGAACGGTCTTCTTCTCAACGCCGGTGTGGCCCGGAAGACCCTTGCCCTTAAAGACTTCGCCGGGATATGAGCATGCGCCCATGGAACCGGGGCGTCTGTGATATCTGGAGCCGTGCGTCATGGGGCCTCTATGCTGGCCGTGTCTCTTTATGACGCCGCAGAAGCCCTTGCCCTTGGATACGCCGGTGACGTCGACTAAGTCGCCGTCCTCAAAGACGTCCGCGTTCAGCTGAGCGCCGACCTCAAGAGCCTCATCGGTCCTGAACTCTTTTAAATAGCGCTTTACGGGAACGCCCGCCTTCTTGAAGTGACCCGCCTTGGGCTTGTTAACGAGCTTTTCTCTGATATCGCCGAAGCCGAGCTGTACTGCGTTATAGCCATCGGTTTCAACTGTCTTTTTCTGGACGACGACGCAGGGACCGGCTTCCACAACGGTTACGGGAATGACGATGCCTTCTTCGGTGAAGATCTGCGTCATGCCGACTTTCTTACCCATTATAGCTTTCATGTCTTTACCTCCTTCGCCCGTTACAGCTTGATCTCGATATCGACACCTGCAGGTAAGTCCAGACCCATGAGCGCTTCCGTGGTCTTTGCGTTCGCCTCGAGAATGTCGATGAGTCTCTTGTGTGTCTTGATCTCAAACTGTTCGCGAGAGTCCTTGTACTTATGTACGGCTCTCAGAATTGTGATGACCTCTTTCTGAGTCGGAAGCGGGATGGGGCCGGAAACCTTCGCGCCCGTGCGCTTTGCCGTCTCAACAATCTTCATGGAAGACTGGTCGATCAAATTGTGGTCATACGCCTTTAATTTGATCCTGATTCTTTGGCTTGCCATTATTTTTTGATCCTCCTTTTGGATTACTTGTACACGCACCCGTGCGTGTCGTATTGTATTATTGCGGCAACGCTTTGGTCAAACGCCTTTTTACGGGCTTTTTACCTCGGCAGCTGCCACAATCAGGAGCGCCCGATCGAGCGGGCATCCCTCTGCGTGAATTACCCGGCATGGCTACCGGCAACTTCCCGCAGTGTCCATTACGCATATTGCGCAACGCTAATATTATACACGAATGAAAACGCATATGCAAGCCTTTTTTGCGCTTTTTTCAATATTTTTTCCGCTTTTTTTCGCGCATTTTTGCTGTATCCTTTTGTGTTGATAATTACTTGAAATACGATTACGGCGCCGTGGGGCGGCAGTACAACAATGTTATTTTTATCGACCATCGTTTATCGGCATTGATCTTTACCGTTTTGCATGATAATCTTTACTTTTCGCCGATACAAAATATAATAAGTAAAGAAAAGTTGGCGCGCTTGATTTAGGCAAGGCGACTTATCAAATGAAAAAATAGGTTGCTTTACTCACGCAAAGCTTCAAAATAATGTGCAAATCAACAGTTTGAGCATATGACATTATTCAGATTTAAAAGTCCACTTTGCTATTTCCCCCTGAAAACCGTGGTTTTCAGACTTTCCCATAAGGAGGTCTGCGACCTCCTCATCCTTCTCCGCTAATCTGTTCAGGCTGAAATTCCTGCATAAGTGCTTAACTTTGTTTTCGACTATACTTTTGTTCTCGACGGTGACGGTCTTAAAATCGCAAGCGATTTTACAGACCGCATACATTACTTTTAGAGTAAATAGTCATGTTTGTGACTCCCGCTCAATTATAGATATGTTGGCATAACTGCGATAAATTTCATATCGGCTTTTCTTTTGTGCAGCTTGTGACGGTCTTAAAACTGCTCTTCGCGGCAGTTTTACAGACCGTATACTTTAGTTTGTGGGGAAAGTTTGGGTCTTGAGCTGTTGTGTTTGTGCGCTTTAGAAAAAAAGCTTCACTTCACACGTACATGCGCGGCGCAGCTTTCACGACCGAAAAGGCTCCCGCCTTTTCGCTTTTTTGAAAGTCGCCCGCCCGTCCCGCCCCCGCCGCAAGCGGCGGAGGCGGGACGGGCGGGCTTAGTTTTTGCGGCGTAGCCGCAAAAACCTGCGCCGCGCCTCGCCTAAAAGCTCGCTTTATAATCATAGCATATTCGTCCGGTAAATATCAGACTACATCACGGCCATATGCATCCTCATGACCCGTTTTGCCAAACTCGTTGGTCCAGTTTAAACCGTAATTAAAGCTGAATTCGCCCCAATAGTCTACGCCGTCATAGCGGAACTTGCATACTACTCTGGTGTATTTGTCATACCACGTGTTGTTGCCGTCAACGCAGAACATGAGCCATACGCTCTCTCCCGGCTTAACGTCCACATAGTTTAATTTGAGGTAGTAATTGTCCCTGTCTCCAAGATACAGATCCCTGTTATACACGGCATAGTCCTTGTCGTGCAGCTTCGCACCTTTTGAGTAGAACCTCAATGTGTATTTTCCGGTATTCTGTATTTTTATGGGAACGGTGTTGACCGATCTATATGTCTCATAGTTCGTGAAGAACCATATGTCCGGATTATAGTAGCTTATCCATCCGTTCGTCGCACCCGAATATGCTCCGTAGCTCGTCACGCCGCTGTTCTTGTAGATCGCACGGACGCGGTAGTGATAGTACTTTCCATGACCGTTATCCGATATATACGACGAAACATTGCCTACCGTCGCTACGTTCGTCCAGCTTCCCGTCCATTTTCCTTTTTTATCGGCGGAGCGGCGCTGTATCATGTATCCCGTCGCGCCGGATATCTTTTTCCACGATATCTTTATCCCCTTGCCTGTAGACGCTGCCTTTGCAGTGGGCGTTTTGAGCACGCGCAGGCGAACGGCAGCGCTTGTTATTCCCGTAGTCGTCTTTCCGTTCGATACCTTGTATGCCTTTACGCAATAGTAATATGCGCCCTTGACCTTATCCGTGTATTTTACGTTCGAGCTGCCCTTAACGGTCGCTATCTTCTTCCATGAAGCGGACGTGTTCGCCCTTCTATAGACGTAATAGCCGCTCGCGCCCGAAACCTTGCTCCACGAAAGTGTGATGGAGCTGGGCGTAACCGCCGCATTCTTTATCGCCGTTTTAAACGTGTTTATGAGCAACGTGCTTGAATATGCGCCGTACTTTTTGGTATCAGCGTCGTATGCGCGAACCTTTATATTATAGCTCTTGCCCGCAGTGAGTCCCTTTATGGTAGCGCTCGTTCCGGTGACCAGCGCCGCGCGCTTTTTGGTCGTCGCGTTATATACCTCGTATTTCTCCGCGCCCACTGCTTTTGTCCACGATATTTTTACAGATGTCGCGGATAAAACGCTGTATTTAAGTCCTGTAACCTTTGCGGGCTTTATCGTATAATGCAGCGTCTTTTTCCCCGAATATAGCTCACCCGAAAATTCAACAGTCACGCCGTATTTGCCCGGGGCTTTTGACGACTTGTTCTCATAAGCAACAGTGTAATTATCCTCCGAAACAGCCATGCCGTCTGCGTCTATTACGACTATTGCCGGTCGATGGACCTTTGCGTCATAGACAAACGAGCTCGTGTCCGCTTCAAGCGTCTCAATCCTCGCGATAACCTGCTCATCGATTACATTCAGGCACTTTTTGCAACGCATCGTTATGCAGCCGTCCGCATCAAACGTCGCGGGGGTAATTTCAGGCGTTCCCGCAACATGGTCACAGGCCTCTTGCTGCGCAAATGCGCTCATGGGCAGCATTCCGATCGCCATGACAACAAGCACAATAAGCGCGATTAATCGTTTCTTTTTCATTGTTTTCTCCTTTCATAACGAACAATTCAAAGATATATGTAAATAAAACTCTCATGCTTATGATATAACAACCATCCGTTGTTGTCAATAACTATTTTTAGGATTTTTATAAAACTCCTTAATGTTGTTAACATTAACGTTGAGGTGATTATTTTGCTTGCTAATTTAAAGAAACTTCGCGCGGAACACCGCGTCACTCAAAAACAACTTGCCGATGTTATCTCGGTCAGTCAGCAGTCCATAAACAAATACGAAAACCACAATATCGAGCCGGATATCGACACGCTCATTAAAATCGCGGATTTCTTCAATACCTCCGTCGACTACCTCATCGGCCATACAGATATCGAGCGCAAGATCGAGCCCGTGACGTCCTATGACCTCAACTCGGAGGAGGCCGCGCTCATCGACTCTTACAGAAAGCTCTCCCAAAAGCAGCGCTCCAGCATATGCGCCGTAATTGAAAATTATCTCGAGCTTTGACTTTCCATTATATTTTAAAAATCATAAAGTCAAAGGGATGCTCTCACCAAAAAAGTGAAAGCATCCCTTTAAAACCGCTAAAAGCGTCCGTTAAATTTTTACCGTCGTCGCGCTCCCCGTCACTCCAAACTCGTTTGACCACGTAAGACCGTAATAGTAGCTGAAGCTGCCCCAATAGTCCACGCCGTCATAGCGGAATTTGCACGTGACTCTGCTCTTTTTGTCGTACCACGTCTTGCTGCCGTCCACGCAGAAGACCACCCATTCGTCCTCTCCCGGCTTGATGTCCTCATACTTCATGTACTTAAACGAGTTGTCCTCGTCTCCGATGTAGAGATTTCTGTTAAATCTCGTATACTGCGCGTCTTTGAGCGTCGCGCCTGCGGAATATACGCGCAGGGTGTACTTTCCGTTGTTCGTTATATGCACGGGAATTGCCACGCACGTTGAATCGGTATTGTAGTTCACAAAGAACCCGAGGTTCGGGTATGAATAGGTTATCCATCCGTTCGTCGCACCCGAATATGCTCCGTAGCTCGTCACGCCGCTGTTCTTGTAAATCGCACGGACGCGGTAGTGATAGTACTTTCCATGACCGTTATCCGATATATACGACGAAACATTGCCTACCGTCGCTACGTTCGTCCAGCTTCCCGTCCATTTTCCTTTTTTATCGGCGGAGCGGCGCTGTATCATGTATCCCGTCGCGCCGGATATCTTTTTCCATGATATCTTTATGCCGTTTTCTGCGGATTCGGCCTTTGCCGTGGGCGTCTTTAACGCGCGCAGTATGACGGCATTGCTCGACAGTCCCGCCGTCGTCTTTTTGCCGGAAGTCCTGTAGGGCTTTACGGTGTAATAGTATGCGCTCTTTACCTTGTCCGTGTATTTTACGGTCGAGCCGCCCTTTACCGTCGCTATTTTCTTCCACGAGCCGGAAGCGCCCGTCTTTCTGTATACGTAATAGCCGCTCGCGCCCGGCGTCTTGCTCCACGTGAGCGTTACGGAGCTCGCCGTGACGGCCGCGCTCTTAATATCCGTCTTTAACGTGTTTACCAAAAGCGCATTGGAATACGCGCCGTACTTTTTGGTATCCGCGTCGTATGCGCGAACCTTTATGTTATAGTTCTTGCCCGTCGCGAGGCCCTTTACCGTCGCGTTCGTCGTCGTGACTATGCCCAGCATCATGACTACGAGCACGAGAACCGCAATTATTCGTGTTTTTTCATGGTTTCCTTCCTTATAAAAAAGTTTAATAAAGTTTAATTTTTATACTCTTTATAATACGCCCTTTTATCCCCCTGTCAAACGTTTCCAACATCTTTTAGCTTTTTTAGCTTTTTTTAGCCAAGCTCATCCGCCGACGACCGCATCCCTCATCTATTGCTCCGCTATAAACTCCATCGCCTCATACCTCTCAAAAAATTCTTCGTCCTTTGTCCTCTCGAACAATTCCTTATATCTCGGCAGCAGCTCCCCCGCCGTCTCCTCCGTCAAATACTCCGCATCGATGTATTCAAACTTAGGCACTTTCTCGCCCTTAAACAGCTTGTCGAAATTTTCCGCACATTTATAGCCCTCGCGGTAGAGCGAGCGGCCTATCAGCATATCCAAATCGCCGTTTTCAAATAATTTCACCATCTCTTCGCTCATGTCTGCGCTTATGTTTACGACATCATCGGGATTTTTCCCACTCTCATGCATATGTTCAATCCATTCATAGGCAAAATCCGGCGCAGGCACATACATGCCTATTATATCGTCGCACCCGCTTGCAACCTTGCTTATCATATTTTCTTCATATACCAAGTTAATCGGTATTTTTACCTGCGATAAATCATAGTCCCCTTTTTCTTTCAGCTCCTTAAATTCATCCTCAAATCCGTCAATCACATAGTTCGCCCTGCTGCAATATATCCTCGCCGCCGTGACGACGCTCCCCTTTTTACCATCCAGCTTTTTCGCCATATACTGCGCCGCGCGCTCTGCCGCACGATATTCGTTTATCGCCACCTCAAAGTCCACTCCCTTTGGCAGCTCGACATCGTCAAAAATGCTCTCGCTTCTTAGCTCTATCCCCTTATCGTCGTCATCTACAAATATCTTAAAATTAGGTATTCCCACATAAATTCTCATCTCATCCAGCTTTTCACACAATTCGTCCGAGTTGTGGTCGCCGTTCCAGAGCAGCATCGCGGCGGGTCTACCCTCGACAGACTTCGCCCATTTGAGTGCCATGTCAAATTGACTCGCCTGATCTCCCTCCACCGCGCCGATTATGCTTACATCATCATATCCCAGCTCTTTGCATCCGTCCAAAAATCCCAACTGAACCTCTCTATGGATGGGATGTTCGAGTGTGTTCATGCATATCGCAAGCGCGGGCTCGGCTTCGGGCGTGGGTGTCGGCGTTTCCGTCGGCTCGGTTCCCGTCTCCTTTAGTCCGCACCCCGCCAAAACCATAATTATCATCACTAAAGTTATTATCTTAAATATATACCTTTTCATTTTCTTCCTCTCTCCTTTTTTATTCCTCTATAAACTCTTTCGCCTTATATTCCTCAAAAAACTCATCGTCCTTTGTCCGTTCGAATAGTTCCTTGTATTTGGACAACAGCTCGTCCGCCGTCTCCTCCGTCAAATACTCCGCTTCTATGTATTCAAACTTGGGCACTTTCTCGCCCCTGAACAGCTTGTCGAAATTCTCCGCGCACTTGTAGCCCTCCTGATAGAGCGGCATATTGGCAAACAGGTCGACCTCGCCGCCCTCTGTCAACGGCATGTTCTTCTCCGTCAAATCACATGTCGCAATGTATATCTGCGCGGGGTCGATTCCGCGCTCGCGGCAAGCCTCTATCATGTAATTCACCGAATCCGGAACCTCGATATACATGCCGATGATATCCCTATTTTCCTTTAAAATATCAATGTACACGTCCTTTACGCCTATTTCTGCGCGGCTTTCAAGCAGTTCGACCCCCGAAAGGTCATAAGGTCCATCTTTTTTAAGCTGATTAAACCTCTCCTCAAAGCCTATCAGTTTTTCATTCATCGTCGAGCTTAATACAGTCGCGACCGTCGCTATTTTCCCCGACTTTCCGTCCAGACTTTTCGCCATATGCTCCGCTATTTTTGCACCTGTGCGCCATGTCCCCAGCGGCAGCTCAAATGTTATCCCCGCAGGCAGCTCGACCTCACCAAACACGTCCCCCGACTTTTGCTCCGCGCCCTTGTCGTCATCATCCACTAATATTTTAAAATGCGGTATTCCCACATACACGCCCATCTCATCCAGCTTTTCGCAAAGCTCATCCGAATTATGATCGCCGTTCCAGAGCAGCATCGCGGCGGGTCTGCCCTCGACAGACTTCGCCCATTCGAGCGCCATGTCGAGCTGCTTTGCCTGATCTCCCTCCACCGCGCCGATTATGCTTACATCATCATATCCCAGCTCTTTGCATCCGTCCAAAAATCCCAACTGAACCTCTCTGTGGATGGGATGGTCCAAAACGTTCATGCACACGGCGAGCGCAGGCTCGGCTTCGGGCGTGGGTTCGGGCGTCGAGATCGGCGTTTCCGTCGGCTCGACCTCAACCTCATTTACCGCGCATCCTGCCAATATCACAAGTGCCGCCAATATCGCAATTATACTAAACAAATGCCTTTTCATGCCGTTTTCTCCTTTTTTCTTCATTGTATTACCTGAAAAAAGCCGGGTCAACGGTTTAGCATCAATCTTCAGAATTCTTTAGATTTGGCAATAAAAATTCCCCTCTCAGGGGGAAGTTCACCTAATCACATATTTAAAAATTTCAACATTATTATAGCCCATATTTTTGAGCTTTTTCACGCTCTTTTCAGTGCATTTTTCATCGTTATACCCCTCTATGAGCGGCACGCGCACGCGCACGTTCTCTTTGGGCATCAACTCGCCCACCGCCAAAAGGTTTTCCATGACAGCGGCGTTATCCCTGCCTGTGTATTTACGGTAAATGTCCGCGTCCATGTCCTTTATATCCACAATGAGCGCGTCCGCAATACCCGCCGCACGAATCGCAGCGTCCTTCTCGACGTTGAGCGACGTTTCAATATTTATCCGCCACTCCTCTGGGCATATCCTTTTAAACTCGCTTATGAAACCGATATGCAAAAGCGGCTCACCCCCGCCGAACGTGACTCCTCCGCCCGTCGCGAGGAAGTACAAATTGTCCTTTTCAAGCTCCTTTAGCAGCGACTGCGGTGTGTGCAGCATCGCGCGCGTGCGTCCCTGCCACGTGAACGGGTTGATGCAGTATTTGCATTTGAGCGGACAGCCGTGCGAAACGACGAGCGTGGTCACGCCCGCGCCGTCCGTCGTCATCCTCAGCCGGCTTATGCTCACCACCGGCATTTTCACCCCATTACTGCTCACAATCGTCCCCTATGCACTCCGTCGGCTCGCCCGCAGTTTCATCGTCCTCGCCCTGCGGAGCATACACGACATCACCCTCAAGCTCGACGACATCCTCACTCGGCTGAGCTTCGACCTGACCGTCGATATATTCGTAAGTCTCAGGGGCTTCACCCGCCAAATACTCTATTTCACTTCCGTCATTTCCGTCGTTTGCGTCCCTCGCCTGGTCGACGCAGCCCGCCGCGCTAAAGAGCATCGCCGCGGAAAGCGCCGTTATGGCTATGCTCTTCCCAAGTTTTCTTTTCTTTTCAAGCTCCTGCTCCAGATACCTGACCTCCGCCTCGCATCGCGGACAGGTTCCCTTGCAGTCGCCCTTATGCTCACAGTTTTTCGTCACTAATTCTATATCGTTCTCCTGTGCAATCCTCTGTCTTATGTCCTTTAAAATCGCGCATTTTTCCTTACCTTTCATGTCTATTTCCTCCTTTTTTCTTTTTAGACGCACCCGCCCCCTGAAAAGTTCCCTTTTTTTATAAATTCATGCAATTTCTATCCATGTTTATTTGTTCGGGGCATTTGTTGGCATATCGTCCTAACACCGCCCTATGATTCATCTTCGCGCACGACGGCGACGGTCTTAAAATCGCGGGCGATTTTACAGCCCGTATACACTGCTTTGCGTAAATACCCATGTTTTTTACGCATTCTGAATTGTCTTTATCGCTCAATTTTAAAAGCATCATCTCATACGTACATGCGCGGCGCAGCTTTCAGCCGCCTACGGCGGCTGAAAGTAGCTCGCGTTCGCGAGCTTAGTTTGTGCGCGCCCGTAGGGCGCGCACAAACCTGCGCCGCACGTCGTCGACAAGCTCTTTTTTAAATCGCAGCGTATTCCTTTGTCTCACGCACTATCCATTCCACCCGACGACAGCGCTCCCCCAACGGACAGCCCGTCAATCAAGTCCTTTTTCAAGACAACTCGTCAAACTTTTTCCCTGTCTTTAGCTAAATTTTATCCTTATTTATTTGCAACTAAAACACGAATTTCACTCATAAAGAGCCTGATTTTTCGTCATTTTTCGAACGAGGTGAATGAGGCGTACACGGGTACGTCGATTGAACCGAGTCGATGAAAAAGGACGGAAGGGCAGGTGCTTTTGACGGTCTGAGCAAAAAAAGACCGTGCAAATCAATGCACGGTCTTAAATGCTTTAAGATAAGATTATTTAACCTCGATCTCTGCGCCGACTTCCTTGAGCTGAGCTTCGATCTTCTCAGCATCTTCCTTGGAAACGCCTTCCTTGAGGGGAGAGGGAGCGCCGTCAACGAGAGCCTTAGCCTCTTTGAGGCCGAGACCGGTGATCTCTCTAACGACCTTGATGACCTTGATCTTCTCAGAGCCTGCGGACTTGAGGATTACGTCAAACTCGGTCTTCTCCTCTTCGGGAGCTGCTGCTGCCGCGCCGGGAGCTGCTACTACAGCCGCTGCTGCGCTTACGCCAAACTTCTCTTCTAATTCCTTAACGAAATCTGCGAGCTCGAGAACGCTCATCTTTTCAATAGCTTCAATTATCTGAGCCTTATCCATTATAGTTACCTCCGTAAAAAATAAGTGTTTTTTCATCGCGCATACTGTTTATGCGCATTTGCGGACGCTTGAACGCATCTGCATCTTTTTGCAGTTTTTTCAGATTACTCTGCCTGCTCTGCGGGAGCTGCTTCCTGCTCGCAAGCGCCCTCTGCCTTCTTCTTCGCGATAGCATCGATAACTCTTGCGAAGTTTGCGATGGGAGCCATCATGCTGCCCAGCATTCTCGCGAGGAGTTCTTCTCTCGAGGGGATCTCGGAAAGCGCCTTGACGGTGTTTACGTCGATAGCCTTGCCTTCAAGAATACCGCCCTTGAGCTCTGCCTTCTTTGTGGCCTTGATGAAGTCTGCGAGGATCTTCGCGGGAGCTACTGCGTCGTTTACGCCGAAAGCCACTGCCGTGGGGCCTTCGAGGAAACCTTCAACGCCGTCGATGTTTAGCTCATCGGATGCGCGCTTAACATAAGTGTTCTTTAAAACCTTATATACGACGCCCGCCGCTCTCATCTTGTTGCGCAGCTCGGTGACTTCAGAAACCGTGAGGCCTCTGTAATCGACGAATACTACGGACTGAGACTTGCTCATGAGATCCTTTATCTCGTCAACTATTGCGACCTTTGCGTTTAATGTTGCTTCTTTCAAAATTTTCACCTCCTCAGGTAAAACTAAAAACCCGTTCGCCGTCCTAAGGGAAAGCAAACGGGTGAAACTGTCCGTTGATGCTCGCCTCGGCAGGTCTTATCTTTATGCCTGCTGTCTTAGGACGATAACGATATTATTCTACACTATAAAGCGCAGCCTGTCAACCTATTAAACAAACTTTAAAGGGTTGATCTTGATGCCCGGGCCCATCGTGGAGGAGATTACTACGCTCTTGAGATAGGTTCCCTTTGCAGTCGCGGGCTTAGCCTTTACGATAGCCTCCATAAGCGTGGAGAGGTTCTCTTCAAGCTTAGCGGGCTCAAAGCTCTTCTTACCGATGGGGCAGTGGCAGATGGAGGTCTTGTCGACTCTGTATTCAACCTTACCGGCCTTGATATCGGCGATAGCCTTTGTGACGTCCATGGTTACCGTGCCGGACTTGGGGTTAGGCATGAGACCCTTGGGGCCTAATACTCTACCGATCCTGCCGACGACGCCCATCATGTCGGGGGTCGCTACGCAGACGTCAAAGTCAAACCAGTTCTCGTCCTTGATCTTCTGGACGTATTCCTCAGCGCCGACGTAATCCGCACCGGCAGCCTCAGCCTCTTTGGCCTTGTCGCCCTTTGCGAATACGAGCACCTTTACCTTCTTGCCCGTGCCGTTAGGAAGCACTACTGCGCCTCTGACCTGCTGATCCGCGTGTCTCGGGTCAACGCCCAGCTTAACGGAAAGCTCGATAGTCTCGTCAAACTTTGCCTTAGCGGTCTGTAAAACGAGCGCGATTGCTTCAGACGGGTCATAAAGGTTTGCTTTATCAAACAGCTTCGCGCTGTCTAAATAATTCTTGCCTCTTTTCATTGTTAAAAACCCTTTCTGTGGTTACTCGACAAAAATGTCTCCCACTAAATACTTGGCCCGTATCGAGGTTTAGCCCTCTACTACGACGCCCATGCTTCTTGCCGTTCCTGCTATCATGCTCATTGCAGCTTCGATGCTTGCAGCATTCAGGTCGGGCATTTTGAGTTCGGCGATCTCCCTTACCTGAGCCTCGGTGATAGTAGCCACCTTGGTCTTGTTGGGCACGCCCGAACCGCTTTCGATCTTACAAGCCTTTTTTATCAAAACCGCCGCCGGGGGGGTCTTGAGGATAAAGGAGAATGAACGGTCAGCGTAAACCGTGATTACCGCGGGGATAACCAGGCCGACCTGCTTAGCCGTCTTCTCGTTAAACTGCTTGACGAACTCCATTATGTTGACGCCGTGCTGACCGAGTGCGGGACCTACCGGAGGAGCCGGTGTAGCCTTGCCTGCGGGTATCTGCAGTTTAATAAAACCTGTAACCTTCTTTGCCATCTTCTGTTACACCTCCTTAAATGTGTAATGTGGTTATTAGCGAGGGGGGTTAACCTCTCCCACTGATAAAAGGCGAAATGCCTTAAATCTCGTCAAATACGCTTGATCTGTACAAAATCAAGCTCGACAGCCGTATCTCTTCCGAACATGGAAACGATAACCTTGACCTTCTGTTTTTCGGTGTTGACCTCTTCGACCGTGCCGACAAAGCTCTCAAAGGGACCGGACGTCACTATGATGCTGTCGCCGACGTTTATGTCGATCTTTATCTGGACGTTCTCAACGCCCATCGCCCTGACCTCCGCATCCGTGAGCGGTATGGGCTTGCTGCCCGGGCCTACAAAGCCCGTGACGCCCCTCGTGTTTCTTACGACATACCACGATTCGTCCGTCAGGAACATCTTGACCATGACATAGCCGGGGAACAGCTTCCTCTGAACGTGCTTTTTCTTGCCGTTCTTTATCTCGATGGTCTCCTCCATGGGTACCTTTACGTCTAAAATGCAGTCGTCAAGCCCCTGGTTCTCGACCGTCTTTAAGAGGTTGGTCATGACCTTATTTTCATAGCCGGAGTACGTATATACGACATACCAGTATGCCTTATCCGTCTTCTCCTGCTTATTGAAGCTCATCTTTGTCTCGTTTTTTTCAGCGACTTCGTCGGTAAACACCTCGTCGGTAAGGATCTCATCTACTGTCTGTTCGGCATTAAGCGTCTCTTTGTTCTCTTCCGACATTTAGTTCCTACCTTTCAGTTATCACTTTACGGCGAGCTTCAGAAGTTCACCTAATCCAAGATCCAGAGCGCCGATGAAAACGCAGCAGATCGCGACGAAAATAAGCACCGTGCCGGAATAAACGATGAGCTCCTTCTTTGTGGGCCAAGATGTCTTCCTGAGCTCCGCAAACATGTCCTTGACAAAGCGGACGGGGCCTCTTCTCTTCTTCTTATTCTTCTGCTTGGCGATCTTCTTCTGTTCCTTAAGCTGTTTTTCCTTTTCTTTTCCTAATAATACAGTTTTAGCCATTTAATTGTACCGCCGAATTATTTGGTTTCCTTATGCAGAGTAGTCTTACGGCAGAATCTGCAATACTTGTTCATCTCGAGACGATCGGGGTCGTTCTTCTTGTTCTTCATTGTGTTGTAGTTTCTCTGCTTGCACTCTGTGCATGCCATAGTGATCTTCACGCGCATTATAAATTACCTCCGTCTTTGCGGGATTATAGCACAACTTAAAAAGCGGCTTTTTAGTCCGCCTATATAATTTACCACAGTTAGTCAAGGCTTGTCAACCGTATTTTTGTGATTTTTGCCTTAATGGCTTAATTTTTTGGGATTTTCGTTCATTTTCACAAAAAGTCCCGCCCGACTTATCAAAATATTGTAAAATAATCCGCCGCAGTATTGTTTTTTTCCGTATACAGTATATACTTTTAAACATAAACAGTCAATTATTACTGCTATTTTCGGAGTTCTATTTATGAAAAAGATTATTTCCCTGATTCTCGTGCTATTCCTGCTGACGGGCTGCGCCATCGCTCCCCTTGAGCCGTCCGCTCTTCCCACTCCCTCTCCCTCGCCCACGCCCTCCGAGGGCGGATTAATGGCCCGCCTGAAAAGCATCTCGGATGATGGCAACCTCTGGTACATCCATTGCTCGGACGTGGAGGAGATGGTCAGTCCGTCGATGTATCTGTTCGGCGACGATTTACTCTTCTGCTCTCCCGAGGGCTCGGGGACTGCCCTAAAGCTCATCTCCATCGAAACGGGCGAGGTCATCGGCAAATATCAGTTCGACGGAGCGAACGCAAATGTGCAGATCGTCGATGAAAGAATAATCCTCACCGACCCTGTTATCGGAAAAGTTATCATATTAAATAAGCTCCTCACGCCGGCTGCTTCGTATGAGCTTACCCCCAAAGGCGATTTCTGGTCGGTCTGCACGAAGGAAAACGAGGTTTACATCTTCTCCTCCGGCGGCATCACCCGCAAGCCGCTCTCCGACGATGAAAAAAGCTCGAAGCTGCTTTCCGACGTGACCGAGCTTTGTGTGCTCAACATCAACGCAAATTTCATCAGCTTTTCATACAGCGATACGGACGAAAAGCGCCAATTCGCGATATTCAATTCCCTCACCGGCGAAATCAAATTTCTCCCGATAAAAACGTCTGCGACTACGCTCGATTCCTATAAAAAAATTCGCCTGCTCTATTCGCCCAAGGTCGGATACACCATAGTCGATGATGCTGACATCAAATCGTGCGATTTTTCAGACGGCAGCCTGCGCCTGACCTCTGCGGGCGACATATTAGCCGTACAGAACAATTCCCTCGCAATATACTCCCCCGCCGACGGCGCATTTATATCGCACTGCGCATTTGATGATACTTTTCTCGGCAGCCTGACCTATTATAATAATGAAGAAGGCTGTTTCTTCCTGACCACCGACTCATCGGGCAAGCCGCGTTTGATGTTCTGGAAAACGAGCGTCAACATCGACGGTGAACCCCTTGAAATGAGCGATACGGGCATACTTGACCAGAATGACCTTTCGATGGATCAGCTAAAGGTCTATGCGAAACAGCTTGAAAAGAAATACGGCATATTGATGCACATTGGCGACGATATTTTGCTCGAATACCCCGAATATACCATAACCCCGCTCAACGATCCGTCCATGATCGCCTATTCCATGAGCCTAGTCGAATCCGCGCTTGAAAAATATCCCGATGGATTTTTGGGTCAACTCAAATTCGACGAGGTCAAGCACGTTCGCTTTGACATCGTAGGCGGTGTTTCGCATAAATCGGGCACGGACGGCATAGACGACGTGGGCGGACTTGCCAATCAACAGGGCAACACATACATGATTGTGCTGAACGCAGATTACTTTAACGAGGAGGTCATCTATCACGAGCTTTCCCACGTCATCGACAACAAGCTGCTTTACGACTCCTTTGACCGCGAAGATGCGCTATACAGCGAGGAAAAATGGCTTTCTCTCCAGCCAAAGGGGTTTGACTTTGACTATAGCTACTTAAACTACCCCGATTTTCCCAGCTCTCTTGCGAAATATGAATACTCCGGCTATTTTTTGACACCATACAGCATGACCTACCCAACTGAGGACCGCGCGGTCATACTCGCCTCCGCAATGAACGGCAACGTCGACGATTTCAACGCTAATCCCAAGGCTTACGACAAGCTGGACTACTACAGCAAATGCATCCGCGACGCCTTTGACACCACGGGCTGGCCCGCCGAAACCTCGTGGGAGACCATGCTCAAAAACCGCGAAAACTAAAAATGCACCAATCGCCCGCCCCGTGCGGGTTTTTTGGTGAATTAGTATCATATTATTTTTCGCCGTTATCCAGCATTTTCATTAGGGTCACCCAGCTCTGCGAATTTTCTATTCTGCACATTCCTGAGCTTGCGTCGCAATATACACAGCTCACCTCCGGTTTTCCTATTATAATATGCAGCGGCTTGTTCTCATAAATGCAGTCTATCTCATACATGTGGTCGGCGGTCTGCGTGGGCGCGGATATCGTCGGGATCCTCTGCGCTCTCATCATCGGTAAAAGCGCCTTTAGCTCAACTAAATCCACCTCACCCGTTATTTCCGTATATTTTGCGTCCGTAATGCGGCTGACATTGATTATCTCTAAATTGTCCGTATCCCTTATCGGCGCATTGGGTACGCAAAACAGGAAAATAGCAGCTATTGCTAAAAGCATGATTACAAACGTCGATATCAGGCAGGTGTATGCTTTCCGTTTTGTCATGTTTTTCTCCCTTACTTTCTTTTTAATCCCATTTTATCGAATTAAACCTCTCTTTTCAAGCGTTGTTTTGCGTATAGCTTATGGTTTCAGTGAAATAATAGGTTGCTTTGCTTACGCAAAGCTCCATCATATGTTCGCGCGGCGCAGCTTTCAGCCGCCGAAGGCGGCTGAAAGTGGCCGCCCAGTCCCGCCCCTGCGGGAGGCGGAACTGGGCGGGCTTAGTTTTTGCGGCGAAAGCCGCAAAAACCTGCGCCGCGCCTATTCGACAATCTCTTTTTTAAATCGGAGGGCAAGACGTATGACTTGCGTATAATTCATCCCGTCCGAATTAAAAAAAGAGCCTTCCGCAAAGGAAAGCTCTTAATTGTTAATTTAAGCGACCGAATTAGTCTTCAATTATAGAGGAAACAACACCGGAACCTACCGTTCTGCCGCCCTCACGGATTGCGAAACGAAGTCCCTTCTCGATAGCGATAGGCGT
>CAKROK010000019.1 GCA_934373295.1 uncultured Christensenellaceae bacterium | reverse complement strand
CAACTCAACCTTAACACAGTTCCTTCCTATTCGCTACTCTTTTTTTCTTTTGTCACACATCATTGTATCACCTACATTTAATCGATATAAACCGCCCGTGAGGAATTGACATCAAATGCACTTGAATGGTATACTAATGGGAAAAGATAGCCTAATGCTTACTATTTTATTCATTATATATTATATGGAGGTATACCATGAAGAAGTTTAACATTGCTGTAGTCGGCGCCACCGGTATGGTAGGCAGGAAGTTCCTTCAGGTGCTTTCCGAAAGAAAGCTGCCCGTTGAGAACTACTATCTCTTTGCATCCAAGCGCAGCGCCGGTAAAAAGGCTGAATTTATGGGCGGGGAATATACCGTTGAAGAGCTCACGGAGACCTGCTTTGACGGCAAGGATATAGACATCGCGCTGTTCAGCGCCGGCGGAGATACTTCTTTAAAATACGCTCCATGTGCGGCGAAGGCGGGTGCGATAGTCGTGGATAACTCATCGGCATGGAGAATGCACGACGATGTTCCGCTCGTAGTCCCCGAGGTCAACCCCGAGGATATCGAATGGAACCACGGCATAATAGCCAACCCCAATTGCTCGACGATACAGGCGGTAGTCGCGTTAAAGCCCCTGCATGACCTCTATAAGATAAAGAGAATAGTCTACTCCACCTATCAGGCGGTATCCGGCGCGGGCATGGGCGGCTATGAGGACCTTAAAAACGGCATAGACGGCCAGCCTCCCAAGAAGTTCCCTCATCCAATATTCGGAAACTGCCTTCCTCATATAGACGTCTTTACGGAGAACGGCTATACTAAGGAAGAAATAAAGATGATAAAGGAGACGCAGAAGATACTCCACGATAACGATATCAAGGTCACCGCGACGACCGTAAGAGTCCCCGTATTCTACGGCCACAGCGAGTCCATAAACGTCGAGTTTGAAAAGCCCTTTGAGCTTGATGAGCTTAAAGCTGCGCTCAAGAATGCGCCCGGCGTAATAGTCGTGGATGATCCTAAGAACAACGTCTATCCCATGGCGCTGGATGCCGAGGATAAGGACGAGGTGTTCGTGGGCAGGATCAGACGGGACGACACCGTTCCCTCCGGCGTGAACCTCTGGGTCGTTGCGGATAATATCAGAAAGGGCGCGGCGACGAACGCAGTACAGATCGCGCAGAAGATAATAGAGAACGCACAATAAAAAGGAGAAGCAGTATGAGCATTTTTAAAGGCGCGGGCGTGGCGCTCGTCACGCCGTTCACCTCTGACGGTGTAAACTTCAAAACGCTTAAGCAGATGATAGAGTTCCAGATAGAGGGCGGCATAGACTGCATACTCCTCTGCGGAACGACGGGAGAGCCGTCCACGATGACTCTTGATGAAAAAAAGGCGGTCATCGAGGAAGGCATAAAGTACGTCGATGGACGAGTCCCCGTGATAGCGGGCGCGGGCGCGAACTGCACTGCCTCCGCGATTGAGATGAGCCTTTTCGCAAAGAGCGTGGGTGCGGATGCGCTTTTACACGTCACTCCGTATTACAATAAGTGCTCCCAGCAGGGGCTTATTGCGCATTATAGCGCGATAATGGACGCGGTCGATCTGCCTTGCGTCATATATAACGTACCCTCGCGCACGGGCGTGAACATGCTGCCCGAGACGCTTGCGGTGCTCGCGGAGCATGAAAACTGCGCGGGCATGAAGGAGGCGAGCGGCAATATCACACAGGTCGCGGATATGTGTAGGCTGTGCAGGGATAAGATGGATATTTACTCGGGAAATGACGATCAGATAGTCCCGCTGATGAGCGTGGGCGGCATGGGCGTAATATCCGTGCTCGCGAACGTCTGCCCGGGTGTCACGCACGATATCGCGCAGAGCTATCTGGACGGCGACGTGAAGAGGGCGTGTGACCTTCAGCTCGAATACATGCCGCTCATAAAGGCGCTCTTCTCGGATGTAAACCCCATCCCCGTAAAGACGGCGCTCAGGTTCATGGGCTTTGATGTCGGCCCGCTGAGGCTGCCCCTCTGCGACATGAGCGAGGCCGGCGCGCAAAAGCTGAAGGCGGTCATGAAGGACTATAAGCTCATTTGAAAGGCGATATTATGATAAAAACTGCTATATGCGGAATAAACGGCAGGATGGGTCAGGTGCTTTGCTCTATAATCAATGACGATGAGCAGATGCAGCTCGCGTTTGGCGTGGATAAATTTACCGAGCGCAAGAACGGCGTCGCGGTATACGAGAGCATAAGCGAGGCGGACCCCGCCGATGTGGACGTGATAATCGATTTTTCCCGTCCGGAGGCGCTTGAGGCGAATCTCGACTTCGCCGTTAAAAATAAAAAGGCGATAGTCATCGCGACGACGGGATATTCCCCCGAACAGCGGGAAATGATAAAAAGAGCAGGGGAGAGCACGGCGGTGTTCTTCTCCGCAAACTACTCGCTGGGCGTGAACCTGCAAATGAAGCTCATTGCGCAGGCGGCGCGTCTTTTTGGGGACAGCGCGGATATCGAGATAATCGAAAAGCACCATAACCGCAAGGCGGATGCGCCTTCCGGCACGGCGCTCATGCTTGCGGACGCGATAAACGAGGCGTGCGGCGGCATCTACACCTATAAATACGGCAGAGCTCCGGGCGACGGCAAGCGCCAAAAGCGCGAAATAGGCATACACGCCGTGCGCGGCGGAAATATCGTCGGCGTACACGACGTTCTCTTTATAACGGATAACGAGATAGTGACGATATCCCACCAGGCGCAGGCGAGGAGCGTCTTTGCGGACGGCGCAATCGCTGCGGCGAAGTTTGCCGCCAAAAAGGATGCAGGCTACTTTGATATGAGATCGATGCTGGACGAACAATAGGACTGCTAAAAAATCAAGCCTTTTCAGCAGTCTACAAGAAGCAGATTTGGTATGATTATATTATATTAACAGGCTGCCGAAAAAGCCCGATTTTTCGTCATTTTTCGAGCGAAGCGAATGAGGCGTACTTGAGTACGTCGATTGAGCTGAGTCAATGAAAAAGGGTGGAAGGGCGTTTCTTCTTGAGTAGTTTTTGCATTCAGTTCTTAAACAGCAAAGGGTTGTTAAGAAAACTTAGCCAAAATTAGACAAGAAAAATTCGGCAGTCTGGGGATTAGGAAATTTTATGCGCAGAACCATAAGCGAGACTATCTCCGAAAAACTTAAAACTCTGCCCAGAAGCCCGGGCGTCTATATAATGAAGGACGCGTCGGGCACTGTTATATATGTCGGAAAGGCGAGGATTTTGCCCAACCGCGTGCGGCAGTATTTCGGCGGGGGAGAGCAGCAGTCCAAGGTCCAGGCGATGATAGACCACATCGACGACTTTGACTACATAATCACCACGAGTGAGCTTGAGGCGCTCGTGCTGGAGAGCAATCTCATTAAGCAGTATCAGCCGTATTACAACATATTGCTGCGCGACGATAAGCAGTTTCCGTATGTGAGGATAGACACGACGCAGAAGTTCCCGCGGGTGGAGATAGTGCGCAAGGTCGCAAACGATAAGGCGAAATATTTCGGCCCGTATATCGCGGCGCACGCGGTTAGAGACGTTTTGGATTCCGTCTATTCGCTTTTTCCGCTCAGGAGCTGTAAGCGCGATTTTTCAAAGCCGCATAAGCAGGCGCGGCCGTGCATGTACTATCAGCTCGGGCGGTGTAAGGCGCCGTGCATGGGATATGTGAGCGAGGAGGAGTATGATAAGCTCGTAAAGGGCGTGACCGACCTCTTAGGCGGGAAATACCGCGAGCTTGAGGCGGATTTGAAGCGCGAGATGAACGCCGCCGCCGAAAAGCTGGAATACGAGCGCGCCGCGGCATATCGCGATAAGCTGAAGGCACTGCGCCGCGTGGTCGAAAAGCAGCGCGCGGGCTTCCCTAACCTGAACGACACGGACATTTTCGCCGCAGCGGCGGGCGAGGACATCTCCATAGTACAGGCGTTTTTCGTGCGCGGAGGGAAGCTCTCCCGTGCGGAGAAGTATACTTTAAGCGCGGCGGACAGCGAGGCGGAGGTCATAAGCGGCTTTCTCATGCAGTTTTACGGCGCGGCGGACGCCATTCCCCAAAAGGTGTACATCCATGCGGAGCTTGAGGATCAGGAGCTGATGGCGGAGTGGATGTCGCAGATAAAGGGCGGCAAGGTCTCGCTCATCACCCCGCAGAGAGGGAGCAACAAGAAGTTAGCCGACCTCGCCGCGCAGAACGCCAAGGAGGCGCTCGAGCACAGGCAGGATCACGACAAGCGCGTATATGAGCGCACAAAGGGCGCGGCTCAGGGGCTGGGCGACGTGCTGGGGATAGGCTACATAAAGCGCATGGAGTGCTATGACATATCGAACACGCAAGGCACGGACTCTGTCGCGAGCATGGTCGTCTTTACGGACGGCAAGCCGGATAAGCGCGAATACCGCCGGTTCAGGATTAAGACGGTAGAGGGGCCGAATGACTTCGCGAGTATGAAGGAGGTGCTTACGCGCAGGCTTTTGGAGGGCTTTAAGGCGGCGGAGGACGGCCGCACGGACAGCGGCTTCGGCGTGATGCCCGACCTCTTGGTAATAGACGGCGGCAAGGGTCAGCTTTCCAGCGTCGTGGAGATCTTGGAGAGTCTGGGACTTGAGGATATGGCGGTGGTCGGCCTTGCTAAAAGGGAGGAAGAGATATTCCTCCCGCATAATAGCGAGCCGATAGTGCTGGATAAAAGCTCAAAGGAGTTAAAGCTCATCACAGCGATAAGAGACGAGGCGCACCGCTTCGCGATAACCTATCACCGCTCGCGCAGGGAAAAGCGCACCATAAGCTCTGAGCTTGACGGTATAAAGGGCATAGGACCGACGCGCAAGAAAAAGCTGATAGAGGCGTTCGGCGATGTAAAGAGCATCGCGGAGGCGTCCATCGAGCAGATAAACGCCGTAAAGGGCGTGGATATCACGACGGCGAGAGCGGTCTATGATTATTTTCATTAAAAACGGCAAAAAAGCCTTGTCTTTGGTGAAAAATAGTGATAAGCTTAAATAGAGTATAAAAATTTTACAGGAGAGGAAAATGAAGACCATAAAGAAATTTTTCATCGTGCTTTTAACGGCTATGCTGCTTTTGTCCTCCATGGGCATCACGGCATTTGCGCAGCAGATGACCGAACAGCAAGCCATACCCACAATGACCACTGGCTCACAGGCGCCCTTTAAGGGAAGCTACACATTTACGCAAAACGACGTCATTTCAAAGGGAAAAGGCGTGGTGATACCGCTGAACTTTAGCAATGTCGGCATAGCGTATTTTGACTTTACGACGCTCAACGTCAATAATAAGTACATCAATGCCGAGCTGTATTCGGACACGGCGCTTTCCGAAAGAGTCGGCTCGATGTATATCGGCAACGCAGAGAGTAAGAGCGCAAATGTGCATATCGCGAAGGCGGGCGTATACTACCTGGCGCTGTATGTGACCAGCTCGGATGCCTTTACTGCGACGGTCGATATAAGCGCGTCGCTCTACCGCACGGCGCAGCTCACCATGAAAAACGGTGAATATCTCGCTCGTCCGGGATATAACAGCGCAGTCACGGAGAGCGTGAATAAGATAACGCTTACCGCAAAGGGCTATGTCACCGTGTATTCCAGCGCGGACATATACGCAAAGCTGCTCGATTCCAAAAAGAACGAGATACGCAACCAGATCACGCTCAACGAAAAGAACAACAGGCGCGTGACCTACAGACTTTCCAAGGGAACGTATTACGTCGTCACAAAGACGTATAACAACGCGCCCTATAAGATAAAGTATGCGTATGCGTCCTCGTTCGGTTCATTAACGGCGGGCAAATACAAGAGCGTATTTTCGGACGGCAAGAGCAGCTATTACATGGCGTTCAAGGCGACGAAAAACGGATATATAAAGGTCGCGGGCAACCCGATGAGCGGATATGTGACGCTGCTTGACTCCAAACAGAAGGCGATATCCGACGAATGCTACATAAGCTCAACTTCATCTTCAAGCTATATGAAGACGGCGTTATTCGGCGTGCAGAAGGGCAAGACCTATTACATCAAATTCCGCCCGAACGCGACCGGAAAGCAGAATATAAAGGTCACCATAACGGGCGTTTCCGATGTATCCGGCGCGTCAAAGGCGAAGGCCAAGACGATAAAGAAAAAGACGACCTATAAGGGTACGATAACCGCGGGCAGCTCCGTACAGGATTGGTATAAGCTCAAGACGACCAAAAAGGGAACGTTTAAGCTCAGGATAACGGGCAGAGCATCCGGCAACGGCAGCGTCGTTATACAGGTCATCCCCGCGTCCTCAAAGGTCAAAATATACGGCGATACCGTAAGAAGATATAATTCCTCAACGGAAACTGCGGAATATACCATAAAGAACCTTCCCGCAGGGACGTATTACGTCAGAGTATACAGAGGCTCGGCGAAGTCCTCAGGATATTATACGATAAACTGGACGGCGTAAGGCGATAAAATAAGAACAAGTGCTTAACAGCGAGATAAACATAAACTATAATACGTGATGTAACTCGGAGGGCGAGTTGTTCTAAAGAAACGACAGCCGGACAAGAGACAGACTGAGATGTCTGAATCTTGTCCGGCTTTTTTAATATAAATGATGTGTTTTTGCCTACCACGTCAGTGAAAATTCGACCAGCTCAGGTGTTTCCGGCCTGCCGATGAGCGGCTCGTTTTTATCGAGCGCGCAGAGCTGCACCATGTCGTCGGCTGTGAGGCGAAAGTCAAACAGCTCGAAATTCTCCTTTATATGCTCGGGCTGTGCGCTTCTCGGTATGACGGCGACGCCCCTTTGCGTGAGAAACCTGAGCATAATCTGCGCAGGCGTTTTGCCGTACTTTTGTGCGAGGGCGAGTACGGCGGGCTCGCTAAACATTTGGGCGCGGTTTCCCTGACCGAGCGGGGCGTATGCCATGTGTGCCGTCTGCTTTTTATCCATCCATGCGCGCTCGCGGCTGCGTTGGCAGTATAGATTCGTCTCGATCTGGTTTACCGCAGGGACGACCTCGTTATACGCGGCGAGGTCGAAGAGCTGATCCGGCTCAAAATTGGAGACGCCTATTGCGCGCAGACTGCCCGCGGCATACATCTTTTCCAAAACGCGCCATGCCGCATAGTAATTCGCAAAGGGCCAGTGCAACAGCAGCAGGTCGATATAGTCGGTCTGAAGATTTTCAAGCGACTTCAAGACCGCCTGCTCGGCATTTTCATATGATTTGAAGTTCACCTTTGTCACCAAAAACAGCTCTTTTCGCTCAATGCCGCTCTGCCTGATGCCCTCGCCTACCTCTTTTTCATTGCAATACGCCTCCGCCGTGTCTATCATGCGGTAGCTGTTCTTTATTGCGCGCGCGACGGAGTCAACGCAGCCCTGCCCGCCTAACATAAATGTTCCGAAGCCGACGAGAGGCATTTTAACGCCGTTGTTTAAAGTCAGATATCCCATTTCTGTTACTCCTTGATTTTTATGCTATAGTTATTCTAACAAGTTCGTGTAACACGAAGTCAAGAGGTATTTTGAGGTGATGAGATGTACTATACGATAAAGCAGATGGCAAGTATGTTCAACGTCACGGAGCATACGCTGCGGTTTTATACGGATAAAGGGCTGCTGCCCTGTGAACGGGACGGGGGCAATCGCCGCGTGTTCAACGAGGAATCCGTAAATTGGATGCAGGGGATAATGTGCCTAAAGGGCTGCGGGGCGTCCATCGAGGACATAGGGGAGTACTGCCGCCTATGCCTATTAGAGGAATCGGAGGAAAACCTGCGGGCGAGGTATGCCATTATTTTAAAGCAGCGGGATGAGGCATATGCGCGGTTGGCGGAGGCAAAGGCAACCGTGAAATATATGGATGAAAAGGCGGCGCATTATGAGGCGGTACTCGCGGGGCTTGCGCCGGACGACACGAACCCCAAAAACTGGACGCCGCAGAATCGACCGAAACACGAAGGAGGAAAAATGAGATGAATTTACGCAAATTGAGGGACATCGACGTATCTCCCATAGGCATGGGCTGCATGGGATTGAGCCACGGATACGGGGAAATACCGGATGAAAGCTACAGCATTGGGGCGATACGCAGGGCGCATGATTTTGGCTGCACGTTTTTTGACACTGCCGAGGCATACGGACCAAACCTTCTCAGCGAAAACCGAGGGCATAATGAACGCATAGTGGGCGAGACGGTGCGTGATTTCAGAAAAGAGGTGATCCTGGCGACAAAGCTGCATATCCACACCGAGGAAGCTCGGGAAAAGGGGCTGGAGGCTTTGATGAGGGAGCATTTGACGGCATTGCTAAAGCGCCTTGAAACGGACTATGCGGACATATACTATCTGCACCGCATAAATGCGGATATTCCCGTGGAGGACGTGGCGGAGGTCATGGGAAAGCTCATTCGGGATGGGCTTATCCGCGGCTGGGGATTATCGCAGGTGGACGTAGATACGATAGAGCGGGCGAACGCCGTGACGCCGCTTTCGGCTGTGCAGAACATATATTCCATGCTGGAGCGCGGCGTGGAGGAACGGGTCATACCGTACTGCCTTGCGCACGATATAGGCGTCGTGCCATTTTCGCCCATCGCCAGCGGATTTTTGTCCGGCAGGGTGACAAAGGACTCGGATTTTTCGCACAGCGACGACGTGCGAAAGTTCGTCCCCCAGCTTAGTGAAGAAAATATGGCGGCGAACCGGCCCATACTCGACCTTTTGGAAGAATATGCACAGCGCAAAAACGCGACAAAGGCGCAGATATCGCTTAGCTGGGTGCTGCACAAATATCCCAACGTGGTGCCCATACCCGGCTCGAAAAATATGGAGCGCATTATAGAAAACCTGGGCGCGTGGAACGTATCTCTTACCGATGATGAATTTTGCGCGATGGAGAGGGCGCTCGACGAGATACCTGTGCATGGTCACCGCGGGTTTGTGGAGCAGCAGGGCAGCGGCATGGCGAATTGGAATAGAAAATGACATAAATGCAGATTTGATGAGAATGGTTGCCGAAAAATAAACAGTAATAGACGCGTTAAAATATTTAATGAAAAGCTATTGCAATTTGTATCTGAATATGGTACAAATATAGTAACGACTTAACGACACAACTGAATAAAAGGAACTCTATAGCAATCGGAACTGTATACGCATAAATGGGGGTACATTATGTCATTATCAAATCGTTGGTTTAAAGCAATATGCAGCTTTGTGGTTTTTGTGTTCATTTTTACGTGCTTTGGCGGAATTGTCGAAAACGGCCGCATTCTTACGGCGTTTGCGCAAACAGCAAATGAGGATTCGAACGATGAAACTACAAATGAAGAAACAGCTAAAAGAGAACGAGCAGAGAGCTTTTTGTCGGGATACAGAGCCGGTGAGAAGAACAAAGCTTTGGATAAAGTGTCTTATGAGATGTTTGAGGACATATATTCGCTGTATCGACACGACGAGGATATCGACATCTCCGCATATACAGAGATAAAGGACAACCCTGACGGCAGCCATACGGCAGATTTGTATTTTGAGCCTGTCAAATTTAAGACGAATGAGGGAAAATACGAATATATTGATCTTTCACTTGAAAAGGCGGGCGAAACCTTTAAGACGGCGGCGTCTCCCGTAGAGTCCGTTTTTTCCTCGAATGCATCCGATTCTGAAGTCCACTTGGCCAAAGGCGATGTTGAAATAGCATTCAGGCCCACGCCGAAAGAGGATATTCAATCCAAATCTCAGCGGATAGATTCAAAGACATCTGTCGTGACGGCGAAGGACAATGATGCAGATATAATAAAATACGAAAACATTTTAAACGGTGGACAGCATATTTCTCTTACTCCTACGGCAAACGGAGTTAAAGAGGATATTATACTGTCCGCTTTGCCTAATGAGACGTATTTTTCGTTTGATTTCAACCTGAAGGGCGTCTATCCTCTGCTTTTGGAGGACGGCAACGTGTGGTTTTTGAATGAAAACACAAATGAAATAACGGCGGCTGTTCCCGCGCCGGTGATGTATGACTCGTCTGACGAGCAAAGGGAAAGCTATGAAATTGAAGTTGATATTATAAAGATTGATGAAGGCGAATACAGGTATGTGATCACGCCGGACAGACAGTGGCTTTCAAGCGAGGATAGAGTATATCCCGTATATATCGACCCGTCAGTTTCCTTCGCGACTTCAAAAATGCTCGATGCATTTGTAACTAAAAAATATCCCACCAACAATTATGGGAATGATGCAAATGTAAAAATAGGCAATTCGGGAGATCTGGGAATATCAAGAGGTTACTTTCAGGTAGTTAATCTGACAAGTGCGATAGGTGACAATAAGTATATATCGAGTGCATCGTTTACGGCCTATCAGAATTATACCGGCGCATCGACTGTAGATATAGGTCTATATAAGGTTACGACCGCATATAACAACGGCACAATTACGTGGAATAATCAGCCCACGGTCAGCTCTTCCGTATCGGCCACTGCCACCGTCAGCGCGGTTAAAAGCTATAGCTGGAATTTGACGTCTCTTGTCAGATCGTGGTATAACGCAAATTCCGCAGTCAATGCTTTTTGTATGAGAAATGTCGATGAGGGACCGAATAAATATAAGAGGTTCTCTTCGGCTCAAAACACAACTGCAGACCAAAGACCAAAGCTCACGGTAAATTATATCGACGCTCCATCCGCGCCCGCAAGCGTCACAGTTAATGATACAGACTGGAAAAGAGGCAAAATATCGGTATCTTGGGGCGCAATTACGCAAACTTCGGGAGCGGAGCTTTCACAGGTCGAGTATTCAACCACATCTGCGACGAGCGGGTTTAGCAAAATAGCATCCCCCAGCAAGCTCTCCGGCGGGAGCGCGACATTGGATCTTCCCGACGGAAATAAGTATGTGTGGATAAGGGCGAAAAACAACAAGGGATTATACGGAACGGCGAAACGCTCAAACATAAAGTATAAGCGCGACCGCACGGCGCCGAATATTCCGAACACGGTGACACTGACGCCTGCTTTCTCGGCATCTACCGGAAATATCGACGTGAGCTGGAGTGCAGTCACGGATGGGGGATGCGGTTTAAGCCACTATGAAGCGGCGTATAAAACGGCGGAGGGAGAGCTTTGCGATCCGATAAACGTCGGAAACAAGACGAATTATACTTTTACCGGACTTTCCGACAATACGGTGTATACGGTTGCTGTAAGGGCGGTTGATAATTTAAACAACACATCAGGCTGGAAGTATTCCAGCGCACTCACCATAGGGGATTACACGCCGCCGAGCGCGCCCGCATCTGTCGGGATATCCACAAGCACGTGGACAAATGACGTTTCGCCTACGGTAACGTGGTCGGGCATTGAAGACATAAACCTCGATTGCGCGCAATACCGCATAGATACAGGGGATTACATAAGCATTCCGACGAGTGCGGGAACGTCATCGGGTTCTTATGCAATAAATTGCAGTTCGTTTGCGGATGGAATACGGTCGATTGCCATACGCGGTATTGACAAATCCGGCTTAGCGGGAACGGCAAAAACGGTATACTATTTAAAGGATACGACTGCGCCTGATGCGGCAATATCCGTTTTGGACACGAGGATCGTCGGAGGAGCGGTGCGCATATCGGCGACGATAAGCAATAAAACGGGAAATACTTCGAGAAGTGATTTTGATAAGTGGACGCTGAAATACGGCTTGGGGACGTCTCCGTCAGAAGAAAATATGATAGAGCTGGCGTCCGGGACAAATACGGTGACGGATAAAGTCATATATTCGTGGAACCTGTCTGAATTGGCGCATAATCAGGTATATACGCTGCGCCTTACCGCGCGCGACTGCGCCGGAAACGAAAAGAATTCCGCTCCGGTAAGCGTATTAGTCGATTACAACAGTGAAAAAATACTGCCCGAATTAACCATATTGACGCCGACTGAAAATTCATCGATCACCGAGGAACAGACAGAGTTTACATATAATTATTTAGACGCATCTTCTCAATCGGAAGAGATATCAGACGCAAAGCTCATCGTAAACGGAACGCAGGCGGGCGCTCTTGGCGACAGCGAAAAAAAGATTATCTTTGAAGCATCGGCGTATGATTCAAATGCGGGCGGATGGAGATATCCGGAGGGAAAGATCGCATTTTTCTATGTTCAGGGCAAGAATGCGAGCGGAGAAGATGTCTTCAGCAATGCAACATACCGTGAAATTAAATACACGGAAGATTTTAAAGACAACAAGGGCATATTGTCGGCGGAGAATATAGGATGTTCGGGCGGCGCCGCTTCGCTTGATAAAAATAACGGAGCATATGCAAGCTCGGGCAGCTTTATCATTCTTTCAAATGAGTTTGCGGGAAACATAAATTATGTCGACCTCATTGTTAATGAAAACAAGCCGGCGGGGACGAACATAACCTATCAGATATCCGTAGACGGAGGACTCACATGGGAGAATATCGTTCCCGTTTCAACGGACGAGGGAAAAACGCTTAATAAGGGGAACAGAAAGTATTTTCTTTCGGGAAATTCGGGTCATCAGGTTAAGCTGAAAGTGACTTTAACTACAGGGAATGCGGCGAATAGCCCGTCTGTTTCGCATGTCGATATGGATCTGCGCTATACGCTGTATTCGACCTTTATGTTGATAAACAATGGATTTTCAAAAGACGAAAGAGGTTTTACGCAGCTTGTCGATACCGAGCATGATGAGCAAAATTCCTGCATTAAGCTCAAGGATGGGAAAACGCAGGGAAGCGTGCGCAGCACGGTGAGAACGCTTTCGCATGACATAGTCAAAGCGGTGCTGGAGGTTGAAACGGAGGATGAGGATGCGGACGGCGGTGCGTCCATTACATATGAGCTGTCGACAAACGGCGGACTCACATATAGCAAAATAGATCCGGGTTCGGCAAATAATGTAGATGATTGGCAAAAGCCGTCCAGTCCCGGAAAAACTATCATACTGCGGGCGACGATAAAATCCTCGGAGACGAAATCGCCAAAGCTAAAAAGCTGGAAGCTGCATGTAAAATGTATGGCGTCCGGCCGGCCTTATACAGTAAAGATAGTTGATGCACCCTCGATGTTATCCGCTCTTTCGGGGGCAAATTATCAGACTCTGCTGAGATGGAAGCCCTCAGCAACGCAAGATGTTACGTATAACGTATACCGCAGTGAAACGCCGTATTTTACACCGTCGGCTTCAACTCTTGCCGCGGAGGGACTAAACGACCCGTATTGGAGCGACTACAACCTTAACTATAATACAACTTTCTATTATCAAGTGACCGCGGTTAAAAAGATAAAAGGCCGAAAGAGGGAGAGCCTGCCTTCAAACCAGGCGTCCGGGACGGTTGTCGCAGAGAATGAAGTTCAAAAGAGGCTGGGCCTTCAGGATTATTGGAGCTATGCCGGCTTTAAGACGGGAAGCGGAGATGGGTATGTTAATGTTTCAAACGGAAATCTTTCATACATCACCACGGACTTGATGGTTTCCGATCCGTTCTTTGCGAGCGTTATGAGAAGGACGTATAACAGCATGGCCACAAGCAAGACTTCCATGGGCTACGGATGGGATTTCTCGTTTAACACGTGCCTTTTAAGGGAGTATGATAAAGAGGAAAATCAGGAAGTCGGGATGATATTAAAGGACGGCGACGGTTCATTCCACAGGTTCCCATTAACAGAAAACGGAGAATACGACTCCGCAAAGGGAACGCTCATGAGGCTTGAGCATGATGAGGAAAACGGTGAATACACCATAACCCGAAAGGATAATATAGTGTATCACTTTGATGAAAACAGCATGAAGCTGCTGAGATTTTCAAACCCGAACGGAAACGAGCTCGAATTTGCATACGACGAAAGGGGAAATCTGAAATCCGTTAAAAACACCGTTGGTGAAGAGATAATACTTACATACAACACTGCGCAGGAAAACCCGAGAAGCGAGGACTATATCTATAAAAACGACCATGTAGATATGCTCAAAACGGTATCCTGGACGCAGAGCGCAAGCGACGAGCCGAAAAGCATAGTATATCATTATGAATACAATGATAAAGACAAGCTCACTAAAGCATATACTCTTATCGAGGGAAATGACGAGTATGCGGAGATCTTTACATATGATGAAGATAACGAGCTGAGCGCAATAACAAATCCCGAGAACAATACATATGCCCTTTTATGTACAAACGGAAAAATAGATAAGGTCACCGATCCCGTTGGAAATGATATGCTTTTACGATATTTTTCGGGAAAAACTGTTGTTATGGATCAAAACGGCGCGGCGAGCAGCTATATATTTGACGGCGAAGGGCGCGTGACAAAAAAGGTAGATCCGCTCAATCATGAAATAAACTATACGTATAACGACGATTTCCAGGTAACCGGAGTAAGCTATGATAACACCGTTTTAAACGAAAACAAGACAATAAGTTATAGCTATGCATATGATGAAAACGGGAATTTGACAGGAGTAACCGGCTCGGGCGGAAGCTCGGTACAATATGAGGGCTACAACAAGTGGAACAAGCCGCAGACGGTCAAGGTGAAAAAAGCCGATAACTCATGGCTCATTACGAGCTATACCTACGACGAGCAGGGCAATCTTGAAAGCACGACTGACCCGACGCAAAAGGTTTCGGTGAACGAATATGCGAAAATAAATGGAGAAGATGGATATCTTGTATCCTCTACGGACAGGCTGGGCAAAAAGACGGTATATACGTATAACGCAAAGGGGCAGGTCACGCAGATTAATGAACAAAATGCGAACGGAACAGAGGCCCGCCGCGCGGCGCAATACACCTATGACGCATACGGACACACCGCAACATCGACGGATGCTCTTAACAACACGACTTCCTATACATATAACAAATTGGGATTCCTTATAGAGACGCAATTTGCGGATGAAAGCACTGTTTCAAGCACATATTCGCTGACGGGAAATATATTGTCGCAGACAAATGCGAGGGGAAACACGGTATACTATGCCTATGACGACGCGGGGCGGCTTACGCAAACGAAATATAAACGTATGGAAAATGGCGCGTTAGTTGACAAAATCATAAGCTCGATCGCCTATCAAAGATGGGACAGCGACGATGACGGAACTTTGGATGCCGATAGAGTAGTTGAAACGGACGGCATGGGAGTAGCCTCGACGCAATACTACGATAAAGCGGGGCGCATGGTCAAAAAGACAAGCGGCGGCGTTACCGTACAGTATGAATACGATAAAATAGGAAATGTCGTAAAAGTCACCGACGGCGACGGCAGAGTGACGCGGGCGCAGTATGACGAAAACGGAAACAACGTAAAAATTGAAAAAGTATCCTTGCAGGCAGGCGTTGAAAATATTGAAAACACCTTCCTATACGACCTGTTGGGCAATAAGACGAGTGAAAAGGACGCAAACGGAGCCGAGACAAGCTATGAATATGACGAACTGAACCGCCTTAAAAAGGTAACTCAGTATTTGAGCGCAACTGAACCCCTCTATACTTCGTATGAATACGACATCATTGACGGTAAAAATATCATAAACAGGGTCACTGATGCAAAGAAAAACGTGGATGAGACGTGGTTTGACGTATTCGGGCGCAAGGTCAAGGATTGTTCTCTCGGGTTGGCGAGCATGATTACATCATACAGCTATGACGAGAATAACAGATTGCTCGAGATTGAAAGAAACGACGGCAGTAGGGAGAAAAACGAATACGACGAGTTAGGGCAGCTTAAACAGACGAAGTACTTTGAAGCCGGCGAAAATAATTCGACCTATAGGCTGAGCTATGCCTATGACGCAAACGGAAACGTCACGAACGAAAGCGTAACAAAAGGGGGCAGAACGCATATTACCGAATATTCCTATGACGAGTTGGACAGGATCATCCAGAAGACGCAGGGAAAGGACGGCGTAGGCGCGCTTACGATAGACTATACGTACAACATCGCAAATCAGCTCGTTTTGATAAGCTATCCTAAAGAGGACAACCAGTCGGGAGTCGCCGCATCGGGAACGGGAATGCAGACGATAAGCTACGGATATAATTCCAATGGGCAGTTGGCGAGCGTCTCTCTCGGGGGTGATGTCGTAAGGCAATATACCTACACGGCGGGCGGAAATATCTCAAAAATAAATGATTATAGGGACTTTGAAGGCTCTTCGGGGGGATATATTCGCAGCGATTACACGTATAACGGGTTTGGAGCGCTGAAAGAGCTTGTCGTGACAAATTGCGACACGGCGAAATCCACGGAAAAGAAGATCGACGGGTATATTCTTGAATACGACAAAAACTTCAACATAACAGAGGAACGCATATTCGACCCAACTACGTCGAGTATGCTCAGCAAGACATATTCTTATGACTCATTAGGCAGATTGGTCACGGCTACAGACGCCAACAATACCACGACTTATACCTATGACGCGGTGGGCAACAGGATGTCACAGAAAAAGGACGGCGTAACTCTCACTTACTCGTATAATTCGCTCGATCAGCTTTTGGAAATTAAGAAGGGTTCTAAGGTGGTATCAACTTTTGAATATAATGCAAGAGGAGATCAGACGGTCGAGAAGAAATACGAAACTTTAGAGTTAAAGGATTCAAACGGGAATGTCGTTGAATCAAAGGACATAGAATTGACGACCAGCTATACCTATGACCTGCGCGATCTGCTGACATCCGTCAATGCGCAGAGCCTGCCCGCGCTGGAGGGAGTTCAAGACCTTGATGCGATTCAGCCGGTGAGCGAAAGGACGAATAATAATTACGACGCAGCAGGAAAACGAATAGAGCGCGTCGAAAACAGCAATAGTGCGAGCAACGCAAAGACGACGAAATTCTACTATTCGGGGGATTCTCTATTGTATACGACGGACGCCGGAAACGTCCTTCAAACGGAGAACATACTCGACCTTGCCGGCGATGTGATAGCGTCAAAGCGCTTCCAGGCACCGGACGAGGCGCAGCAAAATGAGTATGCGAACAAGTATTATTTCTACTGCTATGACGCGCGGGGCAGCGTGCAGAGCATTTTTGACCCAAGCGCGCAGAGGGTAAAGGACTACACCTACGATGAGTTCGGAAACATTGAAAAAACGACGGAAAACGGCTTTATTAACGACATAACCTATGCCGGAAGCGTGAGCGACCTATCCTCCGGCCTACAGTACATGAACGCGCGGTTCTATAACCCCGCGACCGGACGCTTCTTAACGCAGGACACCTATTCCGGCAACCCCTATGACCCGTGGACGCAGCATCTTTACAGCTATTGCGGGAATAATCCGGTGAATATGGTGGATCCGACGGGGCATTTCTCGGTAGCGTATTCTCGTTTAAGAGATGCGGCGGCTGTTTCGTATGGCTACAGCATAGAATACGGAATGAAGGCAAATGATGCGTATAACAGGTATAAATCTGTAATGGCAACGGACGCCAGCTACTTCGGAGGGGAGGAAAACAAAAAACGCAGGGCAAATTCGCTATGGACGCAGTATAAATCGTATAAAGAAAATGCCGACTGTTTTGAAAAACAGGGCGATTACTTTATGAGCCTGCTTCCGGCCGCAGATGCCGCCGCGAGGGAGGAGTCGGTGAAAAAGGCAAAAGAGGAAGAAAATGGTTTTGTATTTCAAAAGAGTCAAACTTTAACAGTTTCACTGTTGTTCTATACATACGAACATAGGTGGACTTTTACTATTGATAAGTACGGGAATGGGGCTGTTCAAAAATCAGACGGCAGTTCATTCAGCTTTATTCCATCGTTGGGAGTTTCAACCAATACATATTACTCATTTTGGAATGCAAGGACGAGTTCTGACCTTGATGGAGAGGGAGGAGCGATTGGAGGGTCATTCACCAAACTGATTCCATTTATAGCTGCCGGAACAGGCGGCGTCAATTTCCTGACATCAGATGGAGATGACGGAGTAGGAGGAAAGGATTATAATGGGTTTGAGATAATCATAGGTGGTCTTTCATGGCCGAATTCGGATGGATTGTCTATCGGGGCAGGAAGATCGAACACATACACAACACGCGGTTTTAAGCTATGGGGGTGAAAAATGTATAATAAATCGGTTATTAGGTTTTTTATAATTATGTTAGTATTATTGATCCTGCCGATTAATACGTATGCGGTGGATATAAGCAAGGCAGAGCCAGATGAGCTTGCCGATGATGCTATAAGCTCGCTCGATGAATACTATAATATAAAGCCTGTTGTCGCTCCACCGGAAAATGGATATATAAGCAGCTTTGAAGTCGCTGATGATGGCAAAATTGCTGTCAGCTACAGTGAACACACATTTTTTTCAATAGAAGCGAATCCAAACAAGTGCATTTGCGTTTTTGATGAAAATGGAAACTTTATCTATGGATATTCATTTTATTGTAGTGGAAACGCATATACAGGTTGGATAAATTCAAATGCATCAATAATGAACGTCAGGGCAAGCTGCATAATAGAGGTTTCTTTTGAATGTGATATCATCGGACGATACGAATATCCTGTTTCCGACGCTGTTCCGGTTCAACAAATATCGGGAAAAACGTATTCTGCGGAAGTGATAACGCCGCGATTTAGCTACGATTATGCTAAGATTGCTGTTATAGAAAAAGATGGCAGTAAAAAGACCATTATATCGATAAGTGAAAAGGCTGAAAAGCATAATCGACTATTTTATCTGTTCAGCGAATTGTTGGATATCATTATATTGATTGGTGTGCCGATTACAGTTTTGATTGGTGTATTGCGTTTTATAAAAAAGCGTCGAATTAGAAAGCAGGCTTAGCATTTTTGACCCGAGCGCTAAGAGGGTAAAGGACTACACCTACGACGAGTTCGGAAACATTGAAAAAACGACGGAAAACGGCTTTATTAACGACATAACCTATGCCGGAAGCGTGAGCGACCTATCCACCGGCTTGCAATACATGAACGCGCGGTTCTATAACCCCGCGACAGGCCGCTTTTTAACCCAAGACACCTATTCCGGCAACCCCTACGACCCGTGGACGCAGCATCTTTACAGCTATTGCGGGAATAATCCGGTGAATATGGTGGATCCGACGGGGCATATTGCGGAATACCTCACATATGTTAAGGCGTCGCTTGATTCGTATAAACAGGCGAATATTTATACAAAAAAGGCGAAAAAGGCATGGGATGAATTACAAACCATAAACAAGAACGGCTCGTGGCTATATGGCGGAGATCAGGCAAAGAGCACATTGCTCACGCAAAAGCGCCATGAATACAACGAATACCTGCAAACGGCGCTGCAATATACAAAACAGGCGGTGAGGTTTGCCAACCTGGCGAAAGAACGACGAGAGACAGCCGAGGAAAATTTAAAGGAGGATATAGATAATTTTGACTTTAGTAATGCGGATGAAAATACAGTATTGGAATCACATTATTTTTCAATATACAAAAACCAGCTATACATCAGACATAGCATTCCGAATACGACATCGTGCGCTGCATATGGGGTTGTGTTTTTAAACAGAGATAACTCTAATAATATTACTGTAATGCATGAATATGGGCATACACAGCAATTCAATGATTATGGAGTTATAGGTTATACTGCATTTGTCATAGTTCCTTCATTGATTGGCTATTCTAAATCGGCAAATGGTACATTAGTTGGCGATTATTATAATCAACCGTGGGAATATTGGGCGGATTATTATGGTGGAGTTGCTACTAATTATCCGAATGTTCGGAATTACGATTCAGAAACTCATATTAAAGGTGTGCTATATGACGCTTTGGCGAAGAATGTTAGTCGTAGATTTGGTTGAAGAAAGTAGGGGTTATCTAAATGAAAAAGCACTTGACTATAGTTTTTATTATATTTGTTCTCTTATCATGCAGCAGCTGCGTTTTAAACCAACCAGAGCAAAGAGTTGTGGGCGCTTCGCTTTCCTGTCACGCCATACCGGGCGCATATATAAATGACGGCAATCTGATTAAAGCTAAAAAATACGATGAGGATTCACAAGGCAGAATGCTTATCGGTGTGCATATCGGGGATGGATTTGGCATCGACGCAATAGCTATTTCTCAAAAAAACGAGAATGGAAAGGTTTACTATTATGACAACATTTGCTACAAAGTAGTTGATGATTACAGCGATTGTAATTCGGGAATAATAGAGAAACTAAAGAGGGATAATGATTGGGAACTGCCGTTTGACAAGGATAAATGTATAAATCGCCCCTTAAATAATGAATATACACTTGTTCCATCTGATTTTTACAATGTAGATATAGTTGAAGGAACGGGAGAAACTGCGAAAAATGGTGTTTATTTACCTAAAGGCAGTAAAATGATGACTAAATGGGTCGATAAAAGCACAAACGGCCAGATGATATACATTGCCGCGACTTTCGCAGATAACGGTGTTGACGAATACTATCTTATGATAGTAAACCCTGACGGAACATATGACCCCGAAACACAGCTGCTCAAGATAGATGATATTCATAACAGTAACGAAACGTTGGCGAGAATTAAAGATCAAAACGGTTGGGAGGGGTGATGCCCCTTCCTAACCCAAGACACCTATTCCGGCAATCCTTACGACCCGTGGACACAGCATCTTTACAGCTATTGCGGGAATAATCCGATGAATATGGTGGATCCGACGGGGCATTTCTCGAAGTATATAAATTATTTGAGAGCTGCAAATTCCTCGTATAGTTTAGCAGACCAATTTAATAAAAAGGCATTAGAGGCAGAAAAAGAATTAAATAGAATAATCGAGGCGGGCGCATGGAATTTTGGAGGAGATGAGGCAAAAAGTAATAAGATAAAGCAGGCAAGATCTACACATAATTATTATCGCGAGAATGCGGATCAATTCAAAAAACAAGGGGACTATTTTACAAAATTGGCCGCGTTGTCCACAATACCATTTGTTGACGAAGGAAAGCTTTTAAGGGATTTAGAAAACTATGATATTACTAACACAAACGGCGAAGTTGTTATAGCCTCAAATTACATTTCGGCATATAAAGGGAAGTTGGTAATTCGTCATTCGCTTTCAGATGTCTTTGGCGATAGTATTACCTCCTGCGCTATTATGGGAACAATATTCTTAAATCGAAACGTTACTGAGGAAATAAACAAAACTGAAAATGTGTTAAACCACGAAAGAGGTCATTTGGCTCAGGAAGAAATTCTTGGACCGCGGGCATATTGGGAGTATATTGCTCTACCATCTCTCAAACATCGCAACCCGCAAATCTATTATTACAATCAACCGTGGGAGCGAGGTGCTGATGACTTTGGCGGCGTGAGCAGAAGCAGACATACGCCGGAGTACGGTGATAGTGCAATGTATTATTTGGCAGGTGCAGCATACGAGGCTAAATTAAAAGGCTGGAGGTGAAACATGAGACCGCGTTTATTTAAAAGACCATTTTTTATTATTCTTATGAGTGCATTGCTGTTTTGCTGTTTCGGTTGTTTTAACAATGCGGAAAGAAGCGGGCAGTTAGTTGTGAAATACTCAAACCTCTGTGGTCTTGGCATTGCGGAGTGCTTTGAGTGCAAGCCTCTGGAAAAGGACAAATACGGCAGACAGATGATGTCGTTCAAATTCCAAAACGATACGTATGCGCCGTATGACTTGTGGACATACGGCATGGCGATAATCCAAAAGTGCGACGGAGAGGATACATTTTTCTATGAGGATACCTGCTTTGTCCTTTCAAAATACCCCATAACCAAAATGGGGGATAAGGCGAGTGCGCTCAAAAAAGCGAATGACTGGGATATGCCGTTGAAAATCGAAAAATGCTCGGTCATATCGAGCGCTCAAAAGGAAAGGTTTGTGTTTAAATCGGAATATATATACGATGAACTTGAAATAAAATGCGCTGAATCGGGCTTGAATATGCGCGATGTTTGGGCGGTCTCGACAGATGGCAACGGAAATGAACTGTACCTTTTAAATGTGCAGGATGTCGATAAAAAGGAAATTAGCAGTTATGCCGTGATCGCGAATAGATACGCTAAAGACGGAGATTTGCGGTATAATATGCAGAAAATCGATGATATTTATGCATATCAGGAACAGCTCCATAAGCTAAAGCAACAAAGCAGCTGGAAGTTTGGAGGAAAATAATGTGAGGAGACTTTTTGCCGCAGCGACATGTATATTAATAACAATTATTTGTATATGCGCGTGCTCTTTAAGGACGGGAGGAGCGGAGGTCTGCTATAAGCAAAATGATTTTTCGGGAAAGGGTATGGCCGCCGCATATCACGACGGACGGATATACTACGTTTCAAATGAGCTGGGCGCAAGCGGAATATACAGCATGAAGGAGGACGGCTTGGATATCAGGGCGGAGGTGTATAATCCCGATATAACCTCGCTATGCATTTTAAACGACGGAACGCTTATGTTTGTCGGGCTTTTTGACATGAACAACCGCACGATGTATCCGGGAACAGAGGTGCCTACGCATACTCTTTACGTAAAATCCCCCGATATATCCGCGCCGTTGCCTGCGGATTTCGTGGATGATGAGGCGGATGTATATGACTTTTGCGTTTCATCGGATAATACGGCGGTTGTCTTATATAACAAGGGTATTTATGATAATGAAAAAATATACGATTTGACAAAGAGACAAGAAGTCGATTTAAGGGAAGCGGAAAAAATGCAGAAGGCGGAGATCTCTTTTAATGACATATTCTCGCATGATGATTTGAGCGGCGTTCTTTCGGATGAGGAAAAGGAGGAGATGCTGAAGAGGAAACTCACGATATACCGCAGTTTTTACGGGAAACTCGAAGCGATTTCCATAAACGGAGATGGGACCACGCTCTTTTCGCCATCGTTTGCGGATGAAAGTGGCGAGGTCCTCTTGACGCGGAAATCCACTGCGGCATATGAGACGCTGATGACCGTATATTCGGATGAAAAGGCGGTCTACTACGCCTACAGTAACTCACAAATCGGCAGTATTAAAATTCTCGCGTTCGAAAGGGAATTTAGCGCATATTTCGGGGCGTTTTCGATATCCGGAACGGATGAACGAGACGAGATCACGGGGATAGTTAAATCGGGCGGTGATTTATACGCCGTTATCCAAAATCAAAGGGAGATAAAGGACAAAGAGCCGGAGATTTTGGGAGAAAAGCTGTATAAAATTTCATTTGCACAGCGCGAAAGCGAATTGATATATGAGTGCGAAAAGGGCGAGAGCGTATTATGCGTTTATGACGGTGCGGTGTATTCCGCGGACGATTTCGGGATTTATGAAACGCAGCTTGGCGACAAAAGCCGCAGCCGGATTTTTGACGCAGAACTTAAAGATTTCGCGGCGGATGTATCCGGCAATTATCTGTTTATCTATGAGACTTGCTTAAACGGCAATGTCGGTCGGAGGCTTGCGTGTAAAATAGAGCTTAAAACGCGGAATATCATAAAAAATGATATTCCTCTTGATTCTGCGGAAATGGACGAGTATAGGCGAGAATGATGATGCTTCCAAGCACCGGACGAGGCGCAGCAAGCTGGCTGCGGGCGTCTCTTCGATTGTTTCGACAATTTTTGAAAAAATAAAAAAGCTCTTGACAAGTGACCGAGCGGTTACTATAATAATGGTGACCGAACGGTTACTTATGATTTAGGAGCGAGAGCATGGCTGGAGATACAAAGGAGCGCATATTGGAAACTGCGCTTGAACTATTTGCGCAGAACGGATATTTAGGAACTTCTATGAGCGATATTGCCAAAGAATTGGGAATAACCAAAGGCGCTTTGTATAAGCACTATTCGAGCAAGCAGGAGATACTTGACAGCATTGTGGAGCGGATGAACAAAATGGATTATGAGCGCGCCGAGGAATATGAAATGCCGGAAACGTCGCCGGACGGCTTTGCGGAAGCGTATCTGCACACGCCTATCCAAAAGATTCGCGCATACGGCATGGCGCAGTTTGACCATTGGACGAAAGGGCATTTTTCATCAAATTTTCGGAAGATGCTGACGCTGGAGCAATACCGTGATCCAAAGCTCGCGCAGCTTTATCGCGATTATCTTGCGATTGGTCCAACCGAGTATATGGCGGCGATTTTTCGAAAGCTGACGGATTCTGATGAGACAGCTATGCAGCTGGCGCTGGAGTTTTACGGGCCGATGTTCCTGCTTTACAGCGTTTACGACGGAGCGGACGAAAAAGAAAGCATTGCGCCGATGCTGAGCGACCACATTGACCGCTTTATTGCGAAAATCGAATGTGACTACAAAAAATCGGGAACAAAATTATGAAAGAAATCATAGAAGAAAAACAGTGGGTATTATGCCCCGAATGCAAGCGCGAAAGCATTATCGACGCCAAGCATTTTATCATTGAAACCAGGCAGCCAGACGCTAAGACGCAGTGCTGATCGCAAAGCCGATCGTACGCTGCGCCTTATTTTTTGAAAAGAGGATATTATGAACGCAATAATTTACACCACAAATACCGGCAGCACAGAGCAATATGCCAAGCTGTTGGCGCAAAAAACCGGACTTCCCATGTGCTCGCTTACTCGGGCGAAAAATGTCATCCCGACCGGAGCAGAGGTCATTTACCTCGGATGGATCACGGCGGGCAGCATAAAGGGCTATGCCGATGCCGCCAAGCGCTATCGTGTAAGAGCGGTTTGCGCTGTCGGCATGGGACAAACCGGAACGCAAACAGAAAGCGTGCGCAAAAAGGCGGCTGTTCCGGCGAGTATTCCGCTGTTTACACTGCAAGGGAACTTTGATGTGAAAAAGCTGCATGGCATTTATCGCCTCATGATGGAGATCATGGTCAAAACGGTGGGCAAGAGCCTTGCCGCAAAGACAGACCGCACGCCGGAGGAGGACGACATGCTGGACATGATGCTCCATGGCGGAGAACGGGTAAAAATAGAGAATTTAAGCGCCGTGCTCGATTGGTGCAGCGCGCGGCAATAAGAATTGGGGGGAATCTGTCATGGTGTGTCCGAAATGCGGAAAAGAAATGAAAAAGGGCTATTTATTTGGCAGCAAGGACGGTGCATTCAGCTTTGCGAAGGAAGTGCCGGGTGCGTTTGAAAATGCCAAAAACAAAGACGGCTTTGTGAAGCTGACAGGGCTGAAAATCGGCGGCAGAACGAGCATTCCTGCCCGCTGCTGCGGGACATGCGGAATAATCATCATTCAATATGCGCAGGAAGAGAGGGAAATATGAAGCTCTATTTTGGGGACGTGTTGACTGCGGCGGTGCTGGAGATCGTGGCGATGGAAATCGCACGGATAATTCTCTAAAGCGAAAAGGAAGTGATTTTATGCCGCAAATGAATAAAGGCGGAAAATTTATTTTCGGAGAATCGGTGATACACTCCGATGGACGGGTGCAGCTGCCGCCGCAGGCCGCGGACGAATACCATATTGCTTCGGAAGGGAAGGTCTATCTTTTTACCGGAAGCAAAATTACGGGTGGCTTCTGCGTGACGCGGCAGGGGCTGCTCCTGCCGTCAAAGCTGGGGCATATCCTGACCGAAACACCGGAACTTTTGCATTATGAAGTCCCTGACGGTACTTTTGTTCCTTATAAGGGGCGCGCGTACTGCTGGACCGCTGTCTCAGCGGCGGGCGAGATCAGGCTGACGGATGAAATGATGGCATTTTTGCATCTGGAGCCGGAAATACGGCTGCTCTGCATACGCAGCAGCGACATTGCCTTTACCATGGGGGCAAAAGGGCCGCTTTTAGAAAAAAGGGCGCATTTTGACGGGATAATTCCTATGTTTTGAGAAAGGGGTGAGAGCTGTGGGTGATCCGACTAAATTTCGCTGCCTGTGGGAGTATTATGCTTTTCATGCCGTATTTGTGTGTCTGCTGCTTTCAGAGCTGTTTATTTTCTTTTATACGATGCAGCGCAATCGCGGCAAACATGCCGCAAAGCACGACTGCGGAACAAAGTGGCTGCTGTATGGCAACTTTGCCGTTTGCCTGTTTGTCAGCGTCTGCTCCGTCAGTCAAGCTGCGCCGGCGCCGCTTCGGCGGTTGGTTTTTTCTCCGTTCGTTTCGGATATTGGAACTGTTTTTGTTGCGGCGGGGATTGTGATTCGTATCAGTGCCGTGTTGATCTTGAAAAGAGCCTTTACACTTCATGTACAGACGGCGGCAGGGCAGCATTTGATCACATCCGGTCCATATCATACGGTTCGTCATCCGGCGTATTCGGGGAGCATACTTAGCTTGCTGGGCGTTGCTCTGGCGTTTAGAAATATTGCCGCTGTTTGCCTTGTCTTTTTCTGCTGCATGATTTGCTACGGTATAAGGATACGAGTGGAGGAAAAGGCGCTGAAAGCACAATTCGGCAGGGAATATACAGAATACATGCACGGCACATACAGGCTGTTTCCATACATCTTTTGAAGGAGGAATATAAATATTTCTGTCGATTATTCTGCTTGACATTTCAAAAAAAGCTATTATAATATAACTAACGAATGTTAGTTAGTGAGGTGCGGATGTGAAACAGGAGGATACCAGGCAGAGGATTTTGAATAAAGCATTGGAGCTGTTTTCTGCGCAGGGGTATGATTCCGTCAGCGTGGGCGAGATCGCAAAAGCGGTGGGCATTAAAGCGCCCTCGCTATACAATCACTTTCCAAGCAAGCAGGCGATCTTCGATGCTATTGTGGAATCCACGGCGGCGCAGTATGAGGAAGATACTGATAAGATCGATATTCATGTTCAGAATGTGCAAAGAGATATTCCGATATTTATGGAGATCACGGAAAATGCGCTGTTTGAAAAGGTGCGGCAGATCTTTGAGTATTCTCTGCACAACGATACGATCAGTCGGTTTCGCCGAATGATGACCATTGAGCAATTCCGCTCGCCGGAGCTTGCGGCGCTCTATTCAAAGCGGTATGTGGAGCGCATAGTGAGCTATCACGCCGATATTTTCAGCGCACTGATAGCCTGCGGAGAAATCTGCGCAGAGGATCCGTATGCGCTGGCGATGATGTATGTCGCGCCGGTCATTACACTCATCGGCGTTTGTGACCGCCAGCCGCAAAGGGAAGACGAGTGTTTGGACAAGCTTCAAAACCATGTGCGGCTCTTTTTTCGCATGGTTCATGGAGGTCGTTCGCAGAGAGGTGAAGAAAAATGAGTGAGATGGATGAAAAATGGGTCCTTTGCCCCATCTGCGGCGCAAAAACGCGGCTGAGGCTGCTGCGAAAGACGGTGCTGAGGGACTTCCCCTTGTTTTGCCCGAAATGTAAACAGGAGCGCATCATCAATGCGCGGAATTTTAGCATAGAAATCATCAATCAGCCAGACGCAAAGACGCAGTGCTGACCGCTATTTCGCCGGTCGAGTACTGCGCCTTTTTTCAGGAGGAAAATCATGAAAAAATCTCTTATACAAAAGCTGGGCCTGTTGGGCGTTGTCAGCTTTCTTTCGTACACGGCGGCGGTGGTGCTTGCGCCGCTTGCATATCCCGGCTATAACTGGATGGCGCAGGCGGTAAGCGATCTTTCCGCCGCCAATGCGCCGTCGCTGGCGCTATGGAATCAGCTCAGCGCACTTTACAATGTGTGTGAGGTCACTTGTGCAACTGTCGTATGCATCGGTATCCGGGGACGGAAAACCAGGCTGCTTCGTTTGGGGATATATATGTTCGCCGTGATGGAATGGATATCCGCCGTGGGCTATCGGATGTTCCCGCTGAGTGACAGCGGCTATGCGGGAGCGTTTCAGGATGTGATGCATATGGTCATCACCGCTTTGGTGGTGCTGCTGTCCATCGTATCGCTGACCGTTATTATAATTGCCGGCGCCAAAAGCAGGGATTGCCGTTCTTACGGCGTATGTGCGGGCGTTGCGCTCGGCATGATGCTCGTCGGCGCAATGGGCATGAAAATTGTACCCGCCGAATACTTCGGGATTGTGGAACGCTTCAGCGTGTTTGCGGCGACGGGGTTTAATGCCGCGCTGGGCATTCACCTGTTCTGCATGAGATCAAAAAATGCCGCACTGCCGCCCAAAATGTGATGCGTGATGCGCATTTACGGGGAGTGAAAAAAGGACGGCAATTCTGAAAAGGAGAAATACTGTTATGGTAGAGTCGAGATGTGGATTATTATGCAGCGATTGCAGCTTCCGTAAGACAATGGGATGCAAAGGGTGCGTGAATATGGACAAGCCCTTCTGGGCAGACAGCTGCCCCGTTAAATCATGCTGTGAAAAGAAAGGGCTGCGGCATTGCGGAGAATGCGGCGATTTTGTTTGCCCTTTGTTGCACGCTTTTGCTTATGAAATGGAGCAAAGTGATAATGGCACAAGAATCGAGCAATGCAAAAAGTGGCGCAATGACAGAGAATGACAGAAGCCGGAATGCCGATGTGCAGATGTCCTATACAGGAGAAAAGAAAATGAAAAACAATATCTATCCTCGTCCGCACGATAAGCAGACGGTTTACTTGAAAAATGTGATCACAGGCCCGAATATCGAGGTTGGAGAGTATACTATCTACAACGATTTCGTCCATGATCCCTGTGATTTTGAGAAGAACAACGTTCTCTATCACTATCCTATAAACGGAGACAAGCTGAAAATAGGCAAATTCTGTTCGATCGCATGCGGCGCAAAATTTCTGTTCACCAGCGCAAATCATTCGATGAAGTCGCTGGCCGGATATACTTTCCCTATTTTCTTTGACGAATGGGATCTCGACGCGAAAAACATCTGCGACGCATGGGACAACAAGGGAGATATAGTGATCGGCAATGATGTGTGGGTGGGCTATGAGGCCGTCATTATGTCGGGCGTAAAAATCGGCGACGGTGCGATTATCGGCACGCGCGCCGTGGTGACAAAGGACGTGCCGCCATATACCATTGTGGGCGGTGTTCCGGCAAAAACCATACGCAAACGGTTTGACGATGCCGTGATAGATAAGCTGGAGGCCCTGCACTGGTGGGATTGGGAGCGAGAAAAGATAAAGCGCAATATTCCTATCATTCAATCGGGGGATATTGCAGCGCTGGAGCGCGCGGAATGATGCCGGATTTTGCGCCGCCGCTCGCATTTAATGGAAATTTTTACGTAAAAAAAGGTTTTGCCGGTTTAAAGCAACTTATTTTCAGATAGGGAGGCACAAGCATGAATGAGCTGCGGGCGAGAGTGATCTCGCAGGAAAAGGGAATGTATATAATTCAGAGCGGAATCGGGGTAAAGCAGGCCGTCGTCTCCGGTAAATACCGGTATGAGGTCCAAACGGTTTCCGATTATCCGGCGGTCGGGGATTATGTCATTGCCGAATGGCCGGAGAATGAGAACAATGCCGTAATTACGGGACTATTTCCGCGAAAGAGCTGCTTTATGCGAAAAGCGGCGGGCACGGGAAAGCATGAGCAGGTCGTCGCCGCCAATATCGATACAGTCTTTGTCTGCATGTCGCTGAATAACAACTTTAACATCCGGCGGTTGGAGCGATATCTGTCCGTTGCATACGACAGCGGGGCGGCCCCCGTGGTGGTTTTGACGAAATCGGATATTTGCGATGATGTGGAAAGCAAGATAGCCGAGGCGCAAAATGCCGCATCGGGCGCGAATGTGCTGGCGATATCCTCGTTGGAGGGAGACTATGAGGCGGTTATGAAGTATATACTGCCGGACAAGACGGTGGCGTTCATAGGCTCATCCGGCGTCGGTAAGTCCACGCTCATAAATAAACTGACAGGCACAGATAGAATTGCCACCCGCGAAATCGGGGACGACGATAAAGGCCGGCATACAACGACCCATCGGGAGCTGATAACACTCCCAAACGGTGCTTTTGCGATAGACACGCCCGGTATGCGCGAGCTTGGCATGTGGGACAGCGACAGCGGCATTGATACGGCGTTTGCGGACATTGAAGAGCTGTCTCGCGCGTGTAAATATCCCGATTGCACGCATACCGCAGAACCGGGGTGCGCCGTGCTGAGGGCGCTTGAGGACGGAACGCTTGACGCAGCCCGCCTTGAATCCTATCGTAAGCTGAAAGCCGAAAACGACTATGCGGCGGACAACAGCCGATATATGGAAGCCAAGCGGGCGAAATTCAAGGAAATTTCAAAAATCAACAAAGCGGGCAGAAAAAACAGATACAGATAGGCAAAGCACAATCGCATGAAAATGCAATTCGGTTATCTTGTATATTTTGATTTGACCGAATTGACAAATTCTGTTCTCTGATATATAATTCAAGTTATAAATAACTCTGATTATATATTGGGGGTGAGAATATGCCCGCGAAAGCGAAAGTCACAAAAGAAATGATAGTTGATGCGGCGTTTGCGGTTGCCCGTGAAATGGGCGCTGAAAACATCAACGCAAGGACTGTTTCGGAAAGGCTGCATTGCTCCACGCAGCCCGTCATGTATCATTTTTCAACGATTGAGGAATTGAAGCGGGCGGTCTATGCGAAGGCGGATATCTATCATTCGGAATATCTGATGAATATGAAAAAACCGCCCAAGGGTGCTGCGCTGGGGATAGGGATGAATTATATCCGCTTTGCGATCGAGGAGCCGCATTTGTTCCGTTTCCTTTTTCAGTCGGATTATTTTAGCGGAAACACCCTGCTTGAGCTGATAGATGCCGAGGAGCTTATCCCCGTTCTTTCGGCTATGCAGAGAAGCCTGGGCGTCGATATGGAGCGCACCAAAAATATCTTCCTGACTGTTTTCCTGTTTGCCCACGGGTATGCAAGCATTATCGCCAACAATTCGCTGAAATACGACGAGGAGCTTATCAATTCTCATTTGGATAGGGCGTACAGAGGCGCAATATTGGCAGCGCAGGAGGAAATGGCATGACGAGATCATTGGACGGCCCTTTGCGGTTGGAGGCGGCGCGAATGGGGCAGACCTCGAAATTGGATTGGCTTTGCTGCCCCAGATGCGGCGGCAAAACGAGAATACAGATACGGCCGCACACGGTGTTAGAGGATTTTCCGCTATTCTGCCCAAAGTGCAAATACACCTGCGTGATTCGTTTCAAGGACGGAAAAATTGAAGAAATCAAAATGCCAAACGCTTAGACGCAGTGCAATTCGAGAAAATCGGTTTGTGCTGCGTTTTTTGTTTAAGGAAATAAAAAGCAAGGAGGAACCACTATGAAAAACAGCGCGTTGGTCGTGATAGACCTGCAAAACGACATCACGAAAAACTACAGGGAAATCATAGAAAAAGTCAATGCGGCGATCGATTGGGCGGTCCGAAAGGGGCTGTGGGTCGTCTACATTCAGCATAACAACCTGTCCGCAGGGACGCGGACGTTCAAGCCGGGAACACACGGCGCGCAGTTGGTGCCGGAGCTGGACATTGTATCCGACCATATCTTTACGAAGTCAAAGAGCAACGCGCTGACAAGCGAGAAATTTGCGGCTTTTATCGGGGAAAATGGGATTACAGAATTTTACATCGTCGGTGCGGACGCGACGGCGTGCATCAAGTCCACATGCTTTAACATGAGAAAAAGCGGCTACACCGTTCGCGTGCTGTCGGACTGCATCACGAGCTACGATAAAAAGAAGCTGCCCGAGATGCTCGCGTATTATGAAAACAAGGGCTGCACCGTTATGCGGCTCGACGAGGCGATGCAGGTGTAAATGCCGCGGCTATCGGGAAAATCGGAAAAAGAGTATTTAAATTAAAAATAGGAGGGTGAAACCATGCCGATGTGGAATCCGTGGCGCGGATGTAAAAAGTGCAGCGAGGGCTGTCTGCATTGCTACATACATAAGGGGGACGCCAAACGGGGCGTCGATACGGGCATGATAGTCAGGACGAATGACTTTTATAAGCCGACAGCGCAGCTCAAAAAGGGCGGCTATAAGATGAAATCCGGGCTTGTGTATCTGGGCTTTTCCACTGACTTTCTCATCGAAGAAGCCGATGCATGGCGCGGTGAATGCTGGAAGATGATAAGGGAGCGGTCGGACTGCACCTTTCTCTTTCTGACAAAGCGCATTGAACGGTTTTCTCGGTGTATGCCCGATGATTGGGCGGACGGATATGAGAATGTAACCGTGTGCTGTACCGTTGAAAATCAGCGCAATGCTGATAAAAAGCTGTCTGTTTTTCGAACGCTTCCCATCAAGCACAAGTGCATCACCGCGCAGCCGCTTATCGAGCGCGTGAATTTGGAGCCGTACTTGGACGGCGTGGAGCTGGTCGTCGTCGGCGGGGAGTCGGACAGGGACGCAAGACCGCTTGACTATGACTGGGTGCTGGACATCCGTGAGCAGTGCATCCGCAAGCAGGTGGATTTCGAGTTCCGTCAATGCGGGACGCACTTCATCAAGGACGGCAGGAGCTATAAGCTGCAAACTAAAGATCTATGCAGGCAGGCGCGCCTTGCCGGTATCGACTACAAATGCACGGATGTATGATGATGTGTAATAGATGAATCGAAATTTGACGGAGAAAAATTATATGCAGAACTTTGGAATGTCAATGCTGTGGTTTTGGGTGTCCTACGCCATTGTAACGTGTGTAGGCATTTTTCACACCGTATTTAATATTTATGTTTTGAAAATGAAGCCGATGGACGAGAACGGTATGGGCGAGGGCTATGAGAAAACAAAGCCGTGGCATCCGCTTTACAATATAATTCTGTTTTCATTCTTCGGTTGGCTGTATATGGGCGGTCTTGCACAGCCGACTTTAACCGAATCTTTGATCACGGGCGCGATATGGGCGGGGGTCTGCATTGTATTTGATGTATTCGGCTGGGTGATTATCAAACACCCGTGGAGTTTATCTTTTAAAGAGTTCTATGTGGACTATCAGCCTTGGATTACGTTCATATACCTTGCGATATTCGCAGGACCTGTGGTCGGATATTTGTTTACACTGATTTAACCGTCAAATTCTAATTTATGGAGGCAACTATGAAAGACACGGACATATTGATCGGCTGCTGTGGGCTGGATTGCGAAAAGTGCGATGCGAGAATCGCAACGATTACAGATGACGACGCCCTGCGCGAAAAAACCGCCGCCCTGTGGACAAAGCTCAACGGGATAAAAATCACATCTGATATGATAAACTGCACCGGCTGCCGCATTGACGGCGCAAAGACGCCTTTTTGCGACAAGCTCTGTCCTGTGCATAACTGCGTGAGGGAAAATGGGCTGAATACCTGTGCGGATTGCTCTAAGATGGATGACTGCCCGACGCTGGGGCGCATCGCCGAAAACAGCCCGTTTGTTCTTAAAAACCTGAACCGGCTGCGCGGGGCGAAGCAAAACGAAACAATTTGAGAGGCGGCAATTATGGTAAAAATCGTCGTACTGCTGGAAAACACCACGAGGTCTTCAAGGCTGAAAAGCAGGCACGGGCTTTCTCTGTATGCGGAGACGCAAACGCATAAGATATTATTTGATATGGGCCCGAACGCTTTATTTCTGAAAAATGCCGAAGCGCTCGGCGTGGATATTGCCGATGTTGATTTGGCGGTGATTTCACACGGCCATGTAGATCACTGCGGCGGGTTGAAATTCTTTTTAGAGAAAAACAAAAATGCAAAGATTTATATTCGTCCGCAGGCGTTTGAAGCGCACTATGTCAAAGTCCTCGGTATACCTTTCTATGCAGGAATAGACAGAGCACTTCTGCCCGCAGACCGATTTGTATTTACTGATGACATTCATGTGATAGACGACGAAATCACGCTGTTTTCAAATGTCGCAGAGAAATTCCCGCTGCCGGAATCGGACGGCAATCTGTTTGTGAAAAGAAACGGCAGAATGGTTCCCGATGATTTTTGCCATGAGCAGAATCTCATTATCACATCCGGCGACAGCCAAATCCTAATCTGCGGGTGCGCCCATGCCGGTATCGTGAATATCGCCCGTCGTGCGACAGCGATTTCCGGTAACGACCCAAGGGCGGTGATCGGCGGGATGCACCTTTACGAGCCGGAAAAGAAGCGCTATGAAAATGACGGCTACATTGACAGCGTTTCCGCAGCATTGGCGGAACTCAAATCGTCTTACTATACCTGTCACTGCACCGGCGAGAAAGCATATGAAAAAATGAAAGTCCGCATGGGCGCCCGTCTGACGTATCTGCGCACGGGAGCAGAGCTTGAGATATAATTTTGGAGGATATAACGATGTCAAAGCGTATACGGCAAATCGTCGGCATTTTTGCGGCGGTCGTTGCTTATTATCTCATTCACGAAGGCGCGCACCTTTTGTATGCCGTGTGTGCCGGCGTATTTAAGCAAATCAACTTCATGGGGCTGGGGGTACAGGTCGAGGCCTATGCCGAACGCATGACGAATACGCAGCTCGGCATCTTTTGCATTGTAGGGGCATTGGCGACTTTATGTGTGGGATACCTGCTGACAGCGCTTGCAAAGAACATCTGCTGCGCTCATAGTAAGCTGTTCCGCGCGATGCTTTACTACATAACGATTGCCTTGCTGCTGCTCGATCCGCTGTATCTGAGCATCCTGTGCGGCTTTTTCGGCGGCGGAGACATGAACGGCATCGCCCTCTTGTTGCCCGAATGTATTGCAAGGTGCCTTTTTGGTGTACTGCTCCCTGTAAATGGGCTGGTATTCTGGAAGCTGGTACTGCCGGTCTACCGGAAGTCTTTTTCCGGGCAATGAACTTATAGGAGGGATCATGAAAAATTTCAGGAAAGCAATGATGATACTGCTGATTGCGGCCGCGCTGCTGATCACCGTCTTTGCGGCGGGCCGCTATGGTTGGAAGCTGCTGGGCTTTAGCGCCTGTGGGGACGCGGGCGTTGAATGCGTGGAAGTTAGTGAAAATACCGTGAGGATCAAGGGATTCTATCCCGGCTCGTTCCCGGAGGGCTGCTGCGGCTATTATGCCGGGGAACAGGACGGAACACTCTATGTCGGCTTTCGCTTCAGCACAGTATTCGGCTTTTTTGAAACGGGCAATTTCGATGTTGTCATCCCCGTCGATGGAAGCATCAGCAAAGTTGTCCTTAAAACAAAGACTGATGAAAGCATCATCTGGACGGTTGAGCGATAATTTCGCCGTTCCCGATGCCCCGGCAGATGATACAAGGATAGATTGGGTACAGCTCCCATTGGACACGATGAATGGCATAAAAATAGCAAGGAAAGTCGAGAGGAAAATCTCACGGCGCGGTATAATGCTCCCGTAAGGAGTTGAGAGGGATGACGGAACAGGTTTTGGCTGTCCAGCGTATGCAGGACTACATAGAAAAGAACAACGCGGAGGAGATCAGCTTGTCCGATCTTGCGCGGGCATCGCTGTTTTCACCGTGGTATGCATATCGGCTGTTTCGCGACTGCCTCGGGCTGACGCCGACGGAGTATATCCGCAAATATCGGCTCACGCAGGCGGCAAAGCAGCTCAAAAGCGGCGAGGTCAAGGTCATTGACGCGGCGCTCGACGCAGGTTTTTCAAATGCGGACACCTTCACACGGGCATTTTACCGCGAATTTGGATTAAACCCGAGTGATTATGTGAAAAATCCCGTTCCCGTCCCGTTCTTCATTCCTTACGGTGCAAAATATCGTGAACTGAGAAAGGAGAACATCGACGTGTCTAACATTCAACCGATTTTCATACAGGTTATCCGCAAGCCGGAACGCCTGTGTATCATCAAGCGCGGCAAGCGTGCGCAGGACTATTTTCCCTACTGCGAGGAGGTCAGCTGCGATGTGTGGGGCATACTCATG